>DBYO01000013.1:0-33931 GCA_002310235.1 Bacteroidales bacterium UBA1184
GACGGCAAGGAACAGGTTATGACCATCAAGGCTAAGGAAGAAATTCCTCTGAAGTGGGGTGGTCGCCTCGAGTTCTACAACTGCGTTGTAGGTGGTGCTATCGATGCAAGCTTCATGCCCGCAATCAAGAAGGGTTTGATGCAGAAGATGGAAGAAGGTCCTTTGACTGGTTCTTACGCTCGCGACATCAGAGTATTCGTTTACGACGGTAAGATGCACCCTGTTGATTCAAAGGAAATCGCATTCATCATCGCTGCTCGTAACGCATTCAGCCAGGCATTTAAGCTCGCTGGTCCAAAGATCATGGAACCTGTTTATGACCTCGAAGTTCTCGTTCCAGGCGACAGAATGGGTGATGTTATCAGCGACTTGAATGGTCGTCGTGCTATCGTTCAGGGTATGTCGAGCGAAAAGGGATTCCAGAAGATCACTGCTCGCGTTCCTCTGGCCGAAATGGCAACTTTCTCGACTTCACTTCGCGCAAATACCGGCGGTCGTGCAATGTACAGCATGAGCTTTGCTGAATACCAGCAGGTTCCACCTGATGTACAGGATGCATTGCTTAAGGAATACGAAGCAAACAAGCAGGAAGAAGACTAAAAGAGAATTTTTCATACAACCCAAGGGGAGGCTTTGCTTCCCCTTTTTTTATTCTTTGTGTCTGCAGAAAAGTGAGATGTTTTCACTTAAAAAGATTATCTTTGCAAAAAATTGAAATTTAATCGAAAATGGCTAAAATTCTTGTCATCGATGATGAGCGTAGCATCAGAAATACGCTGAAGGATATACTAGGACTTGAGGGTCATAAGGTTGAGGTGGCCGAGGACGGCGAACAGGGCTTTACAATGGCATCGGGAACAAAATTCGATGCTGTGTTCTGCGATATTAAGATGCCTAAAATGGACGGCATGGAAGTACTCGACAAGTTGCGCGAGAATTCACCTGAAACGCCAATTGTAATGATTTCGGGACATGGCGATGTCGATACCGCTGTGGAGTCAATAAAGAAAGGTGCTTTCGACTACATTCAGAAGCCTTTGGATTTGAACCGCTTGCTGGTAACTCTCCGCAATGCCCTCGACAGGTCGAATTTGGTTGTTGAGACTAAAAACCTTAAGAAAAAGGTAAATTCAAAATACAAGATGATTGGCGAAACTCCTGGAATGCTTAAAGTCAAGGAACTTATCGACCGTGTTGCACCAACCGATGCCAGAGTGCTTATAACTGGAAGCAACGGAACTGGCAAGGAGGCTGTCGCTCACTGGATTCACGAAAAAAGCAACCGTGCTTCGGCTCCGTTTGTCGAGGTTAACTGCGCTGCAATTCCTTCCGAACTTATCGAAAGTGAACTTTTCGGTCACATGAAAGGCTCCTTTACTGGTGCTGTAAAAGATAAGGCTGGCAAGTTCGAGCAGGCCGACGGCGGAACTTTGTTCCTCGACGAAATTGGCGACATGAGCCTTGCTGCTCAGGCTAAGGTGCTTAGGGCTTTGCAGGAAAATCGTATTACACGCATTGGTAGTGACAAGGATGTTACTGTAAATGTTAGGGTTATAGCTGCAACAAACAAGAATCTGCGCGAAGAAATCGAGAAAAACAATTTCCGCGAGGACTTGTACCATAGGTTGAGTGTAATCATCATACACATGCCTTCGCTCAACGAGCGCACCGAAGATATTCCTTTGTTGGTTGACGATTTTATCAAAACCTGTTGTGAAGAACAGAATTTCCCGACAAAGAAGATTTCTCCAGAGGCATTGGAGGAACTAAAGAAGATAAATTGGCGTGGAAATGTGCGCGAACTTAAGAATGTCATCGAAAGACTTGTGATATTGTGCGGACCTGAAATAACCGCTGAGGATGTGAAAGTTTATGCAAATGTGTTTTAATTGGCTAACAGTCTAACAGTCTTGCAGTATTGCCAGTCTGCCTTTGGCCTGTTCGCCTGCGAGCCTTAATATAATAGAACTATGAAGAAGATAATCGTATCACCGTCGTTGCTTTCGGCTGATTTTAATAATCTCGGCAAGGACATTGAAATGATAAATAGGAGTGAGGCCGACTGGTTTCACCTCGATATTATGGATGGCGTGTTTGTCCCGAATATTTCGTTTGGATTGCCAGTTGTAAAAAGTGTGAAGAAGTTGGCTCAGAAGCCTTTGGATGTACATCTGATGATAGTGCAGCCTGAAAGGTATATTACCGCGTTCAAGAACGCTGGCGCCGACATACTTACTGTTCACTATGAGGCTTGTACTCATTTGCATCGTACCATACAGGAAATAAAGGCTGCAGACATGAAGGCTGGCGTGTCGGTAAATCCGCATACATCGGTTAAGTTGCTCGAAGATATACTTCCCGAAATCGATTTGGTATTGATAATGTCGGTAAATCCGGGATTTGGCGGACAGTCGTTCATAAAGAACAGCCTTAAGAAGATTACCGAAATTAGGAATCTCGCCAATGTCGTAAATCCAGAGGTTATAATCGAGGTTGACGGCGGCGTGGATACCAACAACCATCGCGAAATCGTGAAAGCTGGCGCAAATGCGCTTGTGGCTGGCAGTGCGGTGTTTGGCGCTGAGAATCCAACTGAGGCAATTGCTAAGTTGAAGACCATTTAATGGCATGAAGTTTCTCGAGTATATATCGTTTCGCTTTCTTGTTTTCTGTTCTAGGATAACACCATTCTTCTTGGTTTATTTCTGGGCGGATGTATTCTATTTCATAATATATTATGTAGCAGGGTATCGAAAGAAAGTGGTAATTGATAACTTGAGAAAATCTTTCCCCGAAAAGACGGAAAAGGAGATAAAAACACTTACCAAGAAATTTTACCATCATCTTTCCGATGTGACATTGGAGGCGATAAAAGCCATGACAATCTCGAGCAAGCAGATACAGAAACGCTATGTGGTCGAGAATGTAGAAATTCCAAACGAATATTTCGATCGTGGACAGTCGGTTTTGTTGCTTACTAGCCACTACGGAAACTGGGAATATGGTATGCTTGCTACCGATATGGCTATCAAGCATCAGACAGTGGCATTGTATTTGCCGCTTACAAACAAGTACTCTGAGAAGTATGGTGTTACAAGGCGCGGCAGATTCGGAATGAAAATGGTGGCAGTACAGCAGACCAAGTCGGTTTTTGATGGTAGTATCGGCAATGGTCCCTTTGGAGTGATTATGGCTGCCGACCAGAGCCCGTCTAATGTCGAGCGTGCAATATGGCTCGATTTTCTTAACCACGATACAGCCTGCATACATGGTCCTGAGGCTTATGCGCGAAAAATGAATATGCCTGCGCTTTATATGAAGATTTCGAAGCCTCGCCGTGGACATTACAAATTGACGTTTGAAAAACTGATAGATAATCCTCAGCAATACGAGCAAGGCGAAATAACAAGATTGTATTTTTCGCGTCTTGAGAAGGATATTGTCGAATGTCCCGAATTCTGGCTTTGGTCGCATCGAAGATGGAAACATTCTAGAAACAACGATTAGAAATTTTTATATGGTTGAGCTTAAAATATTTGTCTTTAACGATTTTGGCGTAAATGCCTATATAGTATATGATGAAACTCACGAAGCTGTTATTATAGACGGCGCTGTTAATTCTGATGGCGAAATGTCGTTGCTCAGGCAGTTTGTCGCTAGCAAGGGGTTGCATGTGAAGTATATTGTTAACACTCACGGGCATCTTGACCATATATGTGGCAACGACAGGCTCAAGACTGAGTATAAGGTTCCAGTGCTAGCAAATTTCAAGGATAACGACCTAATTGCGAATGTAGGTAGGGAAGCTGCGATGTTCGGTTTCCGTATGAATCCACAGTCGTTACCCGACCAGAATATTGCCGATGGCGACATTATCAAGTTTGGCAATTCATCATTGAAGGTTCTGGAAGTGCCTGGACATTCGCAGGGAAGTGTAGCCTTGTATTGCGAAGCCGGGAATTTTGTCGTTTGTGGCGATGCCTTGTTCTGCGGTGGGATAGGGCGCACCGATTTGCCTGGCGGAAGCTATGCTCAGTTGATTGAAAGTATTTCTAAGAAGCTGTTTGTATTGCCTGCCGATTGTAAGGCTTTGCCTGGACATGGGGGCAGTACTACGATTGGTTACGAGTTGGAGAATAATCCGTTTTTCTAAAAAATAATAATTGATGAAATAAAAAAAGGAGGCTCAAGCCTCCTTTTTCTTATTTAACGCTAAAGTCGTTCTGCAAGTTCTCTTGTCGTGAGGTCGGCTGCTGCTTTCCTTCACTCATCTTGTTTACGCCATCGAAGATGAAACTACGAAGTTCTGAAACCGATACCGACTTGTCCTTGTTCTTGTCTGCCTTGTTCTTCTTGAACGCATCCATGAGGCAGTAGGTGAAGATACCGTTTTCGATAGATTCGTTTTCCAATGCGTAACCACCGCCCGATGCAGCTGAGATAACAATGGTTCCTGTTCCCTTCTTAAGGTCGCTGAAGAGCAGACGCATAAGTTCGAACGAGTTACCAAGGCTGTTCTTTGTCTTTTTACGCTTGTTTACAGTTACGGCACCACGGGTTTCGTCGCCTTCGGCCTTGTCAGCAATTTCAACACCGTCTTCCTTGTCAACTTCACCAGAGTGGCAGGCATCCATCAATAGGAGTTTGTTACGTGCTGGGATGCCGTCGAGTACGCTTTCAATCTCTTCGTACTTAAGTCCGTTTACCGACGGGTCGAAGAAGTCGATGTTCTGAGTAGCGAAGTACCAGTTGAGGTCATCGTCAAGCAAACCGTGACCTGCGATATGTACATATACATAGTCGTCAACATTGGTCTTCAAAAGCTTTTCCTTGAGAGCAAGGAAGTTGTTCTTTGTACAGTTGCTGTTGTATAGTGAGTCAACAACAACATGGTCGAACTTCTCTGCATGTTCGGTGAACAATTTTACAAAACCGCGGCCATCGTTGATGGTGTAGCGCAGGTTGTATTCCGATTGTTCGTATTCGGCAACTGCGAGCGAGATAAGGTAAAGTGTCGGCTTTTTCTTCTTGTCGGGATTATCGTAGTAAACTTCAATCTCTTCCTTAAGCGATTCCATACCTTTTTCGTTGGTGCACGAAAGTTGTATTACATTTCTGTCTGACGACAGCGGAATTTCAATGTTAACAATGGTTTCACGCGAGTATCTATCGCTCAAATCCATACCGTTTGTGCCATAAACCGGAACGTCGTTTACATATACGTTGAGTCGGTTGAGGTTGTAGTTGGCATCCTTCAACGACAGTTTCATAAATGTCTTCGACTGACGGGTGGTAAGCTGTATCTCGTTGAGGTTCATTATCTTTATTTCTGGAAGCTCGAGTTCGCCGTTCAACATGCTTTCGGTAAATCCGAGTTTCTGGATACGCTTCTTGTATGCCGACTTGTACATGGCGATGATTTCGTTGTCGAAAATGTCGAGCGATTTCAAAACAAGGTCGGGGCGGTTGTATCTAAGGTCGAACTGTTCTGCTGGATAAATCTTGCCTTCGTGGTAGTATCCGAGACCTGTGATAGCATCGCCTGTAGCCATGTAGTAGTGTTCGGGAGTTACGTAGATAAGCTTACCGCCATCAACAACATAGATGCTCAAAAGTTTCTTACCCGACTGAATGTCGTAGATGTTGAGCGATGCATCTTTTGCCGAAGCAATGAGGAACTGCTGGCCTTTCATCAGGATGAAATCGTTGATAAACCCATATTGTCCCTTATAAGTTACGTTCTTGCCGTCTTTACCAAGACGTTCGATTTCATATCCCTTGCATTTGTAAACGTCGCCAGTTGATGGGTCTATCTTGATGATGTAGTAGTCGTCCATTGTCGGCTCCAGTTTCTGGCGGACAAGCAATGTGTTGTCGAGTTTTGCGTTTTCGGTAAGCATGTCCATTTCACATTCTGTACCTACGCCGAACCCAGCGATTGTCGGCTTGTACCTATATATCTTTCTGTCTTCTTCGCCAATGCCATACAGATTGTTTGTAGTATCGAAGCACATCTGCTTGAATATGTGCATGTTGTTTGCCACTGCCATACCCTGGGCAACACCTTTCTTAGGTGTGCGTTCGTTTTTTGCTCCAAGTATGTTGAGCGATGAGATATTGGCAAATTTAAGAACAGGGTCGCTAAGTCCCCATTTGCCAGCCGAGTAGGCAATGTATTTGCCGTCGGGGCTAACTGCTACCGAGTAAACGTTTTCGTCGTAGATGCTATTTTTTGCATCGTTACCCTTCAATGCTTGTTCCTGAATAGCCTTGATGTCGAACACTTGTTTTACCTTGCCCGAGCTGCTTTGTGCTTTGAATTTCTGAAGTACGCACTTGTTTTCGAAATCGACTACAGTTGCCGAGTTGTCGCTACCAGCGGTAACAGCAACATTGTTGTTGGGCGACATCTGTATGTCGTTTACTTGTCCATCGTGAGTGTCAACAGCATCGCAGATGAGTTTGTCTATTGTGAAGGTGATTCTGTAAGAATATCCCAATTCATCGCCAAAAGCAAACGACTGGTTGTCTTTGCTTGATGCAAGTGCCGAAATGTTGAAGCTTCTTGGAATGAAGCGCTTTTCCATCTTGTAGGTTGGAAGTCGCCAGATACTAACCGAACGGTCGGCAGATGCAACAGCTACCATGTTGCCTTCTTTAGAGAACGAAATGTCGTTGATTGGCAAGCTGTGTACGCTCTCGTAGTCCTGAAGCGCTAGGTTTGCATTGCAGAAATATAGGCCGCCGTTTTCGTCACCGGCAATTATGTATTTGTTGTCTTCTGATTCGGCAACGTATGTGAATTTTGTATATGCGCTACGGTTGAACAATGTGGTAGCACCACCAATTTTCTTTAATGCAGAATTTCTAACCTTGAAGTTCGGCGACATTTTCTTGGGTGGAACTCCGTGAGGTGCGTCTGTAGTTTGCAAGGTCTGAGGGTCGAAGCATATAGCATAGTCGGTGTTGCTTGCGTAAAGTTTGCCGTCTTCGAAAAATTTTATTCCTGTGACAAGCTTAGTGCCAGGGAATTTTGTCCTATAGAATACCTTACCTGCGATTATGTCGTATATGATAATTTCGTTATTGTCATCGGCGCTTGCTATGTAGCGTCCGGTGTTGTCCCATTCAACAAACATGATGCTGCCCGAGTGACCAGACTGTATTACAGGAACCACTTCCTGTGCGTTCAGGTTGGTCGATATGCAGAAAATAGCAATTATTGATATTAATAACAAATTCCTCATAGCTATTACTTTTTATATTGTTGTAAAATTTTTGCTTCAGTAATCTTGTTGGTTCTGATAAGATAGGTGACACCTGCTCCCAATTCAAGTTTAACAGACTTGGTGCTTATGACGCTTTGTACGTCGGGAACAATTGCGAACAATGATATCATGAACGAGTTCTGGATGTAGAAGTCGAAACCAAGTCTTGGGTCGATATGGAAATTAATGTCGCGAAGACGCATTGCCGAAGTGTTGTCCATAAAGTTTATGTACTCATCGTCGGCAGCTGTGCCGTTCTTGTTGTATCCTACAAGAGTAAGGTTCTCCTTGTCGCAAATTTCCAAAGTTTTGTAAACGATATACTTGAAGTTTGCACCTACACTGAACGACATATGAATGGGACCAAGGTAGAAGTGCGGTCTGTACAATACCTGTACAAGAGGAGTGTACGAGATTAATTTAAGTCCCAGACCTTCCTTTATAGAGCCGTCGCTTCCTATAATGTTGTCGCCTTCCTTAGGTTCGAGGCTCAACATGCACGATCTATATTCAAGACCTGGAGCGATTGTGATTCTGTTTCGTTTTACACCGAAGTCGAACGGGAAATAGGCTGTGCCGCCGAAAACATCTGATTCTCCCGTCATATGGCAGTCGTGTTCAATTCCACGGTACTTGAAATTCATATTGTCGGGAGAAGTATAAGATCTGCCTAGAAATACTTCTACACCGAATCCATTCACCACTTTTTGTGAAAATACTGTTATTGGTAACAGTATGATTAAGATTCCGATAAACTTTCTCATAAATATCAGCATTCTGAAATTTTACGCAAAGTTAAAATAATTTTTTTTGTATTCTATTGTTTTATAACTACTTTTTTTACAACATTGGAGTATGTATCGATAAATCTTTCAATCTCTTCGTTGTTTATGTCTATGGTTTTACTTCTCGATACGAGCTTTATGCTAGTATTGTCGTAGTCGGAGAGGAGAGTGAGGTACATTTCGGTTTTACCTTTGTTGTTTTCTATCAAATTGTTGAAGTCTTGTCTAAAACTGCTGTCGATTTCGTTTGTGTTGAGATATAGGTTTATCGACTTGGCGGTTACATTCTGCAGCATTTTTATATTGCTATAGAAGACTTGGAATATCTTTTCGTTGCCGTTGTTGTTGGCTTTGTCGTTGTATTTGCTTTTTGGGAAAGTCCTTTCCTTTATTTCGACATCGATTGACACTATATAGCCTTCGGAAAGATTTCCCTTGTAGGTGCTGTAGTCGTTGCCGTATAACGGGAATTTGAGCTCACCCTTGTAGTCGATAATTGCAAACTCACCATATATGTTGCCTGTCTTTTGCGACCTGCGCTCTTTGTTTTGGGTGACATAGCCGACTATAGTCATTTTCGCTTTTTTATTTCTGCTTTCAATAATCTTGGCGGCTTCGTCGAGTGTGGTGATGTTTGAGTTATTTATAAATAATTTGTAGCGGTCGAGTGGATGTGCCGAAAGATATATTCCAAGTACCGAATATTCGTCCTGAAGTTTCTTCGGCATATATATCATCTTGTCTATTTTTGGAGGAAGTTTTGGGTATGATATTGAGAAAGAAGTATCGTCGGAAGCTCCGAAGAGCGACATGGTGTTGTCGTTGCTTTTCTGTTGTACCGAGCGCCCGAATTTTATAAGTGTGTCGATAAATGATTCGCTACCGTCGAACGAACTGCCGACAATTTGATCGCGTGAGGTTGCATTTGGATTTGTCGGAGAATCGAAACTGTCGAATGTTCCGCCGAAGGCCATGGCTTCGATTGCTTTTTTGTTTACCGACTGCAGGTTGACGCGCGATACGAAATCAAAGATGTCTTTGTAAGGTCCGTTAGCTTCGCGTTCTGATATAATTGCCATTACCGCATTTTCGCCAACGCCCTTTATTCCACCAAGTCCGAAGCGTATGTCGCCGTTCTTTGTTACCGTGAAGTTTAGTCCACTTTCGTTGATATCTGGTAGTAGGACATTTATTTTCATCTGCTTGCATTCGTTCATAAACTTGGTAACCTCATCAATCTTATCTTTGTTTAGTGTGAGGTTGGCTGCCATGAATTCAGCGGGGTAGTGGGCCTTGAGGTAGGCTGTCTGATACGAAACCCAAGCGTAACATGCCGCATGCGACTTGTTGAACGCATACGAAGCAAAACTCTCCCAGTCGCTCCAAATCTTTTCCAGTATTTTTGGATCGTGTCCGTTTTTCTTGCCCCCTTCGATGAATTTTGGCTTCATGGCATCGACGATGTCCTTTTTCTTCTTACCCATAGCCTTACGCAGAGCATCGCTTTCGCCACGAGTGAAGTCGGCCAACAGTCTTGATAGAAGCATGACCTGCTCCTGATATACGGTAATGCCGTAAGTATCCTTCAGGTACTTTTCCATTACTTGAATGTCGTAGGTAATGGGTTCCTTGCCATGCTTTCGTGCGATAAACTGTGGAATGTACGCCATTGGTCCTGGACGGTATAAGGCGTTCATTGCGATGAGGTCTTCAAATACTGAGGGCTGGAGTTCTCTCAGATATTTTTGCATACCAGCCGATTCAAACTGGAATATTCCGACTGTCTTTCCGGCGCAGTAAATCTTGAAAGTATCAGGATCGTCAATTGGAATGCTGTTTATGTCTAAGTCTATTTCTTTCGATTTCTTTATGTTGGCAACTGCTTCCTTCATAATGGAAAGCGTAATCAGTCCAAGGAAGTCCATCTTGATAAGACCAACACTTTCGATAACATGTCCATCGTACTGGGTTACTGGCAGGCGTCGTTCCGATTCCTTGTCCTCGATAGTGCTTATCGGTGCGAATTTCGTGAGATCGTCGGCTCCTATAATGAACCCGCAAGCGTGTATTCCAACTTGACGTATAGTGCCTTCAAGTTCTTCGGCATATTCTATCATTGATGCTACGTTGCGGTCATCGCCTTCTATTATGCCTTTTATTTCGGGTACGTATTTTATACAGTTTTTCAGATTTACCTTTGGTTCCTTTCCTTTTTCATCCTTTATTTTTTCATCGAACTTGTCGGGAATCATGGCTTTTATTTCGGCTACTCGTTGTAGAGGAACTCCTTGTACGCGACCAACATCGGCAATTGCTGACTTTGTCGCCATTGTTCCGTAGGTTATGATATGAGCCACTTTTTCCTCTCCATATTTCTGGGTTACCCAGTCGAGTACTTTGCCTCGTCCGGCATCGTCAAAGTCAACATCGATATCGGGGAGTGATATACGGTCGGGGTTTAGGAAACGCTCGAACAGAAGATCGTACTTTAGTGGGTCGAGGTCGGTAATGTGCAGACAGTAGGCTACGACAGAGCCAGCTGCCGAACCACGTCCCGGGCCTACCCATACACCAAGTTCCTCTCTGGCACCACGTATATAGTCTTGTACAATAAGGAAGTATCCAGGGAAACCCATGGTCTTCATGATGTGCAGTTCGAATTTTATTCGGTCTATCTGCTCTTTGGTAAGTTCTTCTCCGTATCGTTTGTGTGCGCCTTCCCACGCAAGTTTTGCAAGGTAGTCGGCTTCAAGCTTAATGCGGTACAACTTTTCGTAGCCGCCGATTTTCTTTATCTTTTTTTCGGCATCTTCCTGCGACATTACAACGTTTCCGTTTTCGTCGCGGGTGAATTCGTTGAAAAGATCCTCATGTGTGAATTTCTGGCGATATTCTTCTTCTGTGCCGAAATCTTCGGGAATAGGGAATGCCGGCATGATAGGACCTGAATCTATGTCGTAAACTTCAACTTTGTTGGCTATTTCCATTGTATTCTCCAAAGCTTCGGGCAGGTCGGAGAAAATAGCTTCCATTTCTTCTGGCGACTTTAGCCATTCTTGTTTGGTGTACGACATTCCTCTGTTCGGGTCGTTAAGTAATGTCTGTGTACTCAGACAGATGAGTCTTTCGTGGGCTTCGCCGTGCTCCTCTTCAACAAAATGAACATCGTTGGTTGCTATAATCTTGATGTCGTGCTTTCTAGCCAATTCGACCAGAACCTTGTTCACGGCTTTCTGACGCTCGTATGTGTCGCGGGCTCCGCCAGGCTTGTCGGTCTTATGACGCTGAAGTTCAATGTAGTAATCGTCGCCAAATACGCGCTTAAACCAAAGTATTGATTCTTCGGCCTTGTCGAGCTTGTTGGCGATTATAAGTTGCGGTATTTCACCACCGAGGCAGGCTGAACTGGCGATTATTCCTTCATGATATTTTTCTAGAACTTCCTTGTCGATTCTTGGCGTGCTGTAGTAGCCTTGTGTGAAACCGATCGACGACAAGCGGCAGAGATTCTGGTAGCCGGTCTTGTTTTTGGCTAGTAATATTAAATGGTATCCGCTGCTGTCCACGATTTTCATTTTTCCAGTTTCGGGCGAAGGTTCGCGGTAGTCCTTGTCCTTGTCGTGCAAGGTACGGCGTGCGCAGTATGCTTCAATGCCGATTATAGGCTTGAATATTTGTTTCTTCAGCTCGTCTATCTTTTGATTGGCTGCTGATTTTTCATCTTCTGTGGCATCTTCTTTTGCAAGAATCTTTTCTTGTTCTTTTATTTTGTCCTTGGTTTTCCCGTTTACACCTTTAATTGTATCCATAAAGTCCTTTATGCCGTACATGTTTCCATGGTCGGTAAGGGCAAGTGCATACATGCCGTTTTTCATGGCTTTGTTTATCAAATCCGGAACCTTCGACATTCCGTCGAGTACAGAGTAGTGAGAGTGAACGTGTAAGTGCGTGAAACTAATCATCTTGCAAATCTTAAAATACCAGCTACGAAGTTAGTGCGTTTGGTAGTTATCGGATGTATTTTTGACCTACTTTTTTTCAAAAAGTAATTAACAGATAGGTGTGATTTGTGAGTCGTTTGAGGCACAACGTTTTCTATTTTTTGTCTATGATATAAAACAAAAAATGCCAGAGAAATCTGGCATTTTCTATTTGTGTTATGATATTGGCTTAGTACTTTGGTTCTATTCCCATGTTGTAGAAAATGAACGAGTATATGTCAACCACCTCGTCGATAGCTTTGTCGAGTGGTTTGCCGCTTCCGTGGCCAGCATTGCTTTCGATGCGGATCAGGTGTGGCTTGTTGCCGATTTCGCTGTTCTGCAGAGTGGCTGCATACTTGAACGAGTGTGCTGGTACAACTCTGTCGTCGTGGTCTGCTGTGGTTACAAGGATTGCAGGGTAATCTACTCCGTCCTTTACAGAGTGCAATGGCGAATATTTATATAGGTATTCGAACATTTCCTTGTTGTCCTCGCTTGTACCGTAGTCTATAGCCCAGTATCTGCCGATAGTGAACTTGTGGTAGCGGAGCATGTCCATTACGCCAACCTGTGGAATTGCCACAGCAAACAGGTCGGGTCGCTGGTTTACTACTGCGCCTACAAGCAGACCTCCGTTAGAACCACCCTGGATGGCAAGTTTTTCCTTGCATGTATATTTCTCGTTGATAAGGAACTCGGCTGCTGCTATGAAGTCATCGAATACATTTTGCTTCTGTAACTTGGTTCCTGCTTCGTGCCATTCCTTGCCGTATTCACCACCACCACGGATGTTAGCAACGGCGTAAACTCCGCCTTGTTCGAGCCATGCTATGCGTGTTGCACTGAAACTCGGTGTGAGCGAAATATTGAATCCTCCGTATCCGTAGAGCAGGGTGGGGTTGGTGCCGTCAAGAGCGATGTCTTTCTTGTGGGTGAGGAAAATCGGAATCTTTGTTCCGTCCTTTGATTCATAGAACTTCTGTTCGGTAACATATTCATCCGAATTGAAACTGATTTCCGATTTCTTGTAAAGTTCCGACTTGTTGTTGGTAATGTCGTACTTATAGATGAGCGACGGAGTTGTATAAGATGTTACTGTGTAGAATGTTTCGGTATCTTCTGGGTCTCCGCTAAATCCACCGATTGTTCCAATCATGTCGTTGTCAAGGTTGCTGATGAAATGTCCGTCCTCGTCGAAGATGCGTATTACGGTGTGAGCGTCCTTTGTGTAGTTGGCAATCAGCTTCTTGCCGATATGACTAACGCCAGTAAGTACACCGGCATCCGATTTTGGAATAAGGTCTAACCATTTTGCAGGAGTTGGGTTGTCAAGGAAAATCTTGATAACCTTGTATTCTGGAGCGAAATAGTTGGTTATAACTACGAAGTTACCGTCTATTTCGTCGATTACGGCATAGTCGTTTTCGAAGTTGTCAACCAACTTTACGAAATCTGAGTTTGCTTTGTTGAGGTCCTTATAGTATAGGCAGTTGCCCGATGTTGATTCGCTTCCATAGATGACGAGGTAACGCTTGTTGATTACTTCGGCGGTGAAGCTTACATCTGGATTAGTCTTGTCTTCGTATGCAAGCTGGTCGTCCTTTTGTTCTGTTCCAACCTTGTGGTAGTAAAGCTGACCGTTTTCGTTTACGCCCGAAAGTTCGTTCTTCGGTTCTGGGAAACGGCTATAGAAGAATCCGTCGTCCTTCCAAGCTATGCTGGTGAATTTCACCCACATAAGGTGGTCGTTAAGTGTTTCGCCAGTTTCGATGTTCTTTACGAAAATTTCCTCCCAGTCGCTACCGTTGCGCGAGATGGCGTAGCCGAGGTAGTTCCCGTCGTCGGAAATGCCAAGGTTCGACAGTGCTACAGGGCCGTCGTCCGACAGTTTGTTGGGGTCGAGGAGTTCAACAGCTTCGCCGTCGAGTGAGTTCTTGTAGTACAGAACGCTCTGGTTCTGAAGGCCGTCGTTGCGGTAGAAGAAGTAGCGTTTTCCTTTTTTTGATGGAGCGCTTTCCTTAGGGTAGTTCATAATGTCCTTCAGGTGGTTTTTCATGTTTTCGCGATACGGAATCTTCGACAAGTAGTTGTTTGTGACTTCGTTCTGAGCCTTCACCCAGTTGGCGGTTTCATCCGAGAAATCGTCTTCGAGCCATCTATACGGGTCGGCTACTGCCGTTCCGAAATAGTTGTCGGTGGTGTCGCACTTCTTAGTCTCGGGGTACTTCAAAGGTTCGTCACTCGTTTTCGTTTCATTGCACGATGATAACATAATCAATACATTTAAGGCTAAAATGCCGATACAATATTTCTTCATTTGTGTATGAATTTTAATTTTCTGCAAAGTTACTCAATGCTATTAATGTTTAGGCTGCCAATTCCTAAAAGAATGGTTAAAATTTAGGTGCGGAAGATGTTTTTTTAGTACATCATTCCAAACAACCACAGAGGAATCTTGTTGTCTATGCCGATCTCGATTCCGTCTGCCACAACAAAACTGCCTTTTACTCCGCTTATCTGCTTGTATCCCTTTCCGTGTCCGCCAACCTCGAATACATAGTCGGAATTTACAAGAAAGTCGCCTTTTTGTGGCATGGCAATGCGATTTTCGAGCGAAAGCTGGTTGGCAAAGAATGTTTCCCGCACTGTGCCAGTCTCAACTTTCTCCGATAGGGCGTCCATTATGTTGGTGTTGCCGAACACAATCTTTTCGGGCTTCACAAGTTGTTTCAGTCCTTTGTCTTCTGAATATATCATGCGTATTACGCCAGCCCTGTCGAGAAGGTCGAAAAGCCGCATAAGCTGGTTCCTGCCGATTTGCATCATCGTGCAAAGCGACTGGATGTTGAGCGTATAAGGAACCGTCTCTGCCAGAATCACGAGCAGTTGCTTGGCCTTTTTCAGCGAGGCATACTCTATTTCGGTTACGGCAGGAATGTCGTTGTCTATGATGGTATTTACAACTTGCTGAACTTTTGTGAGATATGTGATTTCCGAACTTCCCCTGTAGTATGGATAGTAGCCCCGCTTCAAATACTTCTCGAATTTAGGAAGTACTTTGCTTTTGGCGGTAATCTGTGTTGCAATGTCATAGTGTGACTTTATGATTTCTGACAGCGAATACACCTTGTCGAAATGTTCTCCCTCAAAGTTTAGAAACTCTCTGAACGACAGTCCGTGCATTTCGAAGATTACGCATCTCCGCGACAGGTCGGCTATAGAGTTGTCGATTTCGAGCAACGACGAGCCTGTGAACACGATGTGCATATCTGGGTATGAGTCGTATATGTTTTTCACTTCTATCGGCCAGTTGGGATACCTGTGAACCTCGTCAAGAAAAAGGTATTCGCCACCGTGGGCATTGTGGTAGTCGGCAAGTTCGACCAATGTGTGCGCTGTAAACCAGATATTGTCGAGCGACACATACAGGGCTTTGCGTCTGTCTGCGATTCTCAGTTTTATGTATTGTAGCATTATCGTGGTCTTGCCTACACCCCGCGCACCTTTTATGCCAATCAGTCTGTCTCCCCATTGTATCTTATCGAATAAATATCTGATAATGTCCGTAGATGTTTTTTCGATAAGCTGTGCCGATATTCTATATACACTTTCCATAAAATCAGTTGTTTAGTACAATTATATATCTTGCTGCAAAGATATCAAATTTTCTTTATATAGAAAAATATTATTATTTTTTTTTCTGTACATAGATGATTTTTGATAAATATTTTTCTTTACATAGACGGTTTTGTTTGCGTGGGATGGTGGTATTAGGAGAAGTAAGATTGTTTATCAAGCGTTAGTGGCGATGATTAGCGTTTTTTGTATCTTTGCGCAAAATTTTCATCTATGTCGAAGGTCAATATAGTGACGATGGGCTGCTCGAAGAATCTTGTTGATTCGGAGAAGCTTGCAGCACAGCTTGTAGCAAATGGCTACGAGGTTGTGTTCGATTCGGACGAGACGGATGCCGAAATAGCGTTTGTAAATACTTGCGGTTTCATAAACGATGCCAAGGAGGAGTCGATAAATGCAATCTTGAAGCTTGCCGGCGAAAAGGGCAAGTCGAAATTGAAGAAGATTGTCGTGTTCGGATGCTTGTCGGCTCGCTACTACGACGACTTGAAGGCAGAACTGCCAGAGGTTGACTTTATGTGCGGCAACTACAAGATTGACGAACTGCTAGCTTTCCTTGGCAAGAAGTCGGACGAGGGCAAGGCAAATTCGCGCGTGTCGAGTGCGGCAGGACATTACGCCTACCTTAAGATTTCGGAAGGTTGTGTGCGCAACTGTGCTTTCTGTGCAATTCCGCTGTTCAAGGGCAAGTATGTTTCGCGTCAGATGGACGATATTGTCACCGAGGCCGAGCAACTTGCAAAAAGCGGTGTCAAGGAACTGATACTCATTGCGCAGGACTTGTGCTACTACGGCTACGATATGGAACACCGCTTTATGTTGCCTGAATTGGTAGAACGGTTGTCTGAAATCGCTGGTATCGAGTGGATTCGTCTGCACTACCTATATCCCTTCTTGTTCCCAGAGCGTCTGCTCGATGTCATCCGCGACAACCCAAAGGTTTGCAAGTACATCGACATTCCCTTGCAGCATATTTCCGACAAGGTTCTCACGGGAATGCACCGCGGAGGCACAAAGCAGCAGACTATTGCTTTGCTCAACAAGATTCGCAAGGCAATTCCAGAGGCGGTAATCCGCACCACTATGCTCGTCGGTTTCCCGAACGAGGGAGATGCTGAATTTGAGGAACTTGTGAACTTTGTCAAGGAACAGAAATTCGACCGACTAGGCGTGTTTACATATTCCGAGGAGGACGGAACTGCTGCAGCGTCGGAATTCAGCGATGTTGTTCCGCAGGAAGTGAAGGACGAACGTGCCGAGCGTATAATGGAAATCCAGCAGGAAATCTCGTTGCAGTCCAATCTGGCGAAGATCGGCAAGACTTTCCGCGTGCTTATCGACTATATCGAAGACGATATGTTTGTCGGTCGTACCGAGTTCGACTCTGTGGAAGTTGATAACGAGGTTTTGTTCCCGTATTCCGAAAAATACAAGGTCGGCGATTTTGTAAATGTCAAGATCGATGATGCTTCGGAATATGAACTGTATGGGAGCGTAGAATACTAAAAAAAGCACCAAATCGGTGCTTTTTTGATTATTTGAGCTTTAAGTGTTCGTTTTATTCTAACCCGAACAGTCTGTAGAACTTGTCGAGTTTGTAGTCCTTGGTTACACCAATCATTTCTTCCCAAAGTGAATCTGGAATTGGAACACCGTTTTCGCGACGCTTGAGGAAGTTTTCGTATTCTTTTTCTCCGGCGGTGTATATGCGGTCGTGACCAGGCATTTTCTGTGAGTTGCGGAGGTCGCGGAGCAGATTTCCTGCATTTTTCTTGAAAACATCGAGGTCCTGGAAGGTTTCAACATTTATTGCAATGAAGAAATGTCCGAGACGGTAAGGCTTCTTGTTGCCGTTTTCGTCGAGACCGGTGAGGGCCTTCATGTATCCGCCGCACTGCAATGCCGACGATAATATTTCAACGACAGTTGCGTATCCGTAACCCTTGTAGCCTGCTGTTTCTTCGCCGATTCCACCGAGCGGAGCAAGTGCAGCCTTGCCTTTTACAAGGTCGTCGAGGACTTCCTCAGAGTTGGTCTTGGAGTTGCCTTCGCGGTCGATGCACCAGCCTTTGGGCAGGTCTTTGCCGACTTTGGCGTAGTATTCGAACTTTCCGCGCTGGCTTACCGACGTAGCGCAGTCGAGGAAGAACGGAAATTCTTCGTCGGTGGGGATTACGAATGTGAGCGGGTTGGTGCCAAGCATGTTTTCAACACCGAATGTCGGTGCAATCGATGGACGGGCGTTTGTGCCAGTAAGACCGATCATGCCTTCGCGAGCAGCCATAAGTCCATAGTAACCAGCAATTCCGTAGTGCGAACTATTGCGAACTGCAACCATACCCATGCCGAATTTCTTTGCCTTGTCGATAGCCATCTGCATTGCCTGTTTCGAAACTACATGTCCCATGCCGTTGTTGGCGTCGAGCAGGGCGGTAGTAGGACTTTCGCGCAGAATGTCAACCTTGGTAACCGGGTTTACGATTCCAGCCTTGATTCTGTCCAAGTATATCGGTTTCAAGCGGTTGATGCCGTGAGAGTCGATTCCGAGTTTGTCGGCTTCAAGAAGAACATCGGCTATAACTTCTGCATCGTTTTCGGGAACACCTGCTTTTTTCAGCGATTCAACACTGAAAAGGTGTAATGTATCAAAATCTAAATGTCTCATTTTCTGCAAATTTTAATTTTCTGCAAAAATACCTATTAAAAAACGGGAAAAAACATTGTCATAAAACTTTTGTCAACAGCGCGGTGTTTGAAGTAAGAAGTCTCGCAGTCTCGCAGGCTAGAAGTCTGACAGTCTGACAGGCTAACAGTCTAACGGGCTTGCGGTCTTGCGGGCTTTTAGCCTTCTAGCCTGTTAGCCTTCTAGCCTCATTAATCGTTTGCGAATTCCTTTATCATCTTTCTGTAGTTGGAAAAAATGGTGGCGCGGGAAACAAATCCGACGTATTTGCCCTTGTCGATGACGACGATGTTGTAGTTGTTGGAATTTTCGAAAAGTTCGGCTGCTTCCTGTACGCTCATGCCGTATTCGATGGTTGTCGATGGGTAGAACATCAGGTCTTTAACCTTGGTGGTGTCGTACATCTCTGTCTTGAAAATCAAGTGTTTTATCTGGTCGAGCCATACAAGTCCCTTGAAGTTGTTTTCGGAATCTACTACGACGTAGATTGTACGTGTTGAATGTGAGATTACCTTGGTTAGGTCTCTCAGAGTAGCGTCTTCGTGAATGGTGAGGAAGTTGCGTTCGATGTACTGTTCCAGCTTCATCATTGCAAGCATGTTGCGGTCGGCATTGTGGGTGAGGAGTTCGCCGCGCTTTGCCAGAAGAATCGTGTAAACCGAGTTGGGCATCGCCGCACGTGTCACGAAATAGGAGATGGTCGATACAATCATCAGAGGTACAAACAGCGAATAGCCACCAGTGAGTTCGGCAATAAGGAATATTGCCGTGAAAGGAGCGTGCATTATGCCGCCGATAAGGCCTGCCATACCGATAAGTGCGTAGTTGCCAACCGAAATTTCAAAGCCTAACGATTGGCATATGTGGGCGTAAAGTAATCCGAGTATAGCGCCAAGGAACAGCGATGGTGCAAATATTCCGCCAGCACCTCCAGCACCAAAGGTACATCCTGTCGCAAAGACTTTCAGCAGTATAATTAATAGCAATATGATTGCAATTCCCCAGAACGATTGCAGAATCGGCATCGAGGAGTAGAATGTGCTTGCAAATATTACGCTGAAGTCGCCACGCAATGCGGCGTTGATAGTTTCGAAACCTTCACCGTACAATGTCGGGAAAAGGAATACGAGCAGACCGAGAGCCACAGAGCCGATTGCGAACTTTACCCAGTCGTTCTTTATCTTCTTGAACCAATTGTTCTGCGCGAGGTAAAGCTTTGAAAAATAAAGTGATAGCAGTCCGCACAGAATTCCGAATACCACCAGGAATCCAGTGTCGCGGAGCATGAACGGGTCGGTATGTTCAACTGGATATACGACATTTTGTCCGAGGAAGAGGTATGATGTCAGCGTTGCCGAAATTGATGCCGCGAGCAATGGTAACAACGAGGCGGTTGAAAGGTCGAGCATCATGACTTCCATCGAGAAGATTATACCCGCAATCGGAGCCTTGAATATAGAGGCGATAGCACCAGCAGATGCACAGGCAATCAGCAGTATTACCTGCTTGTATTTCAAGTGGAAAAGCTGTCCCATATTGCTGCCGATTGCAGCACCGGTAGCGACGATAGGGCCTTCCAGTCCGACCGAACCGCCGAAACCGACGGTAAGCGAACTGCCTATGATTCGCGAAAACATGTTGTGCTTCGGTATGCGGCCTTCGTTTTGCGACATGTTGTACAGGACCATTGGTATGCCGTGTCCAAGCTTTTTCTTGATGAATACCTTTACAAAGATTAAGGTCAGCAGTATTCCAATAGCAGGGAATATGAAGAACAGATAATTTATATGTGTCGTTTCGATGATTGTGATAACCAGTTCGCGGACGAGGTGCACCGAGTTTTTCATGACGACGGCTGCCAGTCCCACGGCTATGCCGACGATGAAGGCGAGTATGGTCATAAAGGTTCTGTCCGACATGTTTCGCACACGCCAGAACATGAATTTCCGATACCGTTCCTTAAAATTTGTCTTCATCTCACAAATCGGTCGCGAATATGGGACTTTTTTTTCAAATTCTAATATTTTTTTTGAAAAAAGCTTGCAATTCATTTGAAAACGCGGCATAAAAGAATTTTATGTGGCGTCTGTTGTTGATAAAATGTCTATATGTAGCAGTCTTCATCGTGAAAACAATCATTTATTTTGTGTAACTTTGCAACAAATTTACTACTATGAACAACTATGTGCGTCCCGAAGAGGAAACTATGACTCCTGCGGAAAAAGAGTTTGAAAAGGCTCTGCGACCGCTTGAATTCGACGACTTCAACGGGCAATCAAATATCGTTGAGAACCTTCAGGTCTTTGTGAAGGCCGCCAAGATGCGCGAGGAGGCTCTCGACCATGTTTTGCTGCACGGCCCTCCGGGTCTTGGCAAAACAACGCTTGCAAATATCATTGCAAACGAACTTGGCGTCGGGTTCAAGACCACATCGGGACCGGTGCTCGACAAGCCAGGCGACCTTGCTGGACTTCTTACAAGTTTGGAAAAGAATGATGTGCTTTTCATCGACGAAATTCACCGCTTGAATCCGCTTGTCGAGGAATACTTGTACTCGGCAATGGAGGATTTCCGCATCGACATACTTATCGACAAAGGTCCAGCTGCACGTTCGGTGCAGATTCCGCTCGAGCCGTTTACGCTCATCGGTGCGACAACCCGTTCGGGCTTGCTGACAAGCCCTCTGCGTGCGCGTTTCGGTATCAACTGCCATTTGCAGTACTATACCGCCGATGTACTTTGCAAGATTGTAAAGCGTTCTGCCTCACTGTTAAACGTGCAGATTACGGAAGATGCTACATTTGAGATTTCGCGCCGTAGCCGTGGTACACCACGTATTGCAAACGCCTTGCTGCGCCGTGTCCGCGACTTTGCACAGGTGATTGGCAACGGAAGCATCGATCTTCCTATTGCAAAGCATTCGCTGTCGGCCCTCAACATCGACCAGTACGGTCTCGACGAGCAGGACAACAAGATTTTGCTTACAATCATTGAGAAGTTCGGTGGCGGACCTGTCGGTCTGAAGACCATTGCAACTGCCGTAGGCGAGGACGAAGGTACCTTGGAGGAAGTCTATGAGCCGTTCTTGATAATGGAAGGCTTCATAAAGCGCACTCCACGCGGCCGCGAAGCCACCGAAAAGGCCTACAGGCACTTGAACAAGTTTATGCCAGGAACGCAGGATACATTGTTTTAAATTTACAAACTAAACATTACTATGCCTCGAAGAAGCAACGATGATAATTTAGGTCGCGACAAGAAAACCTTGACGAGCGGCATAATGGGCGTATTCTACGAAAACCCAAACAAGGAATTCAACTACAAGCAGATTTCTACAAAACTGGGCTATACAGAACCGTCGTCGCGGACATTGATAAACCAGATTCTGTGCGAACTTACAAAGGCTGGAACGCTCAAGGAGGCTTCGCGCGGAAAGTTCAAACTGAAAGCCAAGTCGGGCAATGTCGTTGGTACTCTTGAGATTACAAAGACAGGCAATGCCTTCGTTACCAGCGAAGAATTGTCGGAGGACATTTTTGTTTCGTTCAAGAACCTTAATTCTGCCTTCGATGGTGATACCGTGAAGGTTAGCCTTTATGCACGCAAGTCGAGCAACAGACTCGAAGGCGAGGTTGTGGAGGTCATTCGCAGGGCAAGGACTCAGTTTGTCGGGACTATCCGCACGGCTGGACACTACTCATTCATGATCCCAGATAGCCAGAAGGTTATGTATGACATCCTTATTCCGTCCGACAGGCTTATGGGCGCAAAGGAAGACCAGAAGGTGCTTGTCGAGATTGAGGAATGGCCCAACGGTCGTCAGAATCCTGTGGGAAAGGTGATTGAAGTTCTTGGTGAAGCTGGCGACAACAACACCGAGATGCACGCCATCCTTGCCGAGTATGGACTTCCTGCAAAATTCTCCGAAGACATTGAGCGCGAAGCAAACCGCATTAAGTTTGAAATCACCGACTACGACCTTAAGACGCGCGAGGATTTCCGCAATGCACCGACTTTCACAATCGACCCAGCCGATGCAAAGGACTTCGACGATGCGCTTTCGTTTGAAAAACTAGAAAATGGTAATTATAGAATAGGTGTGCATATCGCCGATGTCACTCATTATATGCGCGAAAACACGCCGCTCGACGACGAGGCTTTCAACCGTGCAACTTCTGTGTATCTTGTCGATAGGACGGTGCCGATGTTGCCCGAAAGATTGTGCAACTTCCTGTGTTCGCTTCGTCCCAACGAGGAAAAGTTCTGTTTCTCGGCTGTGTTCGAGATGAACGACAAGGCCGAAGTGCTCAGTTTCAAGCCGATGAAGACCATAATTTCGTCCGACAGGCGTTTCGCATACGAGGAGGCGCAGGAAATCATCGAGACTGGCAAGGGTGATTTCGCCGAGGAAATATTGAAACTGAACGAGTTGGCAAAAATCTTGCGTTCGGCTCGTTTCCAGAAGGGCGCATTCAACTTCGAACATAAGGAGGTTAAGTTTGTGCTTGACGAAGATGCCCGTCCCGTAAGCGTATATTTCAAAGAGGCAAAGGAAGCAAACAATTTGATTGAGGAATTTATGTTGCTTGCAAACCGCAATGTTGCCGAACTTATTGGCAAGAAGCACAAGCCTTTCGTCTATCGTGTTCACGCAGAACCGAACTACGACAAACTGTCGAATTTCTCGACATTCATTAGTCAGTTCGGTTATTCGATTGATATGTCGAACAGCATTGCTCTTTCGAATTCGCTGAACGGCTTGGTAAACGATGTGAAAGGTAAGCCTGAGCAGAACATAATTGAAAATCTTGCAGTTAGGGCAATGGCAAAGGCAGTGTATTCGACCAAGAACATAGGTCATTATGGTTTGGCATTCGACTTTTACACGCACTTTACTTCGCCAATCCGCCGTTATCCAGATGTGATGACACATCGTCTGCTCTATGCTTACATGCGCAGTCAAACTCCTGATGTCGAAGACCTTGAGCTGAAGTGCAAGCATTGTTCGTTCAAGGAGCAGCAGGCAGTTTTGGCTGAACGCAGTTCCATAAAGTACAAGCAGGCGGAATTCCTGCAGGACAAGATTGGCGATGTTTTCGACGGCGTTATTTCTGGCGTTCAGGAATATGGTTTCTTTGTAGAACTGAAGGAGTCGGCTTGCGAAGGTTTGGTTCATGTACGCACGCTTATGGACGACAACTACGAGTTCTTTGCCGAGGAATATTGCCTTCAGGGAATAGAAACCGGTAAGATTTACAGGCTTGGCGACGAGGTGAAAGTTCGCATTTCGGATGTAAACCTCGAAAAGAAGCAGATTGATATGGAATTAGCATAATATTTTAGTATGAGACAGATCGTTAATATTATTGTTGGTGTTTTGATCTTGCTGAACGTAAGCAATAATGTTTTTGCTTGGGGGCAAAAGGGGCACGATGTTGTGGCTTGCATAGCGGAGCAGCATCTTACCGAAAAGGCCAAGGAAAATATTGATAAAATTCTTGGTGGCAAGTCTTTGATATATTATTCGTCGTGGATGGACAACGTGCAGAATTCTCCGTATTGGAATGGTGGTTATGATCGCACAAAGACATGGCATTATTTTAATGTTGATGAAGGATATACGCCGCAGAAGATGCCGCGAAATCCCAAAGGCGATGTGCTTTCGGCTATGAATATGCTGATTGACTCGTTGGGAAATCATCAGAATGAACTTTCCGACAGCGTCAAGTTCGATTATTTGCGTATGCTTATTCATCTTGTGGGCGATATGCATTGTCCGATGCATGTTGGAAGATTGTCGGACAGAGGCGGAAACGAATTTTCCCTAAAGTGGTTCAATCAGAAAACCAACCTGCATAGTATTTGGGACTATAATATGGTTGAGCGAGTGCATTCATGGTCATATACCGAATGGCAGCAGAATTTAGACCGTTGTTCGCAGTCGGAAATTGAAGAAATGTCGGGTGGAAAGCCTGAGGATTGGTTAAACGAGACCTGGAAGATAACATGTGGCATTTACGATTATGTGAAACCTGACGAGAATTATTCCTATAAATTTATGTATGATTATGCGCAAGTTGTTGAGCGTCAGTTGTTGGTGGCAGGGTACAGACTTGCAGCTTTGTTAAATAAGATATTCGGATGAAAAAGCCAGTTGTATATACAATGATTTTTTTGTTTTCTGCTTTGTGTGTGATGTGTTCGGCTGGAACAGCAGGAAACGGTGATAATACAGATGTAAAGGAAGAAAAAGCCGTTTTAACAAAGGAAGATACGGTTGGGATTGGAACGCCTAATGTAAAGGAAAAATGTTTTATAGTAGTGTCGAAAAAGGATATGAAACTTACTGTTTACGAGGCAAGTAAGAAAGATACAGTTATGATTGCTCGTTTCGATTGTTGTTTGGGCAAGAATTTTGGCGACAAGCAGAAGCGTGGTGATATGTGTACGCCGGAATCGACAATGAAGAAACCTTTCCGAATTGAGAAGATTGAAAATTCATCGTGGTGGACTCACGATTTTGGTGATGGTCGTGGTAGCATAAAGGCTTACGGGAATTGGTTTATGCGTTTGTCGTCTCCTTTTACTGGCATTGGCATTCACGGTAGTACCAACAACGAAAATTCTGTGCCAGGTAGGTTTAGCGAGGGGTGTATTCGCCTTCGCGATGCCGACATAGATTCGCTAAAGCAGAATTATGCTTTTCTTGGCATGAAAGTGGTAATTAAAGGCGAGGATGAAGGAAAATTGTCGTTTGAAAGGTAGTTATTCCCTAATCAGATTTCTATAATGCTTGTATCTGTCAACTACACTGTTTGTAAAGGTAACGGTGCGGCTGCCTTTGTATTTTCCGCATTTTACCACAGGGTCGGTATAGTATGTCCTGTCGTTTAGCAAGCTCATGTATTCTGCCAGGGTGTGCCACGAATTTGTATTTCCAGCATATTTCTCGGCAAGATGGTAGGCGTCTTCTGCGTGTCCGTGTCCAGCATTGTAACCCATAAGTACGTATCTTATTATTACGGCAGTGTCGGTAATTGTTTCCGGAGTGCGCTTTTTTAGGTAATCGATGTGCTTTATTCCTGCCATGAGTTGTACTTCGGGATTTGAAATGTCGGCGCTGTCGTGGGTAAACTTTTTATAGGCTGCAGGCATGAGCTGCATAATTCCGTATGCACCTGAAGGGTTGCTGATGTTTGGGTTGAAGTGCGATTCCTCATATATAAGCGAAGCCACATATCGCCAGTCCCAATGAAGTTTTTTAGAATGTTTACGTATTAGGTCATCGTAGGCGCTGATTTTGTTGCCATTTCCAGAGTAGTACTTGCTTGATACGTTGATGTTTATGTATGAGTAGTATATTTCGTGACGTAGCTTGTATTTTTTTGTCTCTTTTTCACGGTCGAGCCATATGTTGATAGAGTCGAGTAGAACTTTGGACTTGTAATTGGTTTCCCAGACAATGTTCTGTGCCAAGCATATTGAAGTGTCGATTACTAGGCGTGGGTATGCTTTCTGATATGTGAGAGCAAGTGCTGAGTCGCATATGGCTGCGTTTATTTCTCCAGAAGCAACTTTGCGCGCGATAGTTTCTTGTGAGAAGCAGTCGCTGCAAATAATAGTTTTTCCGTTATGATTGGTGTAGAATTTTTTTTGCCCGGTAACGTAAATAGTATCGGGAATTTGCCTTGAGCGAGAAAGAATAACGAGATTTGATTTGAGCAGCGGTTGCGACATTGTGCTGTCGGTAAGAAAAGAGTGCTTTACAGTTATGTCGCATTTTCCAAGAGTGATAAGGGCATCTGCTATATTTTCGTTGCTGACGGGTATAATGTTGAGTTCTAGATTGTGCGTCTTGCAGAAATCTTCAAGTGTTTCGAGTTGAAAACCTCGAGGTATTGCATTGTGAATGCAATATTCAGTAGCGTTTTCGGTAAGTGCTACATTAAGAGTTTGTGATGCGCATATTTCGTTATAGTCACGAATTAGTATCGTTGGAACTTCTTTTTGGAGGTCAATGCATAATTTTGTAGCGGCGATGATTATCCACATCGACAAAGCCGCCACAACGGTTATCTTTGATATTTTTGCATTGTTGTCCATATTTTAGTCGTAGAATTCCCACGAAATGCCGAAGTTGAATGCCATTGGATTATCTGGCAATCTGTATAAGGAGAAGAATGTCGGTTTCATGAATGTAGCAGCGTAATTCGATAGTTTTGCAAATACGCGGAACCTTTTTATTTTGGCACCGATAAATACTCCTAGGTTAGGGAAGAACCCGAATTTTTTGTCGTCCTGTAGATAAAACACACCTGTTGACGGCATATATGCGTATCCGTAGAAATTGGAATTCATTTTGGCATCAAGACCAACTTGCAGAGTAAGTGCATTGTGGAACATTCCTGTCATGAAGTAGAGGCTTGTGTAGCCTACAGCTTCGGGTAGCCTTACATATTGTTTGTCGGATATATATTGGTAGGCTACTTTTGTGTACCAGTGGAATTTCCAGAAATTGAAAGTTTTGCTTGCATATACGTCTGCAATGATATTGGCATTGTGTATTTGCGTTGGCATAGCTTGTTGGTCGTAAATAATGTAGTCGTGCAGGATGTTTAGGTTTGCTCCTACAGAAAGTTGAAATTTATTGTGGAACATGTCGATGTGAGCGGTAGCGACTCCGACTTTGTCAAAATTGTTGTCCCACTTGAAATTGTTGGAAGTGTAGTATGTGTCGAAAAGTGAGCAGAAGTTTAGCGAGTATCCTGCCATTGCATTAATGCCAAGATTTTCGCCGAACATTTGTTGTAGTTCTGCAGATGCGTCTATGTCGTACATGTCGCCTCCAAACAGACAATAATCGACATTTGCCTGTAAGTATGTATAGTCGTGTTGAAAATATAGGCTTCCTGTGATGTATGTCGAACTATAAGAGGTCTTGTGAGTGGAGTCGATTAAAAAGGAGTATGTCCTATTAGCCAATCCTGCGTATAGTTTAAAATAATTGTCTGTTGAGTCGTTATTTATGTTTAGACAGAGTTGCAATTTGTTGTTGAATTGGTAGTATGTTACAGAATCGTGGGTTTTGTCTGGGTTATTGTAGAAATTGGTATAGAATGTTGAGGCTTCGTCCATGTATTTGCGCACATATCTGTCGAAAGTAATGTCGTGGACGATTGAAAATTTACTATGCAGAGTTTTGTTTATTACTGTGTCGTTTTTTTCATCGCGGATTAAAGTGTCGATGGTGTATTTGCCGAATCTGTATTCGTGGTTGTACTGTCCGCCTAATTGAGATATAGAACTGGTGGCTTTCGTAAGTAATACATTGTTGTCAACAGCTCTTAAATCGCCGCTTTCAAATTTATCAATGTCGGCAATGCCTGCGTTTTCATTGCAGTTTATCTTGTTGAAAATAAAGTTGAAATGATTTTGGTACTTCTTTTTTGTAAATGCACCGGCAAAGTATAGTGCATTTATTTTTGAGGCATTATTGAGATAAAAACCGTCGGAGTTGGAAACGTCGTAGTTGAATGTCAAGTTGAAATATGGAGTGAAATTTTGGCTTAGGATGAATTTTACCATTTCGAGACCTTTGTTTCCTCCGATGAAGTCGAATCGGGAGAATGGTTTTTGGGCATCGAAGTATATCACATCGTCATGCGATTTAATAAATGCTTGGTAATTGTCTAAGAGTTTGAAATCGTGTCCTGGCTCTTTGTCCGAAAACAATGCTGGCAGGTATGGGTTGCCAGGGGTCAGCAGACCTAACGTATTGTCCGATACTTTCTGCTGTGGCATAAATTTGTAAAAAGAGTCGAGTGTAGTGTCGTCGTAGAACCTGTAGTCGGGAATTGTATCGTTGTTGAGGGTGTATGATGAGAAATAGCGACGAATACCCTCGTGCTGAGCGAATGCAGAGAATACTATAAGCATTAATATTATGAGAGTTGCTAGTTTTCGCATCGCTGCAAAAATATTAAAAATATTCCAAAGCTCAGTCTTTTTTCTTTCCGTACTTCCACATCTGCCAGCTGTTGAAAAGGTTCTGCCAGATTGAGTATAGGGCGGGGAAGACCGAGGCTAGCGGATTAAGGTAGGTGTTTGCCATCCAGATTCCCATGGCGGTGTTCTTTTGTCCGAGTAGCTGACCGCCAGCCATCTTGTCGCCGTACTTCTTGCCAAGCCATTTGCCGAAGCCAAATTGTATCACGCAGAAAATCAGCGATGCGATACCCAATGCTATTATGCTGCCGAGGTTTTCTTTGCCATATAGGAACATGAAGTCGATGGTCTGCCCGAGCGTAAAAAGCAGTGCCAAAGCCCATAAGTAGAACGATACGCCCTTTATTTTGCAAAGGAAACCGTTAATTTTCGGAAGCCAGTGCTGCATGCATAGGGCAAGAATGAACGGCAAGGCAATTATTGGGCTTACTCGCTTCAATATCAGCCAGAACGAATCGAGAAACGGCATGTCCTGCTGCTGCCCGATGAACGAAAAGTATATCGGAGCAACTACTGCCACCATAAGGTTGCCGAGTATTGTGTATGTGGTGACAGTCTCGCGGTTGGCACCGAGCATGCACGATATTACAACTACCGATGCTGCTACAGGACAAAGCACGCCAGCCAGTATGCCTTCGGCTATGGCATCGCCGCCACCAAGAAGCATTACAAGCCAGTAGCTTCCCATGCTCACGACAATCTGGAAGAGCATGAGCCATACGTCGAGCATAGTGATCTTGAGTTTTCTTACGTCCACCGCCGCAAAGTTGAGCAGAAGCATGGCGAATATCAGGATTGGCACGTATGGTGTGAACATGGCGCAGTACTTGTGCAACAATAGTCCGAGAACTATTGCAATAGGAAGTACTAGGCTGCGAAATTTGTCCATTTTGCCGATTTGTATTTTCGGCGCGAAATTAATAATAATGTTTTCTCGGAGGTTTTACTTTTTTGTACCTTTGTCGAAAATATTCTCAATGAAAAATATATTATTTACGTTAGTTATATTTGTTATGACGACAATGATTGCTAATTCGCAGAATACCAAGGCGCTGGTTGTGTATTATTCGTGGGGAGGAAATACCCGCGTAGTTGCCGAAAAGATAAAGACTCAACTTGGTGCCGACATTGTGGAAATTGTTCCGGAGACAGCTTACCCGACAGACTATTCGGAATGCGTGGCTCAGGCTCGTAAGGAGACAAAGGCCGATTTCAGGCCTGCAATTAAGACCAAAGTGGAAAATATGAAGGATTACGATGTGATTCTTGTCGGTACGCCTAACTGGTGCAGTACTATTGCTCCGCCTCTGGCAACATTCCTTATGGAAAATAATTTCGAAGGCAAGACTGTCGCTTTATTTGTAACCCACGGCGGAGGAGGACTTTCGCGTTGCGAAACCGATATGCGCAAGTTGGCAGGAAATGCTAAGTTCTTGAAATCCGGTGTGTTCGCTGGTTCGAGCGTCGCATCTTCCGATGACGATATTGCTAAGTGGCTCAAGGAAATAAGCCTGAAAAAATAGTTTGCAATGACATCGGTGACGACCGAAAGCAGAGAAAAACTTTGGAACAGCAACTACACCAAGGTGTGGATTGCTAACTTTATGATTTTCTTTTCGTTCATGCTGTTGGCACCTATGTTGCCACTTTACATGAGCGACACTTTCGATGCCAACAAGGATATTATTGGCATAGTGCTTTCGGGATACACGCTTACGGCTTTGCTAATCCGTCCGTTCAGTGGCTTTTTTGTCGATAGTTTTCCCCGCAAGAAGGTCCTGCTGATATGCTATTTCCTGTTCTTCGCTTTTTTTGCTGGCTATCTGGTTGCAGGTACACTCGTGACTTTTGCCGTGGTAAGGACGCTTCACGGAGCGCCATTCGGAGCAACAACCGTCTCGAACAGTACAGTGGCAATCGATGTGCTTCATCCTTCGCGTAGGGCAGAGGGTATTGGTTATTATGGACTTAGCAATAATATAGCGTCGGCAATTGGTCCGACGGTGGCAATATGGATTCACGAAATGACTGGTAGCTACGACCTTATATTCATACTTTCGCTGCTGTTTTCGGGAATCGGCTTTGCAATAAACTCAACACTTAAAATGCGTCCTCGCGAAATTATTCAGGACAAGCCGAAAATATCTCTCGACCGCTTCTTTTTGCTCAAAGGTTGGAGCGAGGCACTTGCAATGGTGTGCTATGCGTTCTCATATGGTGTAATCGCCACATACATAGCAATATATGGCAAGGAAGAGCTCGGTATAACCGGTGGTTCTGGAGTTTTCTTCATTCTGCTTTCGGCAGGACTGATAATGTCGCGGCTTATTGGTAGCAGGACATTGCGTGAGGGGAAAATAGTGCAGAACGCGTCCATAGGTGTATGTGTTTCGGTGTGCGGTTATTTGCTGTTTGCAGCCATGCACAACCCTGTCGGGTTTTATGCTTCAGCTTTGATTATAGGATTGGGCAATGGTCACATGTGGCCAGCTTTCCAGACAATGTTTATAAACTTGGCGCCACATACACAGCGCGGTACAGCAAATTCAAGTATCCTGATTAGCTGGGATATAGGTGTGGGACTAGGTATTCTTGTCGGTGGTGTTTTTGTCGAGCATTTCGGTTACCATAGCGCATTCTGGGTGGCATGGATTTTGAATGTTATAGGTGTTATAATGTTTTTTGCATACGTGCGTAACAATTATTTAAAAAACAGATTAAGGTAATTAAAGGTATATATTATGAATTTCAGAAGATTAATATTAATTTTAGTGGCTGTGATTTCCGCATCACTTGTCAGTGCACAGAAGGGACTTTCTGTTTATATAATAGGAGATGAGGCAGGTACGCATGCAAATATCCATTCGGCTCCAAACGGAGAAAAGGTTTATACTCTGCCAGATACTTGCATTTATATGCTAGGAGTAAAAAAGCCGCATGACGGTTGGTGGGTTGTTGATGGTAATTCCATCTTCGGTATGTGCGATTATAGTGAAAATGATTTTGATTTCAGTGACAAATGCAAGACTGCATATATACATTATTCGGCTATTGGCTTTGCTACCAGAAATTATGGAGGTCAGCGTATGGCGTTGTACTCAAAGCCAAGTGAAAAGTCTGATGAGGTTTATGCTTTTACAGATGAAATAGTTTTGTGTCCGTTGGATGTAAAAGGCATGTGGGTTTATGTGGAAACTCGCGACAAACATCGTGGTTGGATTCGGCTTGAGAATATCTGCGACAATCCGTTGACAAATTGCTGCTAAAGTTTTTCGCCTATTTTGTCTAGTTTTACTAGTTTAACTAGTTAAACTAGAGAATGATAATTGTTGAATTTTATGTGATTATAATAATGAATGGGTTTCTAAAAGGTAATGGCGATTGTCGTAATATGTATTTCTATAGGAAATCTATGGTGATATACGATTTGACATTCTATTTTGCTCATAAATATCTAATGAAAAAAGACAGAACTATAGATCAGATGATTCAAGCGGCACGTTCTGGGAAGCAAAATTTTGTAGAAGGAATGGCAGATGGTGTAACATCGTCTGAAATGCAGATAAAATTGCTTAATGTTGGCAAAAGCAGTTTGCAGGAACTTAGAGAAGATTATGAGGATTATTTGAGGACGAGAAGCCTAACCATATGGACAGAATCACATCCTCGTTATGCTAAGATGTTAGAATATTGTAAGGCGCATAATGACTTGGGCGATTTTCAATTATATTTTGATAAATGGAATGATGAGGAATTGGCAAATGTAGCATTGTCTTTAATACATCAAACAGATCGAATGTTACAGAGGTTTTTGCAAACATTGGAGAAGCAATTTATAGAAAATGGTGGCATAAGAGAAGCAATGTCTAAAGCAAGGAAATCTCAAATGAATAAATAAAAAAAATGGCACGCTAAAACGTGCCATTTTTTTATGCCTTTTAGATTAGCTATGCCAGCAGCCACAAGAATATTACCTGTGTCAATACATAAACCGGCAATAAGATAATCAACGAGAACTTAATCATATATCCGAAGAACGACGGCATCTTGATTCCGTTTTCCTCAGCGATCGACTTAACCATAAAGTTAGGTCCGTTGCCAATGTAGGTCATTGCTCCGAAGAATACAGCACCAACCGAAATTGCCTTCAACAGGATTTCGGGAATGTCGGCGACGATGTTTCCTCCTATTGCTGCAACGGTATCGGGTGTAAGTCCTGATGCCACGCCGTGGAATGCAAGAGCTGTAGGTGCATTGTCGAGGAATGAGCTCATTGCACCTGTGAGGTAGTAGAACTGCCACGGCGAGTCGAGTCCCCACGATGCTGCGTTTGCCTTCAGGTACATCATTGTCGGAACCATAGTGGTGAAGATGCCGAGGAACAATACTGCGACCTCGATAATCGGTGTCCACGAGTACTTGTTATCGGTGCGAACCTGCTTCTTGGTTGTAAGGAGCGACAATATTATAAGTACCACAAGAACAAACTCGCGGAGGAACTTAATCCACATCGGAGCGTCTTCTTCGCCCATTGCTGGGATTGTACCTGCATTGATGAAAGCTACCGAAGCAACAACGCCAGCCAGCCAGAGGAAGTTAAGCTTGCCTTCGAGTCTGATAGGCTGCTTCAAGGTCTTGTCGAGCATAATGTCGGCAGGATTTTCCTTCTTGTAGTAGTGTGTGTCAAGGATGAAATATATGAGCAGTAGCACAATGTTGGTGAATGCCCATTCGGGTACTAGGTGCAGGAACCAAGTGAAGTCGGCACCGCGCAGGTAGAGCAGGAACAGTGGCGGGTCGCCAAGTGGCGTGAGAAGTCCACCGCAGTTTGCTACGCAGGCGATGAAGAACAATATGGTGTGTACCTTGTACTTGCGCTCGGCATTTGTGCGGATTACAGGACGGATGAGAAGCATTGCTGCGCCCGTCGTTCCCATTATTGATGCCAGTATTGCGCCAAGTCCGAGAAACAAGGTGTTGACTTTCGGCTTTGCTTCGATGTCGCCTTTCAGGTGGATACCGCCGGTAATCACAAACAGCGAGCCTAATAATATAATAAAAGGTATGTAGTCGAATAGCAACTGGTGTTCAAGACCATGTGTCATTCCGTTTATTATCAAGAAAATGGCTACTGGAGTTCCGAGAATCAGCGAAACGAGCAGTTTGTTAAGGTTTTTCTCCCACCAGTGTTCCATCTTGTGTATCAACGGGCATACTGCAATCATGAGGAGCATCAGAACGAACGGGATACTTGCCCATAGCGGCATTGTGGTTTCGGTAATGTCTAAAAGCATATTATCTTGTTTTTAATGTGTTATCTTATTATTTTTCTGATAAAGGTAAAAAATAGGAGAGGCGAAATGCCTCTCCCAGTAGAGTTTATCTTGTCAAACCTCCAGCGATGATTATCTTCATGATTTCCGAAGTACCACCCGATGGAACGATTGCGAGAGCGTCGCGCATATATCTGCCGGCTGCGTATTCGTTGATTACGCCGTAGCCACCCATAAGTTCGATGGTGCGCTTTGCTGCGCGGATAGCTGCTTCCGAAGCATACAACTTTGCTGCTGC
>DBYO01000013.1:34061-44977 GCA_002310235.1 Bacteroidales bacterium UBA1184
ACGCGTTCCTTTGCGAACTTGATGCCGTCTTCGAGGCAAGCCTTGAGAACGCCAGTTGCTATAGCTGCCATACCCGAACGACCGAAGTGTCCGATGGTGTGCATTGCAACCTTCATTCCGTCGCCAACCTTGCTGAGCAAGCAGTCGTCGCCAATCTTGACATCGTTGAGGATAACTTCGCCAGTTACCGAACCCTTGAGACCGAGCTTATGCTCTTCGCGACCTGGTGCTAAACCTGGAGTCTCGGGCGGAACGATTACTGCGCTCAATATCTTGCGGCCCTTTTCGTTTATACCGCTGCAACCGATAATTACATTTACATTTGCAATGTGCGAGTTGGTAATGAAGCACTTACGACCATTAACAACATATCCGGTTTCGGTCTTGTCGATTGTCGTGCCCTGGTTTCCAAGGTCTGAACCGCCAGTTGGTTCAGTTGCCGAAAGACCGCCAACCTTTGTTCCTGCGCAAAGTTCGGGCAAATATTTCTGCTTCTGTTCTTCAGTACCCCAGTTGAGGATAGCTGCAACGCCGAGGTCGTGTGTCATTATTGCAATGCCGAGGCCAGCCGAGTAGCGCGAAACTTCTTCGATGATGATTGCTCTTTCGGTAAGTCCGAGACCAACGCCGCCGTACTGCTGCGGAACAAAGCAACCGAGCATACCCATCTGACCGAGTTCCGGCCAAAGTTCAACTGGGCATTTGTCCTCTGCATCCCATTCTGCTGCGTGTGGAGCTATTTTCTGTTCTACAAATTCGCGGACAACCGTCTGCAACATCTTCTGATCTTCAGTGAAAAATTGAAACATAATTCCTTTATTTTAATTTGTTTATAATCGTACAAAAACATAAATGGCATTTGTACATTTCGTTGATTTCAAGAGTTTATGTGCCTGTAAAATCAAACCCATATACAATTGCGAGTGCAAATATCGTTAATTTTATTTAGGGTAGCAAATTTTTTGTGCAAAATATACCTAATGGTTATCGTTCTTTCTTTTGGCTATTATGGAAGGTGCATTTTGCAATCCTAAAGAATACGAAAAATGATAATTGTAGATTTTATTGGTGTCGGTAATTCTCTTTCAGTTAATATGTTATGTGTAGAAATTTTATTGCTAAAAATTTCGCAAGTGGAATAAGGTGATTATTTATCATAATATTGGTGATTGTTTTTAGAAAGTTAGGAAATAAAAAACAGCAGCCGACGAGTTGCCGACTGCTGGTAATCTTATGGTTTGTAAGTATATTATCTAGAGCTGGTTGTGAAACTAATCACTTCACTATATCCTGTTCCTGCACTATTGGTTGCATATGCTTTGCAGTAATATGTAGTACCTGCAGTAAGTCCTGTTAGAGTCGCAGAAAAATCATTGTTTGGATCAATTTCAATGGTTTGCGAAAGATTGTATTCGCTTGTACCATATAAAAATCCTTTGGCACTTATTGTGCTTGCATTTTCATTATTAATATATGCACTAACGTTTGCTTCACTACTTGTGATGTTTGAGGCATTATTAAGCACTATTGTTATTCCTGTTGTAAAACTTTTTATCGCACCATATCCAGTACCTACGCTATTAGTGGCATATGCCTGGTAATAGTATATTGTGTTTTCTGCAAGACCAGATAGGTATCCCCTATTTTCATCTAAATCTATTTCAATATTATAAGAAAGATTATCAGAGTTTGTACCATATCTGAACCCCCATGTAGAAACACCAGTATATTCAGAATAGCTCCCATCAATATTAACTCTGTCTACATCATAAGCGTCACCGCTGAATTCCCAGTTGTAATAATAACGCCCGGTAGTTACGGTTGGAATTGTAATGGTTGGTCTACTAGATGTCCATACAGGTCGGATACTCATGCCATAGAATCTTGTTAACCAATCAAGTTCTAAATCGTCAATTTCAATGCCTGAACTATAATTATGAAGTTCAAAATATAGACCGGGGACATGACCATTTTCGCATGAACTTGTCCAATAGCGACCGTAAAGATTATCCCAATTAGCAGATCCATCGTATGTTTGACATCCAGCAGCGGGTAGGAAAATAGAGTTCCCGTTGTATCCTGTAATGAGAATTCCGTTCATGTCGTTTTGCTTTGTGCATGTAGTACTACACCTAAGCAGTTCTTGCATTTCTTGGTAAGTTGGCATTCTCCATCCACCTCCCCAGTTGACGGTAGCGGCATCGGCAGTTGCTGGTAAAAATACAGGATTATCATTATACAAATAATTATCAGGATTGTATTGCGTTTTAGGTGCGGTCTCGCCCCAAGCATAGTAATAACCCGTTCCCGATGGTATATTTGCGCCCACATTGCAAGTTGCCCACAATGTACCGCTTGGTAATCCAAGGTCAACATATTCGTGTCCTGATATTTGTCCATTTGATGGTGTGTACCCGCCACCGCTGCCATTATCTCCAGAACCACCACTAGGTGTAGAATTAGATGTCCATTGTGCATAAAGCGTCATGTTGGATGTAACCGTAATCATCTGCCCATCAATGTAATTGGCTCCGTTACCATTCCAACCAGAAAATGTATATCCATCTCGGCTGAATGCATTTCTAGTAAGAGCCTGTTGTTCGTCTTCGGTAAACACTTGCTGTTGCATAGTGCCATAACCACCGTTGGCATCGAAGGTTACAATATATGTTTCAGGTCTATGGCATGCTGAAAATATAATGGCAAATAATGATAGACCCAATATGTATTTTAAACAATGTTTCATGTTTATTCCTTTATGAATTTATGGATATGTTCTGTTTGTGAATCGCTATGTATTTTTACAAAATATAATCCAGATTCCAACTTTTCAATATTGCATGATGCACTGTTGCCATTTGTTTCTTCGCTTATTACCACTTGTCCAACAACATTCACAATCTCAACCGATGAAATATTTTCGGGAGATGTGATATTGAGAATGTCGTTTGCTGGATTGGGATATATTGAAATTCCGGGAATTTCGGTTTCTGGTAATGAAGTTACCGATGCAAAAGTAGCAATAAAAGTAGTGTCCTCGGTTACAGTTATAGTGTGTGGGTTTTCCGTGCTTCCATCATTCCATTGAACAAATTGATAACCTTCGTTGGCGTTTGCCTGTATTATAGCCGTACCATCACTACAATTGGGTTGCTGTGTTATGCTTGTCGTTCCTTGTTGTGAATTGGCACTTGATACATTCAATTCATACGCAAAGTGTTCGCGTATATCGCTGAAATTGCTCCAAACATCAGCCGCACTATATGTAGCCACCGACCCACATGGCACCCACAATGTAGCATCATAATTGGTAAAAAATGGACAGCCAACAGCTTGTTGGTATGGCGGTGTTGTAGGATTGGCATATATGTCTGTAAGTCCGTTGCAATTATTAAATGCTTCATTCCCAATATCTTCAATAGAATTACCAATAGTAACTGATGTCAGTCCGCTGCAACCATAAAATGCTAGACTGCCAATGGCTGTAACTGAATTAGGAATTGTAACTGATATCAATCCACTGCAACCATAAAATGTAAATTTTTCGATGTTTGTAACAGAATTGGGGATTGTAACCGATGTCAGTCCACTGCAATCACGAAATGCATGACCTCCAATGCTTGTCACTAAATTAGGAATTGTAACCGATGTCAGTCCGCTGCAACCATAAAATGCCCGTTCGCCAATTCCCGTCACCGAATTGGGGATTATCGTATTCATACAACCGGCGACAAGTATGTTTGTCGCAGTTTCAATTATAGCATTGCAATCATCTCGCGAATCGTAAGTGGTATTTCCCGATTCAACAACTATAGTTTCAACTCCACTGCAATTCACAAATGCTGTATTGCTAATGTTTGTAACTGAATTATGAATAGAAACAGATGTCAGGCACGAAGCCCCCCAAAATGAGTACGGTTTAATTTTGGTTATCGCCTCAGGAATAACTAAATCGTCAACAATATTATTGTTGATGTATAAGTTATGCGCATAGTAAAGAGGATTTGCATCGTTATCATCAAATGTTATCTCGCACCATTGTGTAATAGTACCTGTATAATAGACTGCCTCTAAATTATCACAATGACCAAATGCGCTTTCGCCAATGCTTTCTACTAAATTGCCAATTGTAACTGAAGTCAGTCCGCTGCAATTTATAAATGCATTCAAACCTATCTTCGTTAGTGAATCTGGCAGGGTTACAGATGTTAATCCTGTGCATCCCCGAAATGCATACATGTCAATGCTTGTTACAGAATTTGGCATTGTTACAGATATTATGTCTGAACAATTATTAAAAGCAGCTCCTGAAATTTGTCTAATTCCATCGGGAATTGTGTATTCTGTTGCATATCCGCATGGAAAATATGCAAAACAATTATCATTGTAAAGAGGTTCCGATAGACTACAACCTTTAAAAGCATATTCACCAATACTTGTTACAGAATTAGGTATTACTACCGATGAAATCCCAATGCAATTAACAAATGAGCGGGCGGCAATTCCCTTTGTTCCTTCATTTATAACTAATGTTCCTGTAGGTTTGTCTCCTTTATATCCAAGACACCAGTCATTCGAATACAATATTCCATTAGACTGATTATTGCACCATCTAGTATTATAAAATGCGTGTTCTCCAATGTAAGTAACAGAACTTGGAATATTAATTGAAGTTAAGCCGCTATTATGAAATGCTGCTTGTTTAATTTCTTTTACGGAATTGGGGATTGTAACCGATGTCAAACCACTGCAACCATCAAATGCACAAATGCCAATGCTCGTAACAGAATTGGGGATTGTAACCGATGTCAGACCACTGCATTCTTTAAACGCATAACCTCCAATGCTTGTGACATTATATGTATTACCATTGTATGTTACAGCCGATGGGATTGTAAGGCTACCTGTGGGAAATGTATTATAATAAGTCAATGATGATGCGTTTTCTTTAGTTACTTCCACCGTATAAGGTGAAATGGAAGATGTGATATTGTAGTATAGGGTATGTCCGCTACCGCACACAGCAGAAAAATCGTAAGCCCAAAGCGCGCTTGCGCTAATTAGCAAAGCAATAATTAATAAAAACTTCTTCATAATTGTAAATTTATTTTGAACATGATTTATTTGGATTAAGAAAACTGCGATAAAAATCAATGGTATTGTTGAGTTTTAATTCGACATCTTTTGGTAAGCTATCTTCTTTATTCTTTAATGGGGTTTTAAATGCTCCTTTTAAGTTGTTTATTGTGTTGTCGATTAGTTGTTTATTATACTTGTTAAATGGTGCTATCATATACAGTTTTTCTATTCCTTTTCTTGTTTGTATGTTTCTGTTTGTTATTAACTTCAAGTCTTTACTGCATTTCAAAACCTGCTTGTATAGAGGTTTTGTTACTGCACAGCCAGTCATTAATAACCTTTCAGCAATTTCATACGCATCTACAACAGCATTTCCTGCAATGGAATAATTAAAGAAGGTGCTATGTGTCTGTCGAATATCAAAGAAGTCATATTCAACATGTCCATAAGTCAAACATCCTCTTAACAAATGGTTTATTACACTTTTATTAACAATTAATCTTCTGCAAGCCATAATAATCTCATGCAAATCATCACAACTATCATTGTTTGTCCACAATAATATGCTGTCGGAAATATGCAAGCAATTGACTCTTGCATCTCTCATATCTGTAATATAGGTACACTCATCGTCTCCCTTACATCGTTTTTCCGATAAAGCAGACTGTGTAGCCACATAAACATTGTTGATAAATTTTTCAAAATCTTCTCGACTTTTATTCTTTACGATGTTTTTAAAGCCCAAAATATCAAAGTAGGCTAAGTAAACTTTTTTATTCATGTTATAAATGTTAAATTTTTCTTTGCCGTAAGCCCACAACCGGCAGTTCCTAAATAAACACAAATAAAAAAGTGGGCTTCGTTAACTCTTATTTGTCTTTGAGGTTCTGGACGACCTATGTAGCAATAAGAAAAAGCCCACGGATATACCGCGAGCATTTTCACTTTTTTCCTGCTACATGTAGAATTGTCCAGATTCCAAAGACAAGAATAAAAGCAAAAACGCTTTTTTATTTTAATTTCAAATAATTACGAGTTCGTTATCTCTGTTTCGTAGTTTAAATTTTGGTTAGACAATATGTTACGATTCACGGGACAAATATAAAGATTATTTACGATTTTAGATGTACGATTGAAGAAATTATTTGTGGATTTGATAATTCGCAATGTTTTTTACATATCTTCTTCCCATTTTATGGGATTGTTTGCAATGTATTCGGAAATGTTCTGGTATTCGGTTTCGTTTCGGATGATATGGTCGTAATAATTTGCCTGCCACAACGGGTTCTGGCGGTTGAATTTTTCCATAGGTAAACCATTTGCATCAATCCAATCGTCAATACGATTGATTGTCGCCGATTTGAATCCTGCAACAAATGATGATATGGATTTGGGTTGGCATACAAATTGAGGCGTCGGGCGGTCGTGTAGAGGCGAATGGCCGTTCGCCTCTACATGGCCGCCCGTACATTCCGTTTTTTTCAATGTTACGATTGCATGCAAATGGTTGGTCATTAAAATAAATGGCCCCATAAACAATTCATCACGGATTTCAAATGATTTTATAAATTCATCGTGAACAATTTGTCCGATTTCGTTCAATACCATTTCGCCATTATTTACATTCCCAAAAAATAATTGGCGTCCTGCGGTGACAATGGTTAAAAAATAATGCCCGTTTCTGGAATAATCCCATCCGCGCAAACGATTTGATTCTATCCGATATTTGCCTTTATATTTCTCTGCCATTGTCGTGTGCCGCATTTGCGACATGTTTTGTCCCGCAAATTAAAAAAAATCACGAATTATGATTCGTCTTCGTGTCTAAAATACCAAATTCTGAACCTTGTTTGTAAAATCGGTCTAATATTTTGATTTATAATAATATAGATAATTCAATTTGCAATAATCCCCAAATGTTTTTCTCGGAAGCATGCACTTTTCCACAAATTTATTTTGCCGAATCGTGCACTTTTCCACAAATGTTTTGAGGCATTTTTTACAGAAATGGAGTAAAATATATGGGTAGGCAAGCGGTCTGCTGGTCTTTCTGGTAGTCCTTGGTATATAGCAGTATGCGGTTGCCGATGCGTGACGAGTATTTTTCGCAGAAAGCATCCAATGACTTATGCGATTTATATCCAGACGACTTGACTTCCAATGGTACTATCTTTTTCCCTCTGGAAAGCAGGAAGTCTATTTCGTAGTTTTTGTTCCCAGTTTCGGTAGGGAAGGTATAATAGAACAGCTCGTTTCCCGCTGCCGTTAGCATTTGCGCAACCAGATTTTCATATACATAGCCAAGGTTTGCTTCCAATTTGTCAGAAAGCAACTTGTTGTAAATGATATTTTCGGCGAATGACTTGTCCCAGAAGGCAAGTGTTACGAACAAGCCAGTATCAACCATAAACATCTTGTAGGCATCCATAAGCTTATGCATTCCTAATCCTACGTTGGGGTCGGTGATATGGTATGAGAGATTTACAACCATGCTCTCGCGCATTTCCGAAACTATCAAGTCAATGTTGTCGGTTCGGCGAGCATCAATGGCTGTTTTTATCATGTACCGTGAAGCATTGCTGTTTAATTGTGACGGTATATTCTTGAACATAAGCGATGCCCGTCCCGACGAGTCCAGCTTCATAAAGTCGTCGTCGTAAAGTTGTATGATTTGTCGTTTTACTTTATCAACTGCCTGCATGTTGTTGTACTTTATGTATGCGTCAACTGCTTGTGGCATACCACCGACTAGCATATACAAGCGTAAATCGCGCATAGTTTTCCGATGTGCAGCCGCCAACGGTAATTTCTTTTCGTAAAACTGCTTCAATGTCGTTAATCCATTTTCTTGGCCAATCGCCCACAGAAACTCCTCGAAATCAAGCGGGTGCAAGTCCATTTTCATCTCCTCGCTGGGAATAAGGATGTTCTGTACATTACGCCTTATGGATATGAGAGAGCCTGTTTCAATATAATCGTACCGACCATCCTTTACCAGATGCTTTATGGCTTGTCTTGCGGGTGGAAAATCCTGCACTTCATCAAATACTATGACACTTTGCCTATTGTGAAGAACTACGCCTGTTTCCTGCTGTAATTGCAAGAAGAAAAAGTCCAAATCGGAAATGTCGTCAAACAATGATGCTATTTTCTTGTTCTTCTTTGAGAAGTCTATGAGGATGTACGACTTGTATTCCTTCTTGGCAAACTCCTCGACAAGAGTCGATTTGCCTATACGCCTTGCACCTTTTATAAGTAGTGCGTACTGACCGCTCCATTGCTGTTTCCATTCCAGCATTTTGTCGTATAATTTACGTTTGAATATCATAATAGTATTAAGTATTTGATTTTCGGGGACAAATATAATTCAATTTGCAATAATCCCCAAATGTTTTTCTCGAAAATATGCAATAATCCCCAAATTTATTTTACCCCCCAATGCATTTTTCCACAAATGTTTGAGGGTTTCATTAGGACAAAAAACAATGCGATTGCAACATTTGTGCAACCGCATTGTACCAATATTTCTTTATAACCAGTTATTTCTTTACAACCACTGGGTCTGGAATATCTTCGGTGATACCGGCAACCTTCTTTGCCATTTCGGCGTATTCCTCGAATGGGGTAGAAGCCTTTACTACCATCTTTGCACCATCGGGAGAACCGCCACCGTGCATACAGCCTGGTACGCCAGCACCGATAGTCAACCACTCCGAAAGTCTTACAGCTCTCATGCGGCTTTCGGTAGAGCAGTCACCAGCCTTGATGATGTTGGTAATGAATTCGCCGTATGCAGGATTGTGGAAGTCTTCGTATGTAGGTGCGCAACCTGTTTCAACGATACCGCCGCCGATTTCCTGGCAGAGACGCTTTGTTTCGTATGGCAATGTAGCAACATACATCTTGTTGAGGTGAGCAATCTTCGAGTTCGATACCCAAACGCCGTTTTTCTGTCCGCCGAGTGCCATTGCACCAACGCCAAGACCGAAAGTCGTTTCGTTGTTTGCTGCCATAGCAACAAGCTTGTCGTCGAATTTCTTGCTCGAGATACCGTTTGCGCGAGCCATAAGCATGCTTGCACCAATCATGATGTCGCCCTGACCTGCAACGCAAGCACCTATGCAAGCGCGGTAGTTAGCTGTGAAGTATTCGATAACCTTGCCCGAATACTTGAATTCGCCAGCCATGAATACTCTTTCGTTCGGAATGAAAACATTGTCGAAGAGCAAGTAAGCCTGAGTGATGCCAGTTTCTGGAATATCCCAGTTCTGCTTGTATTCGCGGTCGTCGCTCGGACGGCGGGTTTCAACTATTGTGAGACCTTCGATGTCGCGCGGGCAAACGAACGATACTGCAAAGTCGGCATCGGTGTCCTTGTAGCCTGAACCCGGGAGGATGAAGATTTCGTCCGATGCAGCAACACCGCAAATCATAACCTTGGCACCGCGAACTACGATACCGTCGGCACGCTTTTCAACGATGTGGACATTGCTGTCGAGGCAAGGCTGCTGATGAGGCTTCATGCTACGGTTACCCTTGGCATCGGTAAGAGCTGCTGCGCAGAGGATTCCGCGTTCCTGAGCCGAAAGTATCCATGCTTTCAGTCTTTCCTGATAGTTGGTGCCAAATTCGGCATCAATGTCGTGGGTAACAGCCCACATTACATTCTGTGCATTCCAGCCGACGCAGGTTCCGCCAGAGCAGGTTCCGGTCTGACGGTACATTTCACGTTTCATGCGTGCATTGTTCATGATGTCCTCGAGGGTTCTCATCATGCTGTTGAAGCGCATAATCGGCTTTCCTGTGAAATCGGAAACAGTTGTGAAGATGTCCTTCTTTTCTTCGCAAGCTGCACCATCGTATGCGCGTGCGTGACTTTCAACAGTGCGGCGGGTTGCCGGGTGGGTTGTAACATCGGTGATTAATTCTCCATTCTTGTAGATATTTGGTCTCATTGCCTTGAGGGCTGCCAAATATTGTTCGCGTGTTCTTATCATAATATTATCTTTTAATTTTTGAAAAAATGATTGGCAAAGATAGGTGTTTACTTTGAAAAAAACAAATGTTTTTCGATGTGCTGTCGAAATGATTTTAAAACTTTTTTCTTGCTTTCGTTGTGTTTGATATTCAGTTAAGTATGACATAAATAACTCCCTTAACAAAATAATAAATCAAAAATCCGTCGTAAAGTGTTATATTTGCAGTTTATAATTAATAGCAGATCGAGATGGGTCTTTTTAAAACTTTTACATATAACGTATTCGATTATAAACCAAGGTACTACGATGCTAAAATCGATGAGTTCCACGAAAAGGTGATGGATAGGCGAGAGGCCGAAGGCAAAATCGATGTCCCCGAGGGCGAATATGTGCCGGGTGCTAGCATTCGCGGAAGCTTCCGTTCGAAGATGCGCCGTACTTCGTATGGAGGAACAAAGAAATCAACAATCCGCATTTTCTGCATAGCTGTGTTTTTGTTCTTCCTGGCATATCTGATATTTTTTGCCGATCTGACGGGCATTGTGTCGTACATTAGTAAGTTGTAGCCATGTCGGATATAATAAAATTATTGTCGGATTCGGTTGCCAACCAGATTGCTGCTGGTGAGGTCGTACAACGCCCGTCGTCGGTGGTGAAGGAGCTGGTAGAAAATTCGCTCGACGCTGGGGCTACCAACATCGATGTCATAATAAAGGATGCTGGACGTACTCTTATTCAGGTGGTTGACAATGGCTTTGGTATGTCGCCCACCGATGCACGAATGTCGTTTGAGCGTCACGCTACTTCCAAGATTTCTAAGGCCGAGGACTTGTTTGCAATAACAACAATGGGTTTCCG
>DBYO01000013.1:45140-45324 GCA_002310235.1 Bacteroidales bacterium UBA1184
TGAAATCGGACAAGGTTGAGAACAAGCATATTATCGACGAGATTCATCGTATTGTCCTGACAAATCCTGCAGTTTCGTTCAAGGTCGTGTTCGACGATGAGGTCAAATATCAGTTGTTTGCCGAGAATGTACATCAGCGTATTGCAAATGTTTTTGGCAAAAAGCTGAACCAGAACCTTGTGCC
>DBYO01000013.1:45415-80721 GCA_002310235.1 Bacteroidales bacterium UBA1184
TTCCGCAAGGCTGTTACATCGGCATACGACAAACTTCTGCCCGAAGGCGAAAATCCTCGCTTCTTCATCTATCTCGAGGTCGATCCTGCAACAATCGACATCAACATTCATCCAACCAAGACCGAAATCAAGTTCGAGGGCGAACAGGCTATCTATATGATACTCAATTCTGCCGTGAAGGAAGCTCTCGGAAAGTTCAACATAGTGCCTACGCTTTCGTTCGAGGACGACATTACCCGCGATGTGCATCTTACATCGACAACGGTCGTCCGTCCGCCGGTGATAAGCGTCAACCCGGAGTTCAATCCGTTCAAATACACCGATTCCGGCTATAAGCGCGAAGTTCCTAAAAATTGGGAACAGATGTACGAGCGTAATACGGGCAAGACTCGCGATGACTTCGATTTGCCTGAAAGCGAAAATCCGTTGTCGGATGAAAATGTGCAGAGCGTTCAGTCGCATATACAGTATGGTGGCGACGACAATTATACTGGTGACAGCCATCAGAAGTATCTGCAGTTGAAAAACAAGTACATACTCACGTCGTCGCATTCGGGAATGATTGTCATAAACCAGCGTAGGGCACACGAACGCATTATGTACGAGCATTTTATGCGTATGCTCGAAACTCGCAGCGGCGTTATGCAGAAGTCGCTTTTCCCGCTGATGTTCGAACCGTCGCCTGAGGAGCGAGGTCTGCTTATCGAGGTTATGACCGAACTCAATGCCATTGGTTTCGATATTGTTATGGTCGGTAACGATAAGTTCGAAATTCGCGGTGTGCCTGCCGAACTTGCCGAAATGGACGTTAATGCAATCATCCGTCAGCTTCTCGACGAACTTTCGGAAGGTTCTCTAGATGTGAAACTGCTTCTGAACGACAAGATTGCGATTTCGCTGGCTAAGTCGGCTGCAATGTCGTCGGGTGTGGCTCTCAAGGACGAGGAGATGGAGGATTTGTTTTTCCGCCTGATGTCGTGCTCAAACCATAATTATACTGCCGACGGCAGAAAAATTATGGAAATTGTGGATATTTCTGAAATTGAGAATAAATTTAACTGATGAGTCATGTTCAATAGGAATCCATTTTCAGACATACCGCCGGTAGTAAAGTACTTGCTGCTTGTGAATGTTGTAATGTTCATAGTGGCTATGTTTGTGCCGGTACTCGATTCGTATTGCGCACTATATAGTTTCCGCAGTCCGTTGTTTAAGCCTGTGCAGCTTGTTACTCACATGTTTATGCACGGCGGATTCTGGCACTTGTTCTTCAATATGTTCTCGTTGTATATGTTTGGTCGTGTGCTAGAGTCGTACTGGGGTTCAAAGCGGTTTTTCATCTATTACTTCGTGGCTGGAATCGGAGGTGCATTGTTCTATCTGCTTGTAAAAGAGATAGAAATACAGGTTCTTATGTCGTCGATGAGTCCCGAAGCCATCGAAGAGGTTATGCGCAATGGAGCCGACATATTGATGCAGGGCAAAAATTATGCTATGCCCGAACTTGGTAAGCTTAATCTTGTGCTTAATATTCCATGCGTTGGCGCATCGGGTGCAATATACGGCTTGCTTCTCGCTTTCGGAATTATGTTCCCAAATGTCGAGATGTACATTTATTTTGCTATTCCAGTGAAAGCCAAGTGGATGGTAATCGCATTTGTGGTTATCGAACTCTTGCTTGGCATTCTGAATGCACAAGGCGATAATGTGGCTCACTTTGCACACTTCGGCGGTATGCTCATCGGTTTCATACTGCTAATGATTTGGCGTAAGAAAGGAGAGGTGTAATGAGGCAGGGACTCTGGGATGAAATAAGGAATATTTTCCGTCAGCGCAACAACCTGAGCATTCTGATATTCTTGAATCTAGCGGTGTTTGTCGTTGTGCTTACCATTAACCTCGGATTTTTCTTTGCCGGCAAGACATTCGACGTTTCGTCGTGGCTTGGCGTTTCGTCAAATTTCTCGGTGCTTGCCCATCGCCCCTGGACGGTGCTGACATACATGTTCGTGCATAGCAGCTTTCTGCATATCTTGTTCAATTTGCTTGTGCTGTACTGGTTCGGTAAGATGTTCCTTCAATACCTTTCGCAACGGCAGTTGTTCGGTGTCTATCTGCTTGGAGGACTGGCGGGCGCGTTGGTGTTCATTGTGGCATACAATATAATTCCGGTGTTTGCTGTCGTCAAGAATGTCGCTTTTGCCATAGGCGCGTCGGCTTCGATAATGGCTATTGTATTTGCTATTGCCGTACTGGTGCCTAATTTGCCGGTACGATTGGCTTTTCTTGGTCAGATGAAGCTTAAATATCTAGCAATGATAATAGTTGCTATCGACTTGCTGAGTATTCCTTTCGGCAATGCTGGCGGACATTTTGCTCATCTTGGCGGTGCGCTGATGGGTGCGATTTTTGCAATATGCTATTCAAAAGGTACCGACATTACGATTTTTCTCTCGCGCTTTTTCACATGGGTGGGAAATTTGTTCAAGTCGGAACCAAAGGCAAAATCATCGAGCAGCAGCCGCGCCGAAACCGATGCAGAGTATAACCGGCGTAAGGCACGGGAACAGAAAGAAATAGATAAGATATTGGACAAAGTTAAGGAATCTGGATATTCGAGCCTGACGAAGGAGGAAAAAGAGAAGTTGTTCAGCAATAGTAATAAAATTTAAGTCTATGTTGCGTAAGATTTTATGGGTTCTGTCGATATTGGTCGTGATAGCAGTGTTGCTAAGCATTATTTCGGTATATGTTTCGCCCGCCGATGCAAAATGGATGTCGCTTTGTCCGTTTTTGCTGAAATATCTGCTTATAGGTCTTGCTGCACTTGTGTTGGTTTGGCTGTTTGTTAACTTCAGGGTGGCCATTCCGTTGGCTGTGCTTGCATTTGTCGGACTTAAGTTCTTTTCGCACGAATATTCGTTCCGCGACAAGTCGCTCGACGACGAAGCCGATTTCAGGGTTATGTCGTACAATGTTAAGTGTTTCGGTATTCTAGATAAGAATTCTAATCTGTTAAGAGGAAAGGTGTTGGAGACGATTACTGCCGCTGATGCCGACATTGTATGTTTGCAGGAAGCATATTGGGCAGAAAAAGCTTCCGATTTTCCTACCCTCGATGTTTTGTCTAAGAATCTGAATGCTGCTTCGGTGCAAAAGACTCAGCTTGCCAGTTTTAATCATGGCGTTGGCGGTTTGGCGGTAGTGTCGCGATACAAGGTGATAAACAAGTATTCGCATCCGTTTGATAGCACAGCAAATGGTTTTATGTATGTTGATATTTTGATGAAGGATGACACCGTACGTTTGTATAATTGTCATTTACAATCGATTATGATAAGCGATTCGGATGTGGAGATGAGCAGTCGTCACGAAGGCTTCAATCGCGAAAATAAGGAGAAGGCTAAGAATTTATATTCGAAATTTTCGGAGGCATCGGCAAGACGTGCTGTTCAGGTAGATATGCTTGTTGCAACGCTCGACACATGCCCGTATCCTGTGATTTTGTGTGGTGATTTCAATGATGTACCTTTGAGCTATACATGCTTCAGTATATTGGCATCGGGCGAACGTTTGCACGATACTTTTATGGAACGCGGCGATGGTGATGGACGCACATTTTCAGTTGCAGGTGTTGATTTTCGAATTGATTATATAATGCATTCAAATGTATTCAAGTGCCTGAGACATAAGGTGCTCAATTTCAATATTGCCAACGATCATTATCCTGTAGCAGCGGACTTTAAAAGTTGAAAGTTAAAAGTTGAAAGTTAAAAGTTGAGAGTTTAAAGTTCAAAGTTTAAGGATTTTTACTAAAATATTTAAATACCGTAGGATTTGAAGCAAATGGCTATAATGGCTTTAAGCCTTTGAGCCTTCTAGCCTTTAAGCCTTTTAGCCGTTTGTAAGTTCAGCAAATACTTCTTCTATAGACTTTTCCTTTTCCTGCATGCTCAGCACTGCTCTACCTTTCTGCACGGCAAGGTTGAATACTTCCTTGCGGATGTCGTTGTCTTTGCTGAATTCTATTGCAAATCGAGTGGGGGACTGTTTGCGGACATTTCTGATGCCTTTTATTTGAGCAAAATCCTTTTCGGAAAGTTCTCCGTCAAGTTCGATAAGTAGAGTTGAAATGGAGTCGCTGTTGAGATGGGCAAAATCTTCGGCTTTGTCGTTGGCTAGTAGAACGCCTTTCTTTATCAATAAGATACGATCGCAGATGGCTTCCACTTCCTGCATTATGTGGGTCGATAGGATGACGGTCTTTTCCTTGCCAAGATTCTTTATCAGGTTTCTGATTTCGATAATCTGGTTGGGGTCGAGTCCCGATGTCGGTTCGTCGAGTATAAGCACTTCTGGGTCGTGAATTATGGCTTGTGCCAGACCTACACGCTGCTTGTAGCCTTTCGATAGGGTGCCGATTTTCTTGTTTATCTCGGGCTCAAGACCTGTGAGCGCTACAACTTCATCTATTCTTGCTTTTTTGTTTTTGATGCCATAAATACCTGCAACAAACTCAAGATATTCAACGATGTACATGTCGAAGTAAAGGGGATTTTGCTCTGGTAAATAACCGAGTTTCTTGCGGATTTCAATCGGATCTTCGAGGATGTTCTTTCCATTTATGAAAACGTCGCCATCTGTGGCTGGAATGTAGCCTGTGATTATTTTCATCAGTGTTGACTTGCCGGCACCGTTGGGGCCAAGAAATCCTACAATCTCACCATTGTTGATGTCAAAACTTACATTGTCAAGCGCTTTCTGTTCTCCGAAAACCTTTGTTATATTCCTTACTTCGATAGACATGTCCGTGTGTTTTTAGATCGCAAAAATAACAATATTTGAAACTATTATTCTTCCATTGTTAAGAATTCTTCAGACCATCCATGACCGAGGTCCCAGTGGATGTCAACCACAAATTCAAAGTCGTCTGGCAGATTGAATTCGTCTTCAAGTGCTTCGCGAAACTTTTCTATGTCAACGGTTTGTCCGTTTGTTGACTCTGATAGCCAATGTCCAACATAAACACTGAACTTGCCATCGTTTTCGTCTAGGAAAATTCTGCCACGAGGTATCATTGTGTAGTTGCTTTCGTTGTAGAAAATCGATGTTGTGTCGCCTTTTGCGGCAGCGCGATGATGCTGTTTTTGCCAATAGGTTTTGTGAAGTTTGTTTATTGTAGCCTTTCCGTTGATAAAAACGGCTTTGTCGGCATCTGTCTTTTCTACGCCAAACAGCGAGTTATTGGCAATGTCGTACCAGAATATGCCAACTTTGGGTTTGCCGTTGTCCATAAAACCCGACATTATGCTACATAATTCGTTGTGTTCTTGCTTGTTGGTGTGCTTTATGCCATTATCGTCTATGGTCATTTTTTTGTATTTTAGGTCGCAAAAATAACAAAAATTGTGACTATCGGCAATATCAAAGCTGAAATAGGTCGGTATTTAATGCAGTAGCGACGAGACAAACTCGTCGCTACTGCTTATTAATTATTGTATCGTGTTTGTTGGGGACATTTGTCGTTGCTCGCTTTGTCAGTCGTTGCTCGCAACGACTCTACAGACTTTCAACTTTCAATTTTCAACTTTCAACTTTCAACTGATTAATACTCTAGTTTTATATTGTCCACCCACAGCGTATTTCCTATTGTTCCCGAGAATGCTTCCTGGCTTGTTACGCTAATGAGCATAATTGCGTGAGTTACAGGTGTGTTTTCGTCTCCCCAGCCGACTTCGTGTATCTCAACATTCTTGCCTTTGCTGTTGATTGTGTAGAAGTTGTCCTTTTTGGGTCCGAGATTCATGTAAGGTTTGTAATTGGGTGATTTTGTTGCGTCACCATAGATTACTGGAATGCGGAATCCGTTAACCCACTCCTTTGTCGGACTAGATATGCGGTAAATAGCTGTTCCTACACGTTTTGCATATACATTGCCTTTCTCGTCTTCCCAGCGGTTCTGTAGTATGAAAAGTATTTCGTGTTCGTCGTTTCCTGGGCGGCTCGACGATGATAAGGTTTTGCAAGTGGTAATTGTTCCTTTGTTGGGCATTGCCGACTTGTAGTCGAGTATGACAGCTTTAGGCTTGTTGGTAAATGGCACACCCCATCTCATTCTGCTGTATGGGTTGTCAGTACCGCTGACAGGCTCGTGTGCTTTGCCCCAATAGATTGTTCCAGAGACCAAAACCTTTATGTTTATTATTCCGATTACCTTGCATTCGGCGTATTCGGTTGTGAGTTTTGCACAGTAGCCGTTGCCGCGCTTTTCGGGATATACGGTGTTGCTTGTCTTCGATATTCCGGCAACTTTGGCGTATGTGTTCGATGATGCCCATATAGACTTGATGTTCAGCGCTTTGTTTTCTCGAATAGTGTCGCGCGGACCGATGGCATATATGCGTCTGGTGTTGCCCCCGATTATTAATGATTCTTCAATATCGCGCACCGTCCAGCTTTCGAAGTTGCCGTATTGTACATTTTTGTATGTCTGTGCTGATAGAGGTAGAATGTTGGTTATCAACATTGAGACTATGCATAGCATTACTGCTAGTGAGGCGAAAAGTTTTGTGCTCATACGATTGTGTGTTGTATTGTTGGTTATTGTGTTAGATGTTATGTTGTTGCATATTGCGTTTGCTATGATTTCCTGACCCTTTTGGTTGGGATGAATTCCATCGCAGCAGAAAAACGAGCGGTAGTCGCGCAGTTTTATGAATGGCTTGTAGATGTCGATTATGCCTATGTTTTCCGAACATGCTACCTTTATTATTTCCTGGTTGTACATTTCGTGCCACAGACCAACGACTTCTATATTTCCGTAGAGCCATTTCATTATGTTTGTTATTTGGTTGGAATTCATTCCTTTTGTAAAGTGCCGGAAATATGCTTTGGTGTCGATTGGTGGCATTGTGAGTATGTATATTGTTGCGCCTGTAGTTTTTAACTTTTGTATTATTCGGCGGTAAGTTTCTACAAATGTCTGCAAAGGCGTTTTTGCAATATGTTCAAACTCAGGTCTTTCTGCAATCTCCTCCCACATTTTGTCGCTGTCGTTGCCTCCGAATTCCAAAAGTACGATGTCGTTTGGCGAAATCTTATCCAGATGTTTGTCTATAATCTTTTCGCCTGCAGTCACGGTGCAGCCAAACTTGCCAAGGTTGACAGCTTCGATTCCGAGTTTGCAACTGCAAATGTCGGTTACATTGTTGTTGGATATTTTGTATTTTAGGCGACCACCATCATACTCAGAAATTATACCTTTTATTATTGAGTCGCCGAATGCGAATATTTTTTGACTTTTCATTCCCATAATATTTCGTTTTATTTTGTCGCAAAATTACGGCTGATTTTTGACATGAAAATTTTATGTGATTATGGATGCTTGATATTGACAAAATCTGTATTTTTGTGACGAAATTTAAAATGTAGTGACGAATTATATGCAATTTGAATTTCGTCACACTAAAATTTGGGACTAAATTCTAATAATAATGACGAAAATTTCAGATAGGTTCTTGTCGTTCCGGGTCCAGATGGCATATCTGTTCGGACTGTCAGGATTTTTTATTGGATTTATTTTTTTGTATCGTCCAATTCAGATTGTCGAATTTTTCGATATGGGACGCGGGATAATGGCGTTCAATACCACTATGCTGTTTTGCATATTGTTTGGCGTGCTGCTTATTTCGCGCTTGCTGCTATATGTGCTACGACGCTTGTTTGTGCCTACATGGCTGGCATATTCTCTGTGGATATTTGGCGAAGTCCTTGTGGCATCCCTGTTTATGGCCTTGTATGTGACACTGATGTACCATGGCGAATATCCTTACTTTGATGTGGTAGGACTTTGCCTGTTTATTAATTTAATAGTGCTGTCGTTGCCCTACGTGATAATTTCGTTGTCGGTGGTGGCATCGGAGGCAAATGATGTTAACGAGCCGTCTGAAGGTGGTCTTATCCGTTTCTACGACAATACGCAGAAGCTCAAACTTGTTGTGGCTGCTGATGCTGTAATGTACGTAAAGGCCGAAGAAAATTATGTCAGGATTAAGTATCTTGAAAATGGTATGATTAAAGATTATGTGCTTCGTAATACAATGAAGTCGCTCGAGCCTACGTTGCAAAAGTACGGCATGGTTCGTTGCCAGCGTTCATTTTTTGTTAATCCTAAGCATGTTAAGGTTTTGCGTAAAGATAAACAGGGTGTTGTCGTTGCCGAACTTAATGTAAGCGGTGCCGATACTATACCGATTTCACCGAAATATTACGATGCTCTCGAAAGAATGTTGTAAATCAAAGGAATATGCAACAGAAAGTTCTTATAATAGATGATGTCCATGCAATAATAACCGATGGACTGAAAAATGCTGGTTTTGATGTTGTTGATGCTACCGGCTGGAACCGTGAACGAATAATTTCAGAGGTTGGCGATGCCTTTGGCATTGTGTTGCGCAGTCGCATAAACATTGACCGTGAGTTTGTCGATGCTGCGAAATCTCTTCGCTATGTTGCGCGTGTAGGTGCCGGCATGGAAACCATCGATGTTGAATATTGCGAAGCTAAGGGAATAAGATGCCTCAATTCGCCGGAAGGAAACCGCGATGCTGTTGGCGAGCATACTGTAGGGATGCTTTTGTCGCTGCTAAACAACCTTAACCGTGCCGACCGTCAGGTGAAGGCTGGCGAGTGGAAGCGCGAGATGAATCGAGGTCGCGAACTTGGTTTCCGCACTGTGGGAATTATTGGCTACGGAAATATGGGATCGTCGTTTGCTCGCAAATTGTCGGGTTTCGGTTGCAAGGTGCTTGCCTACGATAAGTATAAGACTAATTATTCCGACGCTTATGCCGAGGAAGTTTCTCTTGACGGGATTTTTGCAAATGCCGATGTGCTGAGCTTGCATGTTCCGCTTACTGCCGAGACTAAGTATATGGTTGATGCTGAGTTTATTGCACGTTTCAAAAATCCGTTTGTCCTGCTCAATGCTTCGCGCGGACCGGTGGTAAAGACTTCGGCATTGGTAGATGCTTTGCAATCGGGAAAGGTTGTCGCTGCTGGACTGGATGTAATTGAGTACGAGGAAACTTCGTTCGAGGCAACCAAAAAGATGACCGACAATCCCGATTTCCGCTATCTTGCGCAGAGCGACAATGTGATAATGTCGCCGCATATCGCTGGCTGGACGGTCGAGTCGAAGATAAAGCTGGCTCAGGTGCTATTGGATAAAATCTTGATGGTTAAATAATTATGACAATCGACCTTAACCTATCGAAGATGCGTAGCGAATATGGTTTTCCAGTCCGCTATTTCCTTTCTGCCAATGATGCAGAAATCGATATGAATGCATTGATAGGTAAGCACTTGACGATAGAATATCTGCACGAAATAAATTGTGTGTCGTGTGGAAAGCGGACTTCGAAAAGCTATATGAACGGGCATTGCTACGATTGCTACACCACCTTGCCCGAATGCGACGAGGGCGTTTTCAATCCCGAGAAGGATTTGTCGCACCTTGGAATTTCGCGCGATATGGAATGGTCGAAGAAATATTCGCTAATCGACCATTATGTTTACCTTGCCTACACTGGAGATTTGAAGGTTGGCGTTACACGTTACAACCAGATTCCTACGCGGTGGATTGACCAGGGTGCTGTTGCTGCCGTTCGCTTTGCAAAGACGCCCAACCGCAATCTTGCAGGACAGATAGAGGTCGAGATGAAAAAACATATTGCCGACAAGACCAACTGGCGGCGTATGCTTTTGTTTTCACAGCCTAACATCGATTTGGTTGAACGGAAAAAGGCTCTGTTGCCTTTGTTGCCAGACGATTTGCGCATATACGAATCGTATGACGATTCGGTATTCGAAATATTATATCCTTACCAAGTTGTTGCAAATCTAAAGGCTGTCACTCTCGACAAGTACGATCGCATCGAAGGCGTACTTGCAGGCATCAAGGGACAATATCTGATTTTCGACAATGGCATAGCCTTCAATGTACGCAGCCATTCGGGATATAAGGTAAAATTGGAGATTTTGTAGCATCGTTGCGTGCAACGGTGCACTAAAATGAAAATTATGCAAAACGAAGATTTCGAAAAATATCTCATAAAGTCGCAAGCCTATTGCTCGCGTGCCGAAAAGTGCGAAAGCGATGTGCGTACCTATTTATTTAAGCAGCATGTCGATTCTGATGTCGTCGAAAAGATAATAGATAGCCTAAAGGAAGATAAATTCGTTGACAATGACCGCTACGCACGTGCTTTTGTCTCCGATGCGTTCAAGTTCAACAAATGGGGTAGGCTTAAGATTCGTCAGGCTTTGCTGGCAAAGGGTATATCTGATAAGGTTATGGCGGAACCATTGTCCGAAATCGATGAATCCGCCTATATGTCGCTGATAGAAAGTTTGTTGAAATCGAAACTTAAGACGGCCCGTGGCGATGACGAGTATAAGATTAAGGCTTCGGTTTTCCGTTTTGCGTATAGCAGGGGCTTTGAGCCAGAATTGGTTGAAAAGGTTTGGGCAAAACTGCGATAGTTTATTCTATATCATCTGCAACTTCCAGATCCACAAACTCGTACTTGTTGCCGCTGTAGTCGAGTATTCTTACAAAATCGTCTGTACTTATGGAAATCAATGCGTTGAGTTGATTCGGCAGGAAGGTTAGGTGTCCTTTTGTGAGCAAGGTCTTGTCGATGAATGCAATGGTGTGGTTTTCGGTGTCGTTGAGCAACGAAAAGACTGAAATTGCTCCAATCGTACCTTTAATCCACTTGTCGATGCGTTCCTGCGATGCGAATGAAAGTTTTCCCTGCTTAAGCTTGTGCTCGATGGCGTGGATGTTTATGTCGCGGTAGTAGTCGGAAATGAGCAGGTAGTGCTGGTTGCCCTTGTGGTTGCGCATAAATAAGTTTTTGCAGCGGCAGGCACCAATGCGTTTCCAAAATGCACCGTCGTCTTCCGACGAGAAATCGCGTGGCGATTCGTAATACTCAAATTTTATGTTCAAATCGGCTAATGCCTTGTAAACTATTTCCTGTCCAATCATTTTTCGAAGTATTTTGCAAGTAGTTCGTGTGCGGCTACGAAACTGCTTATTTTGTTGTCGAGAACTTTTCTTTCGTAGTCGGGAAGGCTCTCTATAATCTTTTCGTTTTGGTAGAAACTGTTCTTAATTGCTTCGTTTATAGTTTCGTAGAGCCAGTATTTTGCCTGTTCGTTGCGGTTGTAGTCGAAGTAGCCGTTTGCATTTGTGTGGGCTACATATTTGGTAATCATCTCCCAGATGTCCATAATTCCCGCACCCGAAAGTGCCGAGCAGGTTGTTGCTATAGGTGTCCAGCGTGACTTTGGCATTGGGAACAAATGCAGTGCGTTTTGATACTGTGTGCTGGCAAGTTGTGCACGTGTGATGTTTTCGCCGTCGGCTTTGGTGATTGCTATTGCGTCGGCCATTTCCATTATGCCGCGCTTTATGCCCTGCAGGTCGTCGCCAGCGCCAGTGACGAGCAGTAGCAAGAAGAAGTCAACCATGCTATGTACTGCAGTTTCCGACTGTCCAACGCCAACCGTCTCGACGAATATGGTGTCGAATCCTGCGGCTTCGCAAAGGATTATGGTTTCGCGGGTTTTGCGTGCGACTCCACCAAGCGAACCTGCTGATGGCGAAGGACGTACAAAGGCGTTGGGGTGGGAGGTTAGGTTCTCCATACGGGTTTTGTCTCCAAGTATGGAGCCGCCGCTTCGTTCGCTGCTCGGGTCAACGGCAAGTACGGCAAGTTTATGGTTTAGGTCGCAGATTTTAACTCCAAGTGCTTCAATGAAAGTGCTTTTGCCAGCACCAGGAACACCGGTTATGCCAATTCGTATCGACTTTCCTGAATGCGGTAGGCAACCTTCGATAATTTTCTGGGCAATGGCTTGGTGTTCTGGCCTTACGCTTTCAACCATTGTGATAGCCTGACCAAGAATATTTATGTCGGAACGCAATATGCCTGCAATGTATTCATCGGCAGTATGTTGAGCCTTGTGTCTGCGGAATCTTGCAATGTTGGGATTTACCTGAGGTGGCTGTGATACGCCATCGTTTACGGCAAGAGCGCTGTTGTCGGCCTTGCTTTCTTCGACTTCTCCTATGAACCTTTTGCTCCCCCCATTGGCGTTAAAGGCATTAGGGCCTTTAGGGGCATTAGTGACCGGTGAATTAGAATCACTATCTTTTGTCGATTTAGAAGCATTTATATTTTCTTTGCGCATTCTTTTCATCCTTTCAGCAAAGCCTCCATTTTCAAGAAAATCTGTACTTAGTCTTTCAAGCAGACGAAACATGAGGTAATCTGTTTGGTTTAGAAGAATAATTGCCATGTTTGCAATAGTTTCGTCTGAACTATTTTTTGCAATGTTCATGAAAAAGTCTGCATCGCTGTGTTCTGCCCCTTTTTTTCGCATATCTTCAAATTCTGCAGAACCCTTTTCCCATATTCTGAGATTTCTTGTATTTAGATAATCTTTATAATCTTCCAGAAGTTCTTTTAAACTGGCTTTCGCAACATTTTTTAGGAAGATTTCTGTTTTACTTGATGTACTCGCCGCCGCACTTCCTTCTGCAATATTTTGTTTCCCAGAACGAGCAGCTTGAATCATCTGGTCAATTGTGCGATCTCCTTTTGTTAAGTATTTATTGCAAAAGTAATATGTGATTTCATATATTGCTTCTGCCTTTTGATATGCAACGAGTGATTTATAATTTCCAGGTTTAGATAACAATGAATCTTCCATAACAAAAGTTTTTATCTGTATTTATGTCCTGCAAGGTAGTTCTGTACATAGTCTTTCACACCGTCTTCAAGGCTGTGGAATTCGGCAGTATAGCCAGCTTTTCGCAGAGAGGTTATGTCGGCTTCGGTAAAGTACTGGTACTTGTCGCGGATGTCGGCAGGAGTATCGATGTAGGTAATGTTTGGTGCCAAGCCCATGGCTGCAAATGTAGCCTTGCCAAGATCGTTGAACGGACGGGCTTTGCCAGTGCCAAGGTTGTATATTCCGCTGTGCTTGCGAGTTTCCATGAAGTATATCAACACATCGACGACATCCTTCACATAAACGAAATCGCGGCTCTGCTCTCCGTCGGCATAGTCGGGACGATGCGAGCGGAAAAGCTTAAGCATTCCTGTTGCATTTATCTGGTTGAAGGCGTGCATAATCACCGAAGCCATGCGTCCCTTGTGGTACTCGTTCGGACCATACACATTGAAAAACTTGAATCCTGCCCAGAAAAACGGCTTGCGTTCCTGTGCGAGCATCCACTTGTCGAACTCGTTCTTCGAAATGCCGTATGGGTTGAGCGGTTTCAAAATGTTGGGGTCTGTTGTATCGGAAAAGCCGTTTTCGCCCATTCCGTATGTTGCCGCCGACGATGCGTAGAGGAAAGGAATGCCATATTTGCAGCATTTTTCCCAAAGCATCTTGGTGTATTCGGTGTTCATTTTCAACAGCAGCGACAGGTCGAATTCGGTGGTGTCGGTACGAGCACCGAGGTGGAAGATGGTTTCAACCTGCTTGTGGTTGGCATCGAGCCAGTCGGCAAAGTCGTCGCGGTTGACGAACTTTACTTTCTTGTTCTCGAAGTTGCCTTTCTTCTCTTCGCGCGAAAAGTCATCCGACAATACAAGATCGGTGTATCCGCGTTCTATAAGTGTGGCTGCCAAGTTGCTGCCTATGAATCCTGCTGCTCCTGTAACTACTATCATTGCTTTTCAATTTTGTGCAAAGTAAACAAATTTATTTGAACATCGGTAGCTTTCTTTGCTAACCGATTATGCTTTTATATATAAGTTCCGCAGTTCCAATCCTGTAGCCGTCGGAACGGAAAGTTATCTTGCCGTTGCTGTTAATAATGAATATTAGTGGCGGATTGTCGTTGTACTGCTGCTTTGTGTCGCGTAAAATCTTGTCCATAAGTCCGTTGCTGTCGGTGGCGACAATGGTTTGCTTTGGAAGATTCCACTTTGCTGCCGAGAATGGTTCGGTAAGTTTTTCCTGCGGGACAACCATAAGTACATTGCCACCCCAATTTTCGTAGGTGTCGCGCATTGCACCAAATTCCTTCAGGGTGTGCTTGGTGGGTTCGCGGTTGGGGTCGATGAAGCAGAGAACCAGAGGCTTGTCCTTTGCCATTGATTTCAAATTTACCGTCTTGCCATCAATCTTAATTTCGGTATCGTCGGCGATAGTTCCGTAAGTTTCGGCTCGACGAGGAACCAATGGCTTGATTGTCAGTTCCTGCTCTGTGGTTTCGCCTTGCTTTAAGTTGAAAAATACTAGATGCGACAAAACTTCGCCATCGCTGTAGCGGTTGCCGGTCGATAGCATGTAGTAGCCTTCTTCGAGTTCAAGTTCTACTGGGAACTCAGCAACGCGCGGGTCGTCTTCGTAGTCGAAGGTTGTAAAGTCGCCGTCTTCAAACTTAGCTATCGTGTAGTGTGTCCAGTATTGAGGTTTAAGTTCCGTTGTGCCATTGTATTTAAGGACAAGTTTGCCAGTTTTTGCAGCTGGCTTTGCTTCTTCCATGGCAACAATCTGCCAGTCGTTGTTGTCGTAAACGAAAATCTGGCGTGTTGCATTGTCTAGGTATGCTGGAATATTCAGCGAACGGCAGGCTGCGACGAAGAAAATGTCGCGAGAGCGACTGTCGGCATGGCGAAGTTCGAATACTCCGCGTGGCGAAATTGGGCAGTTGAAATAATTGCCTTCGGTGTCGGTCTGGATATTGGCTTTTGTCCATTCCAAAATGGCAGAATAGGATGGATTTGTGCCAAGAATTTTTCCGAGATTTTCGCTCAAAAACTGTCTCCATGGACGAATCATCTCCACTTCGATGCGTGCTGGCAGAATGCCCTTCTGGAAAACACTGACAGGGTATTTGCCGTCGTATTCCACTAAATGCTGGTTGAGAGTTTCGGCTTCGCAGTCGCGCAAATCCTTGTCCGACAATGATTTTATAAAGTCGTATAGGAAAAGATTTTCGTTCTTTTCGGCATGTGCATCCATAAAGGCAATGATTTCCTTGTAGTTGCCTTCGCTTTTCTTAACAATTTCGTGGATTTGCTCTGCCGTAAGGTTTTCGTTTGTGACCTTGGCAATCTCATCGTCGGTAGGGAAGGTCTTTAGGTAGGCGTTGCGTATCGAATCTTCGAAAGCCAGTCGCTTGTTGTTTTTGTCGGCTTCGTCGGGGGTGACATTTGTAGTTACAGGTTTGCCAGCTGGCGGAACAATGTCGAAGTCCTCTTCGTATTCTTTGCCCGATGTATGGTTGAGTTTCAATGTTATAGCGTCATTTTCCCTGATATCGATCTTGGCATAGTCGTATTTGCCGTCCTTGTTTGCCCAGATGAGCAAGTCGCCAAGTCCGGTAGTTAGGCTTGCCTTGCCTTCGCTGTCGGTTTCACCAGACGAAATAGGATAATATTCAGCATAGTTGTATAGCTTGAATTTAACCTTGGCATTTTCTACCGGATTTCCGCTTTCGTCGATGACTGTCACTGTTATCTTCTTGGTATCGGTGTAGTTGGGAAGCATGTTTATCTTCGAGAACAGTTCGCCGCGATGGTTTATTTCCTCGTCGCCCTTGTATTTGCCGAAAGCGTTTGAGTGAACCATCATGCAGCGTGTAGATGGGGCGGCAAACCATCCCATGTCGAGTTTGGCATCGGGTTCGCAGGCACCGAGGAAATACCATTTGCCATTGACCCACACTTCGACCCAGGCGTGGTTGTCGTCGGTGTGCGCCCAGCGCGGTGTGTAGCATTGGCGTGCAGGAATGCCTACGGCTCGCAGTGCTGTAACGGTGAATGTCGATTCTTCGCCACAGCGTCCGAACGAGGTCCGTATTGTTGCCAATGGCGCGGAAGTTCGTGCATCTGCAGCCCTGTAGCATACCTTTTCGTGGCACCAGTGGTTTACTTCGAGTGCTGCATCGTACATGCTCATGTCCTTTATGCGATCTTTTATCTCGTTGAAAATGAACATTCTTGCGGTGTCAAGGTTCTCGTTGTTGACACGATACACAAGGACAAAATGACGGAAAATATCTTCGGGAACAGTTTTTCCCCACGAGAAAAAGTCGCGTGCCTTGAATGCGTATTTCACCTGATTAAGGAAAAACTTGCCGTCGTAGTCGGCAAGGTCGCTGTAGGGCATGTAGGCGTATAGGAATTTCAAGGCTTCGGTTTCCTCGAGCGAAAGTTTCTCGTCGAAAACCGAAAATAGTTCAGCGCTGCGACCTTGGGCAAGTTCCTTGCGCGCCTCAAAGTCGGTTTCTACCTGCGAACGATATGCATCGTCGGTAATGAAATGTTGCACGTTGTCCTTCTTGCATGATACAAGAGAGATTATTATAGCTGCGATTGCAATTGAGATCAGTCGTTTCATGGTATTATTCCTCTACTTTTTCAATCTTGAATTTCAAATTTTTAGCATTGTCCTTTAAGTTTACAAAGGCGTTCAGCAACGTGAAGTCGCTTTTGTAGTACCTTGGTTGTGCTTCGATAATTTCGTCGGTGCATTTAAAGTTGAATTGCGGGCATCTGTCGAAACTGTTGCCAGTGCTGTCAATAATCCACAGAATGAATTCGTCGTCGGGAGTAGCACCATCGATTTTTACACCCTTTGTGCTTATGTAGCGATAGTCTGTCATGTAGAAATCAAGGTTCTGATTTTCGATTTCGTAGCCATCTGCAATCTGAGTGTCGAAAGGTGTAAGTGTTAGCAAAGGCTCGTTGTTTTCGATTTTAAGGATACTGGAGAATACGTCTGCTTTTTGTGGAATACTAAAATGTGAAAAGCGATCCTTCAAGTTTACAATCATCATACAGAAGAAGGTCACAGATATTGCAATAATCACAATGGTGTACCAGGTGTTGAATCTGCTGATTAGCTTTTTCTTGTGCATATCCACTTGCCTTGTCTGCGCTTTGAATTTTTCAATGTAATCCTTTACGTCGGGATAGTCGCCGTATTTAATTTTTAATTTGTCATTGACATCTATGATTTCCTTGGCAGTGAGTTTGTCGACTCGTGTGTCTGCCTTCTTTTCGCTTTCCTTTTTCTTCAGCTTTAATCCGAACGAGAGAAGCATAGGACCCATCAATACCGCCATCGCACCGATAATTATATTGAAAGTCAGAATGCCAGCAAACAATATGATAGACAATGTTATAACTATTTTGGGGACATTATGATCGATTACATCGCTCATGTTGCGCGGATATTTGTTTTTGAATCCAGTAAGTACTTTTTCGTTACTTTGCATTAATACCTGGAAATTATTTTTGTTTGTGTCCATTTTCTTCGGTTTTAAGGTTGCTTATTACATTATCATAAAATAGTATGCGCTGTCGAGGGCTTGCTTTACGAGTTCAAAGTCGTTGGTAGTTTTGTAGCTGACAAAGTTAACTCGGCATTTGCCCTTGCCTTTTTCGATAATGCCTTTGGTGTTGTAAAAGTCGGTACTGTCACCTGCATACACATCCAGCAAAATAGGTGGCAGGCCTGTTATGACTTCGTAGTCCTTTGTAAACAATACTATGCCGAATGGCAAAAGCGTGTCGGCGCTGTGGTTTGCCCGTCCCGTTGATGACAATTCAACATTGTCGAGCCTAATCTTGAAATGAGTGATTGCGCTATCGTTAAGAAGCCAGTTGCGTGATATTATATCGGCATGCAGATTGGCAGTAGAATTAGCTTTTAAGTATGGGGTTCTACTTGTGGGGTAGTTGATTTCGTTGGTAGCCTTGATTGTGGTTGTACGGCTGCTAAGTTCATAGTATTTTGCAAATTCAGCCTTGTTTTCTTCGTACAATATAGGATCTTGGGTGAGGACTTCTTTTGGCAGATTAGTAGTGTCGTATTCATATTTATGATGAGGCAACAGGAATGGTATCGGTATAGACACCAAGGTAATCGCCACAAGCATTAGCACGAGCTTGTTGCGGTTTTTCCTTTTGTTTTCCTTTACTTCGTCTATCATTTTGCCGAATTGGGCAAGGACTTCTTTTGCTTCATGGTTTTTCCCGTAAAGCGAATCTACATGGCGGGTGTACATTTCGTAGAAGCTAAGGAAGAGGTAGAATTGCGAGTCCTCTTTTGCAACAGGCGATTCTTCAACGTTTCTGTTCTTAAGTCCCCTGAATGCAAGAACAAAGAGCACAATTGATATTAGTCCAAAGATTCCCGTAACTGTATCGCTGACTTCGAATTGCGATATTATGGCCATTAGGAATACAAGCGCACCGACATAAAGCATCACCATTTCTTTTCGGAACGAAAGGACTTCCTTGAAAGTCGTCTTGTGTGTGAGTTTCATTCCTTCGATGTACTCGTTCATTGAGTTTATAAGGTTCCGGATGTTCAGGTCCGAGTCGGTTTGCTCGTGCAGAATGTGTCCGCAGGTGGGGCAGATGTTGCTGATAAGCGGAAATGGTGTTCCACAGTCGGGGCAGGTTTTCGCGTTTTCGTTTGCGATGACATTTACATCGTCGCCTGTAATTCTGCTTGAGTTGCCGTGTCCGCTGCTATGTTTGAATTTGTCGTACTCGTAGCCGCAATACGGGCAGGTGTCCGAAATTAGCGGAATCTGCGCTCCGCAGCTGGGGCAGTGGTCGAGGTCTTCCTTTGCCATGCTGCTTATTTTTGCCTCCAGCGACTTGTTGAGGTATTCGTTAATCTCTTCGGCGGGAATTCCTTCCTTGATTCCCTCGTTTATTATGGTTTCTCGCTCTACAAAAGTAAGGACTTTGTCCTTCAGTGCGATTTCGGTCAGCTGCTTTATTCTGTCTGGTATTACCATATTTTTATATGTTTAAAACGTCAAGCAAAAGTAACAAATATATCTGAATCTAGGTTATGTATTGTTGCTGACTAATTGTATGTTTCTCTATTCCTTTAATTTGTCATCCGTCTTATTTCCACGACAATAATTTCTATACATTGTGGTTGTATCGGATTTGCAATCCGATACGTGAGAATATCAGCATTTGAAATGCGATACAGATATTATACGGATTAAAATCCTTATATTCATGTCTTTCGGATTACAAATCCGAAAGAACAGAGGGTATGCAAGGCTTGTTGAAGGATTTATGAGAATGTGAACAAAAATAAAGTTCAACTTTAGATTTGTTCAGTTGGTTGTTTTATTGTTGATATCTAATGATTTATCTAGTATGTAAATTCACGGAAGTTGTAAATTCCTTCCAATTGTGATTCACGAGTATCTTCACCATCGTATAAAACTGCAGATTCACGCACATTCCCGCCAAAAATCTTGCTGACAGCCCTTAGGTTCTCAAAGAAATTAGAATTAAAAGTCCTTGATGATTTTATTTCATATAAACCAAATTCGTTTCCTTGTTGTTGGACGAGGTCAACTTCGGTCCCTCGACTATCGCGGTAAAAATAGCAATTAGGCAATTTGCCGGCGTTAAGGTTTGATTTGATAAATTCTGCTACAACAAGATTCTCGAAAATTGCCCCACGCAATGGGTGTGTTTCTAATTGTCTAGGGCTTTCTATTCCGAGTAAAAGGCACAAAATTCCTGTGTCGTAGAAGTATATTTTGGGCGATTTTACCAGCCTTTTGCTGATGTTTGCATAAAATGGAGGCAATTTAAACACAATGTACGATGCTTCCAATACACTGAGCCATTCTTTAATTGTCGGTGCCGAAACTCCAGTTTCGTTTGATAGCGCAGCGAAATTGCACTCAGAACCAACCCTTCCAGCACAGAGTCTGACGAATAGTTGAAATTGAGACAAGTCCTTGACCTTGATTAGCTGGTGCATATCGCGTTCAATGTAGGTGCTGTAATAATTTGAATACAGGCGCGTAGGTGGAGTTTCAAGTGTGTATGCTGCAGGATATAGTCCTTTGAATATAAGTTCATCTGTCGTCATTTCTGAAATCGAACCAAAAACCTCACCAATGCTAAATGGTGGCAATCTAAAAAGTGAGGCTCTTCCTGCCAGCGACTGTGTAACATTCTGCAACATGCCGAAATTGTTACTTCCAGTAATTACAAAACGCTTGTCAGAGCCTTTGTCGACTGCAACTTGAATATACGAAAACAAGTCGGGCAAATGGTGTACTTCATCAATTATTACTCCGCCTTTTATGTTGTCAATAAACTTTTGCATATCGTCACGAATAATTTCCCTTGTCGGAATATTCTCAAGGTTTACATAATCGTAATCGGGAAAAAGCATCCTGCAAAGCGTAGTTTTGCCAACCTGTCGCGGCCCTGTGATGACTATTACTTTGTAGTATCGTAAATCGTTTTTTATTGATTCTGAGATAGTTCGGTATATATAATCCATAATTTATACAAAAATAAAGTTCAACTTTAGATTTGTGCAAAAATAATATTATTTTCTGATATAGAAAAAGTTAGGTGAAAAATATTTTTTTTACAGAAGGGTGGAAATTTAGTTTAATTTTGTAACATACTTGAATTGCCTTCCAACGTCCGCGGAATTGTACTGCGGTTTGGAGGGCGGTTCTTTTTTATTTTTTGTGTCGGATTTACTGCCATAGGCAGTGAGCTAAAGGTTGTAATCCGACACGTTTGAATATTAGCATTTGTAATGCGGATTAAAAATCCTTATACTCGTGACATTCGGATTGTTGCCATAAGGCAACGAGCTAAAGGTTGCAAATCCGAATGAACATGATTGGGCATGTAGGCGTACAGGAATTTCAGTGCTTCGGTTTCCTCGAGCGTAAGTTTCTCATCGAAAACCGAAAATAGTTCAGTGCTGCGACCTTGGGCAAGTTTTTTGCGAGCATCAAAGTCGGTTTCTACCTGAGCGCGGTATGCCTCGTCGGTAATGAAATGTTTGGTTTCATTGTTGTTGCAAGCCGTTGATGTCATAGCGATGGCAGCAATTATGATTGTTAGTTTTCTCATGCTCCTTTTGTTTTGGTTTTTGTATTTTCCATGTGGTGTTTATTCTACCATTATTTTTTTTGTTCCTGTCCAATTGTTTGTCTTAATGCGAAGTATATATGTGCCTTGTGGCAAAGCTGTAACATCCAATGTCGTTGATGTGGAGTTAGGTTCAGTTACTAGTATTTTGTGACCAGACAAGGAGTGGATGTCTATGCGTTGAATGGTAACTGGTGCAGAAACAGTAATCTTGCCGATGGAAGGATTGGGATATGTCTCTATTCCTATGTCTGGCTTGGTATCGTCGATACCTGTAAGGCACCGGTAGTCAAGAAAGTCGCTCCAGAAAGGAGCGTTGCGGTAGGCATCAAGGCTTTCGCAAGGTACATAGACCGGCACGGTGCGCTGTCGGCTGTCTATGATGTGCTCCCTTAGGGTAGGTGGGACGGAGGAGCGACTTGTTATTCTCTCCAAATTGTCGCAGTCTGAGAGAATCCATTCGTCGATGTACTTTAAGTTGGCTCCGAAGGTTACTTCCCTTAGGTTTTGACAATTCAGGAAGGCACGGTGCTGAATTGTGTCCATATTGTCGGGAAACACAGCTTCCGTAAGGCTGCTGTATAAGAAGCAACTTCCGCCAGTGCTTTTTAGGCTCTCAGGAAATTCGATTCTGTGCAAGTTTCTTGAGTAGCTGAATGAGTACGCGTATATGTAGCGCACGCCGTTGGGTATCTGAAAAATTGTATCGGGTCTGCCGATAGGATATGCGCACAGCGTGTCTTTCGCCTTGTTGTACAGCACTCCGTCGTATGAAATGTATCGCTTGTTGCCGGGAGATACGTTGATGTTTCTGAGATTAGTGCAGTTTTCGAACACACCTGGCCATATTTGCTTCACCGTGCTTGGAATGTTCACTTCGCGCAGTGGCATATTGCAGAAAGAGCTGCCGTAAAAGTGAAGCACTCCCTCTGGTATAACTATGGTGTCAATGGCGGTATATGCGAAAGCGTGTGATTGTATCACCTTCACATTGTCGGGAATGTTGATGGAGCGTAATTGCCTGCATGAGCGAAAAAGGTCGATGGAAATGGTGTCGATACCTTGTGGCAGTACTATGTCCGACAGAGTAAAACAAGACATGAATGCGCCTCGGCCTATGGAAACAATGTTGGACGGTAGGTTTATTGTGCGGATAAGCGGATTGAATGAGAAACAACCTTCTCCTAAAGTTCTCACTGTGGATGGGAGCACTATCTCGCTTAGAGAATTGTTTGAGCACATGGCGTAGTCTCCAATATGAACTATTCCTTCTGGAAGTACTATGTTGCGTAAATTCTCGATAATGACCAAGGCTATTCCTCCTATTGCTGTGACGCGAAAAGTATCCTGTCCGTTAACAGCGACGGCTGGTACATACACGGTGTCGGGAAGTGGGTCGGCATAGCTTGGCAACACTATGGCTCCCCATTCATCTAGTGGCCATTGCTGGTAGGTGAGTTCGACTTCGTGGTTTTGTTCGTCGGTGATGGTGTAATACAGTGTAGCACCCATATAGGTGTATCCGAAATCGTAGCACAAGGCGTTGTGTCCAAAGCCTATGGCAAAAAAGACAAACATAAAAGCGAACAGAATCTTTCTTGACTTGCATTTTGATGTATATCTATCCATAATAAAGTTTTGTATTTATAATTGTAGGACTAGTGAAAGTTTCTGTTGCAAATATACATTTTTTAAGAAAGTTTCCAAATGAAAAATTACAACTTTTGCTTCTTTTTAGTTTTCTGAGCTTCTTTTCGTTGCTAGTACGAGTCTTTGTACTTCTTCTAAATCAGTTTCGTTGTATTTGCTTGACTCTTCAATGTTTGTTTTTTGCGGATTCACAATGGTATGCTTGCACGACGAATGTACTTCGCTTACACCGGTCGTTCGTATTAGATCGGCAACATTCTGCGAATTTACTCCGCTGCCAGCAAGGATTTTTATGCGTCCTTTGGCTAGCTTTTGTATTTCACGCAGGTTGTCGGCTCCTTCGGGTGCGGTTTTGCGTTGACCTGATGTCAGAATTCTGTCGCAGCCGCATTCGATAATTTGTTCCAGTGCTGTACGCCAATCGCGGCAGCGGTCGAAGGCGCGATGGAAGGTTACCTCCATAGGACGGGCGAGCTTTACGATTTCTGCTGTGCGTTTTGTGTCAATGTCGAGGTTTTTGTCGAGAAAGCCGACGACAACTCCGTGTGCGCCAAGTTGTCGGCACATTAGCACATCGTTTTTTATGGCTTCGTACTCGGCATCGTTGTAGCAGAAATCGCCTGGACGAGGCCTTATAAGTACCATTGTCTTGAGCGAAAGTTTTTCTGCACAATATTTTATTGCTGCATACGATGGGGTAGTGCCGCCTTCGTTGAGGTTCTGGCAAAGTTCTATGCGGTCGGCTCCTCCTTTTTCGGCGTTTATTGCCGACTGAACCGAATTGGCGCAAATTTCAACTTCTATCATAGTGTTTTATTTTGTTGGTTCAGAGCAATCTCTGTATAGTTCGATAATTTTTTCCGTCATTATGCTCCATGCATATTTGCTTTTCTCGTGCCTTACGCCATCCTCAAATTCTTCGCTTCGTGAGTTTGCAAAGAAATCGTCCAGAGCATCGGCAATTTCCTGGGCATTAGGCTCAACGACATATCCGCTCTTGTTGTTGATGACGATTTCGCCAAGTCCGCCGACATTGGTTACGAGCATCGGCTTCTCGAAATGGAAAGCAATCTGCGTAACTCCGCTTTGCGTTGCCGACTTGTAGGTCTGTGCAACAATATCGGCTGCTGAAAAATATAGGTTTACCTTGTCATCGGGAATAAACTCGTTGTGTATGACGATTTTATCTTCGATTCCTAAGTCGGAAATCTGCTTGCGGTAAATGCTTTCGTCCTGATAGAACTCTCCGGCGACTATCAGTTTTATGTTTGATTCTTTTATTCTGCTGTCGGCAAATGCTTGCAATAGCAAGTCGAGTCCTTTGTAGGCGCGGACAAGCCCGAAAAACAAAACATATTTGCAATTCTGGTCGAGTCCAAGATGTTGCAATGCTTCGTTGCGGTCGAGACAGATGCCGTAGTGGTCGTAGATAGGGTGGGGCGAGAATGTCCGCGGTTTGCCTTTCTTGTCGAATTTGCCGATGTCGTCGGCTACCGACTTCGACAGGGCTATGAAGCCGTCCATCGACTTTACAAAATATGGAGGCAGAATCTTGTCCAAGATGTTCTGTTCGTGCGGTATCATATTGTGGACCAATGCAATGCACTTTGTCTTGCCGTTGCGATGGACAATGCGTGCAATCTTTCCGAAACTTGGTGCCATAAACGACATCCAGTAGCAGAAAATCACCATGTCGGCATTTTTGTCGCGAATTTCGCGTCCGACTTTCATCCAGTTGAACGGATTTGTTGAATTTATCCTGCGTACAATGTCGAGTTGCGCCGGTTTGGGCGAATCTGTAAACTGCGTCTTGCCGGGGAAAAGAAACGACGGATATTGCAGAGTGAAGGTTACAATTTCAACATCGTGCCCTTCGGCAACAAATTCCGATGCCAGACGTTCGTTGAAACTTGCCAGCCCGCCACGATAAGGGTGTGCGCTACCTACAATAACGATTTTCATAGCGCTTGCAAGTCTATTTTATTCCTTCGCCGAACTTTACCTTGGCGTCGTTGAGCATTTCGGTAAGCGTCTGTTCGTTTTCGCGCTTGCAAATCAGCAATGCCTTGTCGGTATCGACGACGATGAAGTCGTTGAGGTCGCGGATAATAGCAACTTTCTTGTCGCCCTGTACGTTCACGTAGTTGCCGTTCGAGTTGGCGAACAAGGTGTTCTTGTAAAGGTCGGAATTGCCGTTTTCGTCGCGGTCGGCAATGGTATAGAGCGAATTCCATGTTCCAAGGTCAGACCAACCGAAGTTTGTCTGCATAACGTAAACGTTTGGTTCCTTTTCCATTACACCGAAGTCTATTGAAATACTCTTTGCACCCGAATAAATTTCGGTTATTGTTTCTTTTTCGCGTGGCGTGTTGAAATTCTTGATTCCTTCCGAGAAAAGTGAGTACAATTCTTTTAGGTAACGCTTGATGGCATCGCGGATTGAAGTCTGCTTCCAAAGGAAAAGTCCTGAGTTCCAAAGGAAGTCGCCACTTTCGAGGAAGAATTTTGCAAGTTCGAGCTGTGGTTTCTCGGTGAAAGTCTTTACCGGGATAAACTTCTGGTTTTCGGCATTTTCCGACATCTGAATGTAACCATAGCCAGTTGCAGGACGGTTCGGTGTGATGCCGAGCGTAAGCAGTGCGTTGCTTTCGGTGACGAATTCAAGCCCCTCGTTGATGTTGTCGAGGAAAAGGTCCTCGTTGAGAATCAGATGGTCGGCAGGTGTAACAACGATTTTTGCATCTGGATTTTTCAGTCCTATCTTGCAGTTGGCGTACATGATGCAGGGTGCGGTGTTGCGACGCATCGGTTCGCCGAGAATATTCTCGGGCGGAACTTTTGGCAGCTGTTCGCGCACTATGTTGATGTATTCCTCGTTGGTTACGACATATATGTTTTCGTCTGGTATAATCTTTGTGAAACGGTCGAATGTCTGCTGTATGAGTGTGCGACCAACGCCAAGAATGTCAATGAATTGCTTTGGCATGTTCGAACGGCTTACCGGCCAAAAGCGGCTTCCGATTCCGCCGGCCATTATCACGCAGTAGTATGATTTGTCCATTGTGTGCATAGTAATCTCGTATTTTATATTCCTATGCAAAGTAACAACAAATATTTGGGATGGGCGAATGATTGGAAAAGAATTTTAAACGGTTTGATAATTTGATGATTTGGTAATTTGAAGATTCAACAATTCAAGGATTAGCTTCGCTGATTTAAAAATTCAACAATTCAAAGATTTAAGGAATTGTTGCTGCAATTTGTAATTCTCCCAATATATTTTTTTTCGTATTTAAAATTCTTTGACTACCTTTGTCCTGCTTTTTTGCGACTGAAAAATGAACTTGTTCGTAACCATAGGAAAATACTTCTCGCTGATGGGTTCGGTATTCTCGAAACCTGTCAACAGGAAGATATTTTTCCGCAGGCTAAAGGCTGAGATAGAGCAGATTGGCTTTGATTCGGTTGGTATCGTCTGCATAGTTTCGGTATTTATGGGTGCCGTGCTTACAATACAGATGGGTATCAACTTCGAGTCGCCTATTATTCCACGCTACATCATCGGCTTGAGTACCCGCGATACAATGATTCTTGAGTTCTCGAGTACCATAGTCTGCCTTATCCTTTCGGGACGTGTGGGTTCAAACATTGCATCCGAAATAGGTACAATGCGAATCACCGAACAGATTGATGCATTGGAAATTATGGGTGTGAATAGTGCAAACTACCTGATACTTCCAAAGATAGTAGCGGCATTTATTACTTTCCCGTTCCTCGCTTTGCTAAGTATAATGCTCGGTATTGTGGGCGGTTGTTTCATAGCATTTACATCTCCCGACATTGTAACAGTTGCCGACTACATTTACGGTCTGCACTATGCATTCGTGCCGTTCTACGTGACTTATACGGTTGTAAAGATTGCCGTGTTTGCAATACTTATAACATCCATATCGGCATTTTTCGGATACTACACCGAAGGCGGTGCCCTCGAAGTCGGTAAAAGCAGTACCAAGGCGGTAGTTTACAGTATTATATCTGTACTTTTGTTCAACCTCATTTTAACACAGGTAATGCTCACATGATAGAAGTTGTAAACGTAAATAAGACGTTCGGTGAAAAGCACGTGCTGAAGGACATAAACGCCACCTTCGACGAAGGTAAGGTGAATATGATCATTGGCCGTAGCGGTTCGGGCAAAACTGTGCTGCTGAAGAATATAGTTGGACTTGTAACTCCCGAAACCGGTGAAATTTACTTCAACGGACGCGAATTTGTGAACGTCGATGAAAAGGGCAAACGCGAAATCCGCAAGGAGATGGGCATGGTGTTCCAGGGAAGCGCGTTGTTTACTTCGAACAATGTGGAAGAAAACGTGATGCTGCCACTCGACCTGTTTACCAAGATGTCGAAAGCTGAAAAGCAGAAGCGCGTAGATTTCTGCCTCGACCGCGTGGGTATTGTCAATGCACATCATTCGTTCCCGTCGGAAATAAGCGGTGGTATGCAGAAGCGTGTCGCAATAGCAAGAGCTATAGCATTGAATCCCAAATACTTGTTCTGCGACGAGCCAAACTCTGGACTTGACCCACAGACTTCAATCCTTATCGACCAACTGATAAAGGAAATCACTGTTGAATACAATATTACGACCATTGTTAATACCCACGATATGAACTCTATAATGGAGATTGGCGACAATATTTGCTTCATCTATCAGGGTAATAAGTGGTGGCAAGGTTCAAAGGAAGATATTTTTACGACTGACAATCCCGAACTCAACGATTTCGTATTTGCTTCCAATCTTTACAAGAAGATAAAAAAAGCTCACAATGAGTAATAGAATATTATCGGTTTTCTTTGTTTTGGTATCGGCTATGCTGATTGTTTCGTGTGATCCTCCCGACAAGCAGCAACAGTTGGTTTCGGAGGAACGCAGATTGTCGAAGGAGACCATGGAAAATATATTCTACGAGATGCATCTTGCCGATGCTATGGTTTCGTTGCGTATGGTGCAGGTAAGCGGTCATACCTCGTTGACTCAGTATCAGGTCGATAGCCTAATATACGAAAGCATATACGATAAGTATGGCTGTACACGCGAATCGTTCGAGGAAAGTATATTGTGGTACTTGCAGAACGATCAGGAACAGCTGCGTAGTATTTACGAAGGAGTGGTGGAGCGTTTTAACCAAGAGATTGCCGAGTCGAAAAAGCCAGAAGCCGACTCTGTTGCTGTTGTGGAGAGCAATACATTATGAAGCATTTCGCTGCAAATTATGTTTTTGATGGACAGGTTTATATAAAGAACTGCTGTCTCTCGTTCGACGATGATGGTCGTCTGCTTTCTGTTGGAGGCGAAAATTCTGGTTTGGAGGAAAGGGAAAGAATGATTTTTTTGAATGGAATTTTATGCCCACATTTTGATGCTAAACAAATGGTAGAGAATAAATTGTCCCTACGAGGTTTCCTTTCTTCACTGGGTGTGTGTTTCGCTGAAAATGCACACCTGCCTGTTGTTCTGCTTGAAAATATTGACCTGCAGACGCTTAATTTTACAAATGATACTATTGCAAAGGAGATTTATTGATGGCTAAGGATAAGATACAGAAAACCAACGCAGCACGTCTGCTAGATAGCAAGAAGATTGCTTACGAACTTATTCCGTACGAGGTTGACGAAAACGATTTGAGTGCTGTTCATGTTGCATCGCAGTTGAATGAGTCTATTGATATGGTGTTCAAGACGTTGGTGCTACAAGGTGACCGTAGCGGATATTTCGTATGCGTTATCCCAGGCGACAAGGAAGTCGATTTGAAACTTGCAGCAAAAGCTACGGGCAACAAGAGTTGCAGTCTTATTCCAATGAAGGAACTTCTTCCGCTGACTGGCTATATCCGTGGTGGTTGTTCGCCTATCGGTATGAAAAAGTCTTTCCCGACATTCATACATTCAACCTGCCAGAATTTCGATAAAATATATGTAAGTGCTGGTGTGCGCGGCTTACAGTTGCGCATAAGTCCCGACGACTTGTGCAAGGCAGTAGGGGCGAAGGTTGGAGATTTGATAGCAGAGGAAGACTAGCTGTTCATTATCTTTTTACCGATTATTACGGTAAGGACTATTCCTAATACAAAAACAATCAGGGCCAGCCAATAAATCTGCGTTAACCCGACAAGCGAACTTGCCAGAAACGAAAGCGCAACAAGCGCTATAATTTTTACAAACTTTTTGCGGACATATTCCTTTTTCTCCTTTTTGCCCTTCGGAAACGAATATGTATCTTGAAACAAAATTATCGGATCGCCAGACAAATATGCAATTCCAGCGTATATCAGCAGCGATATGCCCATTGCTGCCATTATTATTGAAAATACTGTTTCCATAAATTTACTGTTCTTTCTTTTCGTCGTAGTTTTCGATGATGTTCTGTATGGTCTTGCGGAGGTTCTGCTGAAGCGAAATTCTGCCCAATCCCGACTTGTTGACAAGGTTAATCGATTGAGCTATAGATTTTTCATCCTTGTAAAGCGGTTTTACGAGACGGAACTGGAAGTCGTCGGTTTCTTCGGCGAGTTCACCTTCTTCTTCTTCATCTTTATTTTTGTCCTTCTTGTTCTTCTTCGGTTCTTTGGTCTGGACATTAATACCTAAATTCGGTAGAGCCTTAGGTTCGAGCACAGAAATGTGGAAGAAGTACTTGAAGTCGAAATCCATCCTTCCGCTTACTGCAACCTTGTACTTGTCCATCGAAAGGGTGAACGGATATACGCTTAGCATGTTCTTGTCAATCGTAAATTCAACCGACATGTTGTCTATCACGTTCTTGGTCTTCTTCTTGAACATCAAGTATTTTGCAACAGTTGTAAATGTTTCGCCGTCAAGCAGAACAAGGTTTTTGCCGTTGATGTGACATGCAGTCTGCAGTGTAGGCAGTATCGGTTCCATTTCCTTGTCGAGGTCGGTTATCGCCGACAGCTCGCAGTCCAGTTTGCCTTCGAACGAACTGAGCATCGGCAGTATCGAGTCAATCATCGGGAAGGCTGTCAACAGGTCTTCGACGGTTATGTTTGTGCCGATAAGGTCAAGTCCAGCCCTGGCGGTGTCGGGATTGTTGCAAGTGTAGATTGCATTAAGTTTCAAGTCTCCGACATTGCTTGAGGTCTTCATGTCCTTGATTGACAAGGTGCTATTCTGTGCCGAAATGTCACCGTTGAGGTCGTTCATCTTGAGTCCGGCAAATTTAACGGTGTCGAGTTTCAGTTTTAACTTGCAGTCGAGGTTTGCAGGAATTTCAATTAGCGTCATCGGGACGGTGTCATATTCTTGTTCGGCAGTATCCTGGATTTCATTATCGTCTTTAGCGGCAAGTTCTTCCTTGTGGGCACGGTCCATCATCTCCTTCATCTTGCCCATGCGCTCGTTGTATATTTCGCTGAGGTCCTTCTTGCTGTATGCTTTTCGTATCGAATCGACATAATGAGCCCGTGCCGAGTCGGTTATGTTTGGTCTTGGACGTTGCGGGGCATTACCCGTGCCGGCTTTTGCCTTAGCAAGCTTTTCCTGAACAGATTTCTTGGCTTCGTCGTCCTTTAGCTTTGCCTGTTCGCCCATGTAGTTGGCATAAAGTATCTCGTTGAGGTCGAGGTTTCGCGACTGTATGTTGAGGTCTGCGCTGAGCGTACGTCCGCGCAGGAATGCACGGCGCATATTATCAACACGTCCGTCAACTTTCATCAGCGAACGTCCTACGCGCAGCATGAAGTTGTTGAGGTGCAGCGTGTCGTCGGTGAAAGTAACATCGAGTCGGCGTGTGCCGGTCTTCAGGTCGAAGTATGGCGACATGTAACGTGCCGCCTTTGCGTAAACCTTGCCGTCGAATCGGAACTTTCGCAGAGCACCTTCGGCATCTTCGATGCTGGTGCAAAGGTTTATGAGCGAATCGGTGTTGATTGGTTTTCTCGTCGATTGGTCAATTTCGACACGTTCACCGTTTACACGCGTGAATCTGCGGACTCTAGGACGTCCGTTGAGTACTATTCGTGTCGAGTCGAGGAAAGCGCCTTGGGTTGGTTCGTAATAAACTATAGAGTCAAGTCCGAGCGAAGCCCTGAGTGCAGGAATGAGCGCATCGGTGGTGTCGGGACGTATGGCCATTGAGATGCGGCCGGTCTTTCCCGAGACGAACATAGTATCGGCAACTATTGCTTCCATTCCTCTTAAGCTTCCTGCGACAATGAGGTGCGGAACTTCGTTGATCGGCTCTTCGACGTTAGCATATAGATTCAACTTCGAAACTCTTGCTTCGATGGTGCGTGGCGACGATACTCTCACTGTATCTACTGTTACGCGGGCACTGCTGAGCTGTAGCCTTTCGGAACGGCGCGACTTCATCGAGTTTATGCCAAGGTCGGCGGTTGCGTTCTTTCCGAAGACTAGGAATCGCATCGACGGGATTCTCAGCAGTATCCTTTCGATGTTGATGTTGCCGAGCATGTAGATTTTCTGGACGTTCATCTTCATCAAGTTGGCAAGCGAGAAACGCGCTTCGATGTCGGACGAAAGTTGTCCCTTGTATGTTAGGTCGTCGATTGGGAACAGCGACGAAATGTAGTCTAGATTAAGGTTGCATTTCAACTTTGCGTTAATGTATGGGTCGCCAAGTATGTTGCTGGCCTTGCCCTTGAGGTCGAAGTAAGTTTCACCTACAGTGGCGTTAAGCCTCTTGACGTTTATGTACGATTCGCTTTGCTTTTCGGAAACGTATTTCAGGTCGGTTTCCATGTCGAGTTTCACGACTGCGTTTTGTTCGAGCACAATTGCCCTTATGTTGTCGAGCGTGAGGTTAGCATCGATGTTGGGGTAGGTGTCGTCCTTGTATTTTCCTTGGGCGGTACCGTTGAAGTTCATGGCACCCGAAATCCTGTATTTCTTTAGGTCGGCAACAAGACTTTTCGGTATCATTTCCAGCACATTGTCGATGTGAGGAATGTCGAGAACAAGCGACAGGTCGGTATTCCACGACGAGTCGGCCAGATTTTCGGCCAGACCCGATGCTCCGACAAATATGTCGTTGCTTGTTATGCTTAATGTGTCGATGTCGTATCGGTTGAAATCGGCATTGCTTATTGCCTTCAGTTCAATATTTAATGGTATGTCGTTGAATGTCAGTGCAGAATCGTTGTATTCCGAAAGCAAAAGGTTTAGTTTTGTGTCGAGGTCGTAGGTTGTGTCGGTGATTTTTGCCAAAGCACCGATTCCTATTGTATCGACGTTTATTATTGTTCTTGATGAGCTGTCGCTGAATTCGGCAGTCAGCAGACCAAACTCTGTGTCGAGTTTGTATTCTCCATCGGTTATGTTTCCGTTGAGAGTTATGGTTGTTGGCTGTACGTTGGCGAGAATCTGCGATTCTCCGTCGTCGTATGCTGCCTTGAGTTTAAGGTTCGTGGCGATGTCGATTATTTCTGCGGTAATTTCGCCTGTAAGTTCCAGGTTTGTAGAGTCGAGCGAAGCCTTCATCTGCGATTCCTCGTCAATGTATGAGGCTTGCAAGTCGTCGATAAGCAGGCGTTTTATGCGTATTTTGTAATCGAACGAAGACGTGTCTTCGTCGGGAGTGGTATCAGATTCGTAAATTTCCCAGTTTGCTTTGCCGTCGGCTGTAATGTATGTGTTTGCAATTGGGTGGGAGAGAAATGCTTCGTTGACAATGATGCTGTCGTTCTTGAAAAATTCTATAATGTTGACGGAAAGGCGTAGTGTATCGAACTTTAAAAGCGTATCGGTAAGGTCGTCCTTGATGGCTTTCGAGATGATTTCGCTGTTAATGAGTTCGAGTTCAACGTTAGGCATGTTCTTCCAAACCTTGATGTTTATTTTTCCCAAGTCGAATTTTGCGTTAAGGTAGTCGCCTGCGATTTCGTTCACTTTCCGGTTGCCCGATTCGGAATTGATGTAGGTTTCCAGTATCAGTGGCGAGAATGCTACGAGCAACACAAGGATGCCAATGAGGCTTCCAAATGCAATCAGCAGTCCTTTCAATACTTTTCTGCCTTTACTTTTCTTTTTTTTCTTGACTTGTTCTTCCATAAGTGTCGGATTTCAAGAATATGCCGTCCTTCGTTTTCTAAAAAATGGAAAAGCGAAACGCATGGCTTCGCTTTCCATTTGAGTTTTTAGTTATATCTTATTTGATACCTAAGTTCTTCTTTATGTCCTTTGGCAAAGCATCCTTGTGAACGACGATGTTCATAGTTTTGTATCTAACGTAAGCCTTGCTAGCGTAGAACATACCTTTGTATTCGCCGTATTCACCCCAACTGTTCTTTACCATATAGTATTCATTGCCGGTCTGGTCCTTTGCGGTTCCGTAGATAACCATTCCGTGGTCGTCGGTAGTTTCCCAGTTATCGAATGCTGCCTGGCGTTCTTCCTGAGTAACCCAGCGCTGTGGAGTCGGGTGCTTTGCAGCTTCGTCAACAATCTGCTTTGCGCTCATGCCTGTCCAGTGAGCCATATCGCTGCCCTTCATGCTGGCTGCTTCGGCATTGGTTTCTGGCAATACGCAGAATCCCTTGCGTGTACCAATCTTGAATCCCTGTTCGCTTACATCGGCACCCCATGCAACAGTGTAGCCGTTTTCGATAGCGTTGTCAAAGATTCTCATAAGTTCGTCAATGGTGACATTGTAGCACTGTGCCCATCTCCAGTTGTCCTGAATTTCGAGGACAAACTTTTCGTTGAATGGGTGGTGAGTGTATGAAGTTATTGATACATAGTCGTCAGGATTAATTCCGAGTGACTGGTAGAATGACATCGGGGTGTATTCGCGTCCCTTGTAGTTGAACTTTTCTGGGCACTTGCCAAGGTAAACTTCGTGGATGGCCTTTATTGCCTTGAGCCACAATGTCTGGTTTGCGCTGTCCTTCTGCAAGCTCTTGTGTTCGCCCTTAGCGATAGCCTTTACAACTGCATCCGATACAGCCGAAAGTTCGGTGTGGTCTGACAAAGAGTCACCGTACATAACACCTGGACGCATTTCTTCTTCGGGAACAAGTCCGAAGTGCGACATGCCGTATAATACATCGTAGAATGAACCGCCCTGTGAGAACGAAACGTCTCCGTGGGTACGAACTGCAGCCTGTGCGCGGTCGATATAAGTGTTAGAAACTATGAACATTTCAGAGAAGTCGTATTCTCCTTTTCCCATACGGAGCAATTCTGCTTCGATGAAGCCAAGTCCCGAATAGCACCAGCAAGTTCCTGCGCGGTTCTGGTCCTTTACCGAGGTGATAGGAATTTCCTTCACATTGGTGAATACATAGCCTTCGTCTTCTTTCTCTTCTTTTTCCTGTGCCCAGAGGTTAGTTGAAATCAACGCTACACCGAGCAATGCAATGATAACTTTTTTATTCATATTTAACTTTATTAATTGTTTGTAATTTTGTGTTTTACAATGACTTAAATTTGAAATTAATACTATTGTTCAGTTGTGATTAATTCGTTTCAAATATAAGCAATGATTTTTATGTTACAATAAATAAAATGTTAATAAATTTTGCCCGAAACGAGCGTTTTCGATGCTCAAGGGAAATGTATGCGTATTAAAACAAAAAAGGGACTGAATGTCCCTTTTTATTCTTTCTTTTTGATGTTTTTAATACTCGTCCTCATTAAAAAAGAAGTCGTCCTTTGAAGGATAGTCGGGCCAAATGTCCTCTATGCTTTCAAAGATTTCCTCGTCGTCTTCAATTTCCTGAAGATTTTCGATAACTTCAAGATTTGCACCCGAACGGATTGCGTAGTCAATGAGTTCGTCCTTTGTTGCTGGCCAAGGAGCGTCCTCAAGTTTCGATGCTAATTCCAATGTCCAATACATATTCGTAATATTTTTTTATTTCCTTTATTTTGGGTGTGCGAAATAATGAAATTTTTTGCAATTAGCAGTTTACATCCCAGAAAAAATCTTCCTTTTTATTAACAGCCATATATTTTCGTCCAAGAACGAATAAGTAGTCGGATAATCTGTTGATATACAGCATTATATTCTTGTCGACGAATCCGACTTTGCTCAGACTGACAATACGGCGTTCGGCACGGCGGCATATTGTACGCGAAATGTTGCACCAGCTTGTAATCTCGCAACCTGTAGGCAGTACAAAGCCTTTCTGCGGTGGAAGATTTTCGCTGATTCGGTCGATTTCGTTTTCGATATTGTTAATATCTTTTTCGGAAATCTTGTTGATTTTCGTCGCAATTTGTTCGTATGCGGCTTCGTCGGGAGTTGCGAGGAAGGATCCGATGCTGAAAAGTTTGTTCTGTATTATATTTATGGTATCGTCGTCGGCTTTTTCGAGTCCGAAGTTGCGAATCATACCTATATTTGAATTCAGTTCGTCGATTGTCCCATACGACTCGATTCTTATGTCGTCCTTGTTGATGCGTGTTCCGCCAACCAGAGATGTGGTGCCTTTGTCGCCTGTTTTTGTGTATATCTTCATAGTGGTATGTTTTTTATTGTTTTCGTTTTGTTTCTGTTGGTTACAATTTGTAACCTACTCATTTTCTACTTTGCATACAAAAAATGGAAACCCGTTTCGGATTTCCATTTTTTATGTAAGGTGCCGATTACTTGTACTCCCTTACGGTGCCGGTTCCGTTGAGAACTTCGTT
>DBYO01000013.1:80785-101162 GCA_002310235.1 Bacteroidales bacterium UBA1184
TGGTCGGTAATCTGCTGCATCCATGGTTTGCTGTATGCAATACCGCCGGTGAGAATGATGGCATCAACCTTGCCCTTAACAACTGCTGCAAGACGGCTGATTTCCAATGCAACCTGATAGCAGAATGCATCAACCAAGAGTTTGCTCTTCGGGTCGCCGTTGAGTGCGTCAACTTCTACCTTGTATGCATCGTTAGTGCCCAAGTAAGCAACGAAACCGCCTTCGGCAGTTACCATCTTCTTAACCTTTGCCATGTCGTACTTGCCGCTGAAGCAAACTTCGATGAGCTTGCTGGCGTTGATGGAGCCAGAGCGGGTAGGTGAGAATGGACCGAGGCCGCAGAGTGCGCGGTTAACTTCAACGCAACGTCCGTGCTGGTGAACACCAACCGAAACTCCACCGCCCATGTGTGCGATGATGAGGTTAAGGTCTTCGTAGGTCTTGCCGATTTCACGAGCGTATAGTTTTGCTGTCATCTTCTGGTTGAGGCAGTGCCAGATAACGCCTTCGCGACTTGGGTCGAGGTCAAATTCTGGATGACCGGTAATTTTGGCGTATTCAGGACGTTCGTCAACGATACCTGGGTCGGCAATATATGCGCATTCGAGACCTATTTCCTTAGCAATACTATCGGAAATGAGAGCTCCGAGGTTGCAAGCATGCTTTCCCTGAATACCAGCGCGGCATTCTTCGAGCATAAGTTCGTTTACACGGTAAGTTCCCGATTCGCAGGGACGAGTAAGACCACCACGACCTACAACTATTGCTATTTCGTCGGTGCTTACGCCATGCTTTTTAACCATGTCGAGGATGGCATTCTTGCGGTATTCGAACTGGTCGGCAACCTCCTTGTACTGCTGTATTTCCTCAATAGGGTGCTTGATGTTTTCGGTGAAGATTTCGTTTTCGCCTTCAAATATCGAAGCTTTTGTTGAAGTAGCTCCAGGGTTGATTATTAAGCTTTTGTTCTTCATATATTATTTAATGTTAATGATTTACTTATTTTGCTGCTAGGGCTGCAAGAGCGATTGAGTACATCTTCGACTTTGCAGAGTCACCACGTGAGGTGAGAACGCAAGGAACCTTTGCACCCATAACCATTGCGCCGAGGTTTCCTCCTCCGAACTTGGTTATGCTCTTGTAGAATACGTTTCCTGATTCGATGTTGGGGAATACGATACAATCAGCATCGCCTGCAACTGCGCTGGTGAGCTTCTTGGTCTGTGCGCATTCCTTGTTGATAGAAACGTCGAGAGCCAAAGGTCCGTCAACCAATGCGCCCTTTATCTGTCCGCGTTCTGCCATCTTCGAGATGATAGCTGCGTCAACGCAAGCCTGCATACCAGGAAGCATCTGCTCGGTAGCAGCAAGCATTGCAACCTTTGGAGTTTCAATCTGCAACGACTTTGCAACTTTGATTACATAGTTGCAGATAGCAATTTTCTGGTTCAGGTCTGGAGCGGGGATGATTGCAACATCACCAGCAACCAGCAACTTGTGGTATGATGGGATTTCGAAAACTGTAACATGCGAAAGAACAGCCTTTGGTCCGGGCATAAGTCCAGTTTCCTTGTTGAGGATAGCGCGCATGTACTTGTCGGTGCTGAGGAGACCCTTCATGAGGATGTCGCCTTCGCCTTTGTTTATCAACGAAACAGCAACAGCACCAGCCTTGTTTTCGTCAGCTTCCTGAACGATGCGGAACTTGCTAACGTCGAAATTGTGACGAGCACAAACTTCCTTTATTGTGGCTTCGTCGCCAACCAGTGTGCCTTCAACTATTCCTTCTTGTATTGCATTGTAAACTGCTTCGATTGTGTGGTCGTCGTTTGCGTATGCAGCAACCAATCTCTTCTTTTCTCTTGTTTTGAGGACGGTTAGAACGTCATCTAATTTTTTAATATCCATAAATCTAAATTTATAAATCCGTTATTTTTTAAGTGCCACTAAATTAATATTTATTTTATAAAAGTAAGTCGCAGGAATAATTTTTTTTTCAAAAGTATAAGTCTGTTTCTTGTTGATAAAAACATAACGCAAACAACATTAGTGAGTTCGGATTTATGCTACCGTTATAAAAGTGTTTAATAACATTGTTTTGTGAGTTCCTTATGTACGCAATTTGTTGTGTCGATGATGTTTTTTTTGTTTAATAGGAGAAAAAAACACAATTGAACATTTCAATGATAGTTAAATATAATAATTTATGACCTTGATTTTTTTTTTTGTTGTTGGTTGTAAAATTTTTTTTAAATTGCAAGGTTAAAAATTTGGGTTATGAAACGGAGGCATTTTTTTGATTCGTTTATGTTGTGCATATGCCTGTCTTTTTGCTTGTTAGTGTGCAAATTTGACTTGTATGCTATTGAAAATGATAATGTTAAGTCGGGTGCTAATAATGGCTTTGAACAGAATCTAGGACAGGTTCTGGATGTTAATCGTAATCGGTGCGACAATGTGTTTTTCAAAGCAGATGTAGATGGTGCGACTGCGTTTTTTACAAACGAGGGCGTGATATTTGTTTTCACAAGTGTGGAGCAGTCGGAATACATGCAGATAAAAATGGGTATCAAGGAGAATCCGTACACTCCGGAAGAATGGAAGGAATTTAGAAGAAAGGTTGAGACCGGCGATTATCATGGGGACGATATTGCACCAAAGGTTCAGTCTGTGGTTTTGCGAATACAATTCCCGGGTGCAAACTTGACAAAAGCGCTTGGCGAGGAAAAGAAGCTGGAAACGCGCAATTATTTTACTCCTGAGTTCCCAGACGGTTTGTATGGTGTGCCAACGTTTCAGAAAATCCGTTACAGCGAAGTTTATCCCAATGTCGATTTGCGGTTTTATATAGAGAATGGCCTGCTGAAATATGATTTTGAGTTGTCTCCAAATGCAAGCTTGTCTGATATTAAGTTGTTGTTTTCTGGTCAGAAAAGTGTTTCCATTGACGAAAATGGCAATGTGGTTGTCGGGGCTGAAAGTGTAAAGTTGTATGACCATGCTCCGAAATGCTATCAGGAAGGAAAATTGTTGGATTCGAGGTTCTATTTGGATAAGGATACAGTAAAATTTGAGGTTGACGGATATGACAGGTCGAAAGGATTAATAATTGACCCGGAGTTAACCTGGTCAACCTATTTTTATGATGGAAGTAGTACTGGTATCACTTTGGGTTCATGGGTGACAAGGCCTGTATGGGATTCGCAAGGAAACATGTTTATATCGGCATCGACTTATAGTAATGCATACCCTTTGGTGAATCCTGGATCTCCTGCATATTATCAATCAACACCAGTGAATAGTATGATTGTAATTACTAAATTCAACACTAATAAGGAAATTGTATGGTCAACATATTATTGCGGTACACAGTGGGATATTTTGCGAGATGGAAATCAAACCGCTGTTATTGACAAAAATGATAATTTGTACATAGCTGGTGAAATGAGTTTCCCGTATGGAATTTCAACTCCTAATTACTTCCCGTTGTATAATCCAGGTGGTGGGGCGTATTATGAGCAAACATATAATAATAGTAGAAATGTTATTCTAGAGTTTAAAACTTCTACTTGCGAACGCTTGTGGGCAACAGTATTCAGTTCTGTAAATTCGACAAGTTCTGGGCTCGAGATCAGAGGTTTGGCTATTGATGGAAACAATAATTTGGTTGTTACAGGAACAACATATACTCCTGATAATTCATGGGCATCAATTCCTTTGGCAAACCCAGGCGGTTCCCATTACTATAAAAGCAATCCTACTGAGGAAGAAACGGCTTTCCTTGCAAGATTCAATGGTACAAACCATGCGTTGAACTGGTCGACATACATAAGTCAAGGAAGTAGTAGCGCTTACGTTTCGAGTACTGCAAGAATTGCTATTGATGATAAAAATAACATATATGTTACAAGTGGATATTCATCGAGTTCTGCACCTTTTACCTCGATAAATCCGGGTGGTTCTGCCTTCGTTAGCAACACCCTGGCTTCTAATCGGCAAGTGGCAATATATAAGTTTTCTTCTAATGGCGGAATGACATGGGCTACGCTATTTGGGGGAACATTATCTAATACAGGCTCTAATATTCCATGGGTTGATTGTTATGATGCTGCGGTTGACGGTGCTGAAAACTTAATCATTGTTGGTCGTACGCCAACGACGAATTTCCCAATAGTTAATCCAGGCGGTGGCGCTTTTGTCCAGTCCTCTTTGTCTTCTTCAGGGAAGCATGATGGTTTCATTTCGAAGTTTAATTCATCGTGTCAACTTATATGGTCAACGTATATCGGAGGTGCTACTACTACATACGATGGTAATCCGTTACTTTCTTTAGCTGTTGATAAGGCAAATAATTTGTATGTGAGTGGTCTTGCTCGTACATCCTCTTATCCTCTACATCAGATGCCAGGAAGCTATTACCAGTCTACATATACGGGTTCTCAGTCGGTAACGATGTCGCAGTTTGATGCTAATGGTGTAATGAACTGGTCAACCTATTTTGGAAATAATACGTATGTTGGAAATGGCGGTTTCAATTGCAGAGAGTTGTGTGGCGATAAACTCGTTAGGCTTGGTTATGTTAGTGGTTCTAGTGGTTCTGTGCCTACGATAAATACCAATGGATATGTTTATTATAATGCAGAAATGGAAGGCAGCAGTTCTGCTGATTTTATAGCTGAGTTTACGATGACAGGCGTGCTACCCGATTTGGATTTGAGTGGAATCGATGATGAATATTGCTTGAATTCGTCGCCAGTAACATTGCCTACTACAATAAATGGTATAGATGGCACGTGGAGCCCTGCTACAATATCGACAAGCGCGATAATTACGGATGCTCCATATGTATTTACCCCTACAAACACCTGTTATTCGCCGGAAACATTGCCTGTTGATGTCATCAATTGCTGCACGGAACTTACACAGCCTCAGCTTACAATTGATGCTCAAAACGACCGTTCTGTAAGAGTATCGTGGACTTCTGTCCCCAATGCAAGTTCATATACCATATTTTATGGTGTGAACGATCCGAACGGCAGCACCGAAGTGTGGTCGCTGCCTGGAATCACAGGAACTACATGTACAATAGACGAACTGACAAATGGAGACTCCTACAATTTCGCGGTGATGCCAGTTGGAACAGGAGAGTATTGCCCGAGTAATCCAATGTCGCAAACGATGGTTGGAACACCTAATTGTAACGAATAATGGAAAATGAAAGGAGAAATACAATGAAAAACATGATATATATAAATAGCAATAGTTCGAAGATTCGAAGAATCGAAGATTTGAAAGATTTGATAATTAGATTATTTGAAGATTTGAATGGTTCAAAGGATTCAATGATTCAAAGGATTATCCATTGTCCATTATCCATTGTCCATTATTCATTGTTAATCCTTCTTTTCTTGCTACCACTGGGAAAGGTGTGGGGACAGACAACTGTGCAAATTGGAACTGGAACATTGCATAATGATTATAATATTCCTTGGAATGCATATTATTATAATTCTTATACCCAACAATTGTTTACATCTGGAGAATTGTCTGATGTGGGAATAACGAGTGGTTGTGAAATACAGTCAATTTCTTTTAATTATTTCTGGTCAACAAGTACAATCCGTCCTTGTAAATTGTATATCGGAGAAACAAATGTAAATACACTTGAATCATCTTTTGTTAACCTTAATGATTTGACTTTAGTGTACGATAATAATGCTGCTACTTTTAGTTCAGATTGGAATCCTACAATTTCATTCTCTTCTAGTTACATATATCATGGTGGTAATTTGGTTATAGCCGTATTGATGAATAACCAATACAATAATAATTCAGGTACAAATTTTACGCAATATAACTACAATTATAGATTTAATGAGCATGCTGCTACAAAGATGGGTAGAGTTTATTACAATGATAATTATAATATAACTTTTACTTCGGGTATGCCTTATGTAAATGGAAGTGCAGTTCCTGGAACTTCTTGGAGTTATAGAAATAATATTAAATTGACATACAAACCTGCTTGTACTACCCTTGATGCTCCTATACTAACAGCAACACCAGTTGTTGGCGGAGTAAATCTTTCGTGGAGTGCTGTGTCTAATGCAACGTCATATACAGTAGAGTGGGGAACGACATCTGCTTGTTCCAACGGCAGTCAAAACGTAACGGGAACGTCAACTGCCATTAGTTTTACTTCTGGTACTCGTTATTTCAGGGTAAAGGCGAATGGCAATGGTTCTACATATTGTGACAGTGAATATTCCACGGTGCAGTCGGCTACACCACTCAGTAGTGCACTTTCTCTCTCGGCAGGTACTGTCGCATGTTCTGGTTCGGGAACGACACTTACGGCAACCGCTACTGGATTTTCCTCGCCGCGTTACTCTTGGAGTGCATCGCCAAGTGAGGGCTCTGGTCTGCCAAGTAGTCATACAAACCTTACAACTAACACTATAACAGTAACTCCAACAGAAGGTGGAAACTATACATACACTTGCGAAGTGACTGAAAATGGAGATGGGAATACATACTCGTTGGGTCAGACTGTGTATGTAAATAGTAGTACTGGCGAACTGGCAGCAAGTGGAATGGCATGTGCAGTCATCGCAAGAACGAGCAATATGATTACTGTATTCAATTCCGAATCGGCTGGAGGGGATATGTATGAAGGCGCTACTCCTGATTTAAGCCGCGACTGGTCGGATGGAGAAAGCAATACCGACTATCTGATGGGAATTGCAACTAATGGAAATACTAATCGTGTTTATAGTTTTACAGCGAGTAGAAGTTTGGGATGGTATCTTCCAAGTTTTGACGAATTGCAGGCTGCATATAATGCAGCTAATGATGCAGGAGTAAGTTTCCCTACTGCTGTCGTTAATAGTTCTCCTTATATAACGAGTACATACGTTGAACCAGCAGACGGATACAGATTTAAAACAATGAATTTACAAACTGGTGCTGTTACTCAAAGTGCTGGCGGTCCTTATTGTAAGGCCAAGAAATTCATAGTTTCATCTGCTCAAACAGAATCAATAACAATTTCGGTTCCGCAGACACCAACGGTAACGATTTCTCCAACTGTTGTAACTGGGTGTGGAAGTTATGAAATAACACCTACTATAAATACACATTGTGGTGAAGCAACTTACGAGTGGAGCCGAAATGGCACTGCATTGGGGATTTATACAGAAAACTATACAGCGACAACATCTGGTACATATACAATTACGGTAACCAGCAGCAGTTATAAGCAATACGATAAGATTGTGCAGAATGGAATTGCAGCAATTGTGGTTGTTGCGCCAACTGCAACTACCGATGGCAAGGCTGTACCACTTGGTACTGATGGCATTGGTTCAAATGCCTCGGCAGGCGACATTGCTTACAATGCTGCAGCTAATCTACAGAGGGCAATAGTGGTAAACGGTGGAGAAGGATACACTGGCAACCGTAGGGGCTTTGTGATTCCAAGTGGTGGATGTACGGCGACGGCAAGCGTAGAAGTAACTATTGTCGATATGGTAACACCAACGTTTAATCCTGCAAATTACTGTGTGGGAGCTACTGCAAGTTTCCCTGCTATATCGGTGACAAATCCAGTTGACGGTTCTGAACTTACAGGCTCCTGGAGCCCTTCGGAAATAAGCACATCGAGCGTAGGTACTGGTACTTATACATTCAATGTCGATGACGGTCAGTGTGCCAACGATGGAACACTCTCTGTGTCTGTGACAAATTGTTGTAATATTTCCATTACCAATATTGAGTATTCCGATCCGACTTGTTATGGCGTGAATGATGGAACCATGACCGTTACCGTTGATGGTGGTACTGCTCCATATACTTATCATTGGAGTAATGGAGAAACTACAACGACAAACTCAACTACTGCACAACTAGCCGATTTGGGTGCAGGAGCATATTCGGTTACGGTGAGCGATAACAATGGTTGCCAGTCGGGTGGAGTGCGCGAGACTACAAACGAGTGCTTCCGTATTACTGATATTCTATACAATTCGTGCGACTTTACTGCAGAGGGATACAACGAAATGCTAACTCTGCTCATAGGTCCCAACGATCTAGATGCTGACAATATGAATATTTACTGGCCAACATCGGGGGTGTCGTTTACTGGTTTCTGCGAAAATCAGACAATAGTGGATGGCATCAATGCTTCTATTACTGGCGGAGGCCATGTTATTGCTCCTGTAAATGGCGTTTTGCCTGCAAATTCCGAGGTGTTGATAGTTACTTCGACTCGGTTCGAATATACTCATTTCGATTTTTCGGGACTTGATCACGACGTGTATATTCTTTTCCAATGCAACAACTCTATCGAAACAGGTCATTTCGGGAATAGTACAGTATCGACACGAAATTTCAGTATTTCTTTTTCATCGCCATCGTGCAGCGATGCAGTTTCGTATAGGCCACCTACTGACGAAAATGGCAATGCCGTCCACTACAATGCCGACGGAACTGTCGAATACTACAACAACGGCTGCCAGGCACCTGTCTTCTTCGATGAAATAACTTTGACCGCTCCCGAGGCTATAACATTATCGTATCCGTCAATTTCAGGTTACGAAAATGTTGAGATTGCACAAGTTTCTCCAACAACTTCGTGTTCTGGAACTGCTACATATAGTGCAAGTGGGTTGCCTGATGGACTTTCGATAAATACATTGACAGGTGTTATTTCGGGAACGCCTACAGCACAGGTTAGCGGAAATATTTCTGTGACAATTTCATGTGGAGGATGCGACGTAACTAGCAATGTCGCATATAATTTTGGTGATGAACCAACTCTTGATGGATGCGTAATAGAAGAGGATTTTTCGGAACTTACAGCAGGTGGAAATACAGCTACTAATGGAAACAATGGACCTTCAGGTACTGAATTGACACAAAATTATATATCCGATTTTCCAACAACAAGTAAGGCATACGCTGCAGGTGGTGCGGTAAAACTTGGTAGTGGTTCTGCTATTGGTTACATACAGACTTCCGCTCTTGATTTGAGCGTTCCATTTTATGTCGAGTTCGATGTTAAGGGTTGGAGCAGTGTCGAAGGAAATATCATCGTTACCATAAGTGGTGGAGAAACACAAACTGTTTCATATACAGCAACATTAAACGATAATTTCGAAACCAAGCACATAGATTTTAATGCTGCTACAACTTCATCAACGGTTAGGATTGCAACTTCCGCCAAGCGTGCATTTATTGACAATGTCAGGGTTTGCTATCCGAGTTCATGTACGATGACCGCAAACGCACGTCAGACTTCTGGAACATGCGAAGGAAATATCGGTATTGTTGCCGAAGCAACCAATGGAACTGGCGAATTGTCGTACTCGTGGGACAATGGCGCAGGAACTGCAGCCCAGTACAATAATGCCGTTTCGGGTACAACCTACAATGTTATAGTTACCGATGAGGCTGGTTGTACGGCAAATGCGTCTGTAACGCCAGTACAGACTGGTTTGCCAGTTATAACGCCATCGTTTAGCCCAATTGTCTGCAACGGAGGCACAACTTCGGTTGTTCTCAGTGTAAGCGGCGGTACTGGCGCTCCATATACATATCAGTGGGAAGGAAATACAAGCACGACAAATACCATATCGGGAGTGACGGCTGGTACCTACAATGTTACTGTTCGAGATGCTAGTTGCTCGGCAACTTCGTCTATAATTGTTTCAGAACCGGAGACTATAACTTTTACAGTGTCTTCTACACCACAGGTTTGCAATACATTGGGAACTGCCACGGTTTCAAATGTAAATGGCGGAAACGGCGGTTATACATACGCTTGGTCGAATTCTGCTTCTGATGCTTCGGTAAATGTACAGTCTGGTAATTATAATGTTACAGTTCGCGATGTGGAAGGATGTTCGGCAACGGCAACCGTGTCGGTCGGTAGCACCCCTACAGCAGTTTCTTTCAACGCTGTGGCATCTAATCCAAACTGCAGTGATGGAACAGGAAGCATTGCGGTGACAAATATTGTTGGAACAGCCAACTATACAATTGCATGGACTGGCGGTTCGCAGGAGGGCGTTTCCAATGACAATTATACAATAACAGGACTTGGCACTGGCGATTATATAGTTACAGTCACAGATGTAAATGGTTGCAGTGCAACGAAGTCTGGACTTTCTGTCGAAATTCCTGCCGAAATAACATATTCGGTTTCGCAGGAAGAACAGGTTTGTTCAACACCAGGAACCATAACATTGGAAAATGTTGCTGGTGGTAATGGCGGTTATTCGTATGTATGGCACAATTCTGCAGGCGAAGTGGTCGGTACCAATTCGAATGTGCTTTCGGGAGTAAATGCAGGCGTATATAATCTAACTGTATCGGATGCAAATGATTGCGAGGTAACTGATGCAATAACACTTGGAAGTTCTAGTGGTTCTGTTTCGTTTACGTCAGTAGCGCACGATCTATTGTGCTATGCCAATGGTTCGGGTAGGATAGAGGTCCAGTCAATAACTGGTAATTCACCGTATTCGGTGGCTTGGTCGTCAGCTTCGGCTAATGGTTCCCAGGGTAATATTACGGCATCCCAGTTTGAAATTACCAATTTGCCAGAAGGAAGCTACACAGTTGTCGTTACCGATGCAGACCAGTGTTCGCAGATGGCAACTGCAGTCGTCTCTCAGCCAGATACTCTTGTTGCTACGGCGTCCTTGCTTGCTGCAATAAAGTGCCATGGCGACACCTTTGGTGTGACGGCTGGCGCATCGGGAGGATATCTTGAGACAGGTAACGAATATTCTTACCACTGGAGCAATAATGTAAATCAGCAGTCGCAAAGCGACTTGTCTGAATATGGACCATATAGAGTTACTGTTTCGGATAATAATGGTTGTGAAGCAACCGCATCTGTAAATGCTGTTGAACCTGACGAGTTGCACATTACTGTTGAGGCAGGAACAATTTTGTGCAATGGGCAGACAACAACTGTAACTGTAACTGGTACTGGCGGAACAGGTTCTTATAATGGAGTAGGAGAATTCCATAATGTTTCTGCCAACGTAAATGCATATACCTATACAATTACCGATGAAAACAACTGTTCAGTATCGGATCAGATTCTTGTGACTGAACCAGATGCTATTTCGGTTACTTTAAGCAATATAGTCGCACAAACTTGCCAAACTCTAGGAAGTGTTGATGTTGCTATTTCTGGTGGTTTTGGTGATATTTCATATTCGTGGGATGATGGTAATGTCAGCACATATACATCTGCCGAAACTGTTAGTTTGACCTCTGGCCCGCATTCTATATCGGTTTCCGATGGAAATGATTGCGAATATTCGCAGTCGATAATTATTCCTAGCGGAAATAGTATGAGTGTTGCCGTTACATCGAATAATAGAGCTAATTGCAATGGGGCGGCTACTGGTAGTTTTGCTATTGAAATGACTAACGGAACTTCGCCGTATTCGATAACATGGAATTCGGGTGCTTTGTCTGAAAATACTGATTCTCACACCTTCAGAAACTTGTATTCTGGAAATTACCGCGTTACTGTTAGCGATGCAAATGGTTGTTCCGCTACGACTTCGGTATTTGTTGATCAGCCAGAGACCCTTGTTGCTAGTGCTTCGGATGCGCAAATTCTTTGCAATGGAGGTTCGGCCGTAGTAACGATTTCCGCACTTGGAGGAACAGGACAGTATCAGAATACAGGAACATATACCTTATCGGCTGGCGATTACGAATATACGGTGATAGATGCAAATGGCTGTCAGTCGGTTGTAAATGTTCATCTTGTTAATCCTCCTGCGCTGTCGGTTACGGCTTCTACTGTTGACGCTCAGTGCAATGGAGGAAACGGTAGTGCTCATTTGCAAATTTCTGGTGGTACAGGTTCGTACAATGTCGTATGGCAAGACAATACAACAGGGGTTGACAATACTCACTTGCCAGTGAATACAAACTTTGGATATACTGTTACCGATGCAAATGGATGTCCTATGCAAGGAACAGTGTATGTAACTCAACCCGATGGACTAGAACTCGTACTTTCTTCCGAGCCGGTTTCTTGTCATGGATTGTCTGACGGTGGCGTTACAATTACGACATTGACAGGTGGAACACAACCTTATACATATTCATGGAACAATGCTTCTCACGCAAATTCTTTGTCGGGAGTTTCTGCTGGAAATTATACGCTTACAGTTTCCGATTTCCATGGTTGTTCAATAGTGGCGACAGCCTCGGTGTCTCAACCTCAAACCTTGTCGGCAAGAGCGACATCTACAAATATCGTATGTGGCGTTAATGTCGGCTCTTTGTCGGTAATTGCGTCAGGTGGAACGGCTCCGTATTCCTATGCATGGTCGAACGGCGGTCAGTCGGAATTGCAAAACGGAGTTACTGGTGGAACATATTCGGTGACTGTTTCGGATGCAAACTTATGTACGGCAACATCATCGGCAAGTATTGTCGTCAATGGAAGCCTTGCTGTTTCTATTAATGAGACTTCTTCGATTTCGTGTTTTGGCATGTCGGATGCATCTTTGACGGTTGATGTGCAGAATGCACAGCAGCCTGCAATTTATATGTGGGATAACGGAGTGGCTAGTACAACGCTTAATGGATTGTCTGCCGGTTCGTATTCGGTTACAGTAAGCGATGCATGGGGTTGTGTCGGTGTTGCAAGTCATCAGATTAATTCCCCGTCTGAGATTATTGTTGCTTCGCAACTTGTGGAACCTCGTTGTTATAATTCTGCAAATGGTACTATATCATTGCAGGTCGAAGGTGGCAGACCTCCGTATTCGTATTTGTGGACAACAGGCAGTATCGGTTCTAGTTTGTCAAATGTGCTTCCTGGTTCGTATGGCGTAGTGATTTCCGATTATGCTGGTTGTACAGTACGCAGGAGTTATGTTTTGAATGCACCTTCGATGATTGAGATTGAGGCCGATGTTACCGACGCTAGTTGCTACGGACAAGCAAACGGAACCATAGAGGTTTCTGCAGATGGTGGCGTGGGACCGTATTTATTCGGTATAGATGGTAAAAATTCGTCGATGATTGAAGATGGACTCTTCGAGAATATTGCAGCTGGATTGTACAATGTTGTTGCTAGCGATGCCAATGGATGTACTGCTGATGTTCAGATTTCGGTTTCTCAGCCCGAAAAAATACAGATGGATGTTGTGGTTACCGAACCTACCTGCCAGGATAGAAACGATGGTATGATAGAAATTTTTGCTACTGGCGGAGCTTTGCCTTATGTATATGCACTCGATTCCAATGTTGCCGATTCTTCTAGGTTCGAAAACCTTAGTCCTGGTATGTACAGCGTAGCTGTTACCGATGCAAATGGATGTTTCATCGTGGAGCGTGGATTTGTCGTTCCTGTCAATTGGACAAAATGTATTGAAATTCCCAATGTATTCACTCCCAATGGCGACGGCGTGAACGACGAATGGATAATAGAGCATATTTATTTGTTCCCAGAAGCACATATATACGTGTTCAACCGTTGGGGTCAGTTGATGTACAAGGGACGAGGCAACGAAGCTCCATGGGACGGACGTTTCAGAGGTCATTTTGTTCCAGCTGGTGTTTATACCTACATTGTCGAACTTGACGAAGATATGGAAGCATACGAAGGCGTAGTAACTGTATTGTATTAAAAGGTTGGCAGGGCTTGCAGGCTCAAGGGCTAACAGTCTGACAGCCTTGCAGTCTTGCAGACAGATAGGCTGGTCTTCCGTTGGACAGGTCTTCTGTTTGCCTGTCAGCCCTTTTTTGCATCTTGTCAGTAAAATCGTAAATCCAAAATCGTAAATCGTAAATATTTTTTATTTTTGCGCCAAATTATATAATTATGGATATTTCTGTTGTAGTTCCGCTGTATAACGAGGAGGAATCCTTGCCAGAATTGTGCGAATGGGTAGTACGTGTAATGAACGAGCATTCGTTTACCTACGAAATTCTGTTTGTGAACGATGGTAGTACCGACAATTCGTGGAATGTCGTCTGCGACCTGAAGAAGAAGCACGAGCAGGTGCGTGGCATTTCGTTCCGCAGGAACTATGGCAAGTCGGCTGCTTTGCAGGTTGGTTTTCAGGCATGCAATGGCGATGTGGTCATTACAATGGATGCCGACATGCAGGATAGTCCCGACGAAATCCCCGAACTTTATCGCATGATAAAGGAGGAAGGTTTCGACCTTGTGTCGGGATGGAAGAAAAAGCGCTACGACAATACCTTTACAAAGAATATCCCCTCGAAAATATACAACGCTACAGCACGCCGAGTTACTGGTATCAAGTTGCACGACATGAACTGCGGACTGAAGGCTTATCGCAACAAGGTGGTGAAGAATATTGAGGTTTACGGCGAAATGCACCGCTATATTCCATATCTGGCAAAGAATGCTGGTTTCTCGAAGATAGGCGAGAAGGTCGTCGAGCATCGCAAGCGCCAGTATGGTGTGTCTAAGTTCGGTTTGGACAGGTTTGTACACGGATATTTGGATTTGTTTTCGCTGTATTTCTTGTCGCGTTTCGGCAAGCGCCCGATGCACTTCTTCGGCTTGTGGGGTAGCGTGATGTTCATTATCGGTTTCATCGCCATTTGTGTGGTGGGCGGAATTAAGATTGCCGCCTTGTGCAAGCATGTTCCAGCACCGCTAGTTACCGATACCGCATATTTCTACCTGGCCTTGGTAATGATGATTCTTGGCACGCAGATGTTCCTTTCGGGTTTTGTTGGCGAGATGATAGCCCGCAATTCTGCAACAAGAAACGACTACCAGATAGAGGAGACGTTGGAATAATTTCCTGATTTGCATCCTGAATATTTGTATATACGCAAATCATTGCGTATTAATCGGCGCAAATCATTGCGCCGCTACAAACCCTTAAACTGGTGAACATTCAAATCTTCAAATTCCCTGATTTTTGAATTGTTAAATTCTTGAATTTTTATTTTTGTTTATCAATAATAGTATTATTTTTGTGCGAAAAATATTGATAAATATGAGACTAAAATTTGTAGCATTATTGATTTCAATGCTTATGCTTGGTGGGTATGCTAGGGCATACGATTTTTTGGCAGTTTGCGAAAGCGGACAAACGTTGTATTACAACATTACCTCCAATGTGGAGCCATATTCAGTGGAAGTGACATATGAAAGTAGTAACTATCCATATCATACGACATATCCCGAAGGTGACATAGAAATACCAGAAACGGTCAGTTATGATGGGGTTGTATATAATGTTACAAGTATTGCCTATCGTGCATTTGAATTTTGTTCAGGACTGACATCGTTAATACTGCCAAATTCAATTACATACATTGGTGATTATGCTTTTCATAGTTGCACAGGGCTGACATCTGTATATTATACAGGGACTCTTGCGCAATGGTGTGATATTTCGTTTGATGGAAGAACTGCAAATCCTCTTATTTCTGCACACAACCTGTATATTGGCGATACTCTTGTGACTGATTTAATAATTCCGTCGTCTATACCTGAGGTTAAATCATATGCATTTGCCGAAGCAACATGTATCACTTCTATTGATGTTTCGGCATCAAGAATAGGTTCCTATGCTTTTAGTGACTGCAGCAATATAATATCAATAACAATAGGCGATTCGGTTACAAGCATTGAAAATGGCGCATTTAATTATTGTAGAAGTGTGGAAACCCTCAATTATAATGCTATCAATTGTACCGTTAGTAGAAATTTTGTTTATTCTGGATGTTCTGCCCTAACAAATATAAATATAGGTAACAATGTTATGAACATCCCTTCATATGCTTTTTATGGATGTAATATATCATCAGTGACTATTCCAAGTCAAATAACAAGTATTGGCGCTCATGCCTTTGACAATTGTAGCAGATTGACAACGGTAAATTTCAATGCTACAAATTGTGAAAGTATGGAAACATATATATGGCAAGGGTGTTCTTCTTTGTCAACACTAAATATCGGTGACAATGTAACAAGAATTCCAGATTATGCTTTTTACGATTGCAATAGGTTGACAGGAACATTGTTTTTGCCCAATTCAATAACAAGTATAGGTACTCATGCTTTTCAATATTGCAATGGGTTGACCGGAGCATTGATATTGCCGAATTCAATAACAAGTATAGATAGTTGTGTTTTTTTAGGTTGTCATGGTCTTACATCGGTAACAATACCAAATTCAATTACGAGCATCAACAGTTCTGCATTTTCAAATTGTTCAGGACTGACATCGTTAATACTGCCAAATACTGTTACATACATTGGTAATAGTGCTTTTCAAAATTGCACAGGGCTGACATCTGTATATTATATAGGGACTCTTGCGCAATGGTGTGATATTTCGTTTGATGGAAATACTGCAAATCCCCTTATTTTCGCACACAACCTGTATATTGGCGATACTCTTGTGACTGATTTAATTATTCCGTCGTCAATATCGGAGGTTAAATCTTATGCATTTGCAGGAGCAACATGTATCACTTCTGTTGATGTTTCAGCATCTATAATAGGTTCCTATGCTTTTAAAAACTGCAGCAATATAACATCAACAACAATAGGGAATTCTGTTACAAGCATTGAAAAAGGCGCATTTAATGATTGTAGCAGTATGGAAACCCTCAATTATAATGCTATCAATTGTACATTTACTAGAGAGTCTGTATATTCTGGATGTTCTGCTCTAACAAATATAAATATTGGAAACAATGTAACGAACATTCCATCATATGCTTTTTATGGATGTAAGATAACATCCGTGACTATTCCAAGTCAAATAACAAATATTGGCGCTTATGCCTTTGACAATTGTAGCAGATTGACAACCGTAAATTTCAATGCAACAAATTGTGAAAATATGGCGAACTCTATATGGCATGATTGTTCTTCTTTGTCAACATTAAATATCGGAGACAATGTAACAAGAATTCCAGATTATGCTTTTTACAATTGCCATAGTTTGACAGAAACATTGCTTTTGCCAAATTCAATAAGAAGTATAGGTAGTTATGCTTTTTACGATTGCAATGGGTTGACAGGCACATTGCTTTTGCCGAATACAATAACAAGTATAGGTAGTTATGCTTTTTACGATTGTAGTGGGTTGACAGGAACATTATATATACCTAATTCCATAACAAGCATAGATTATCTTGCATTCGCTGGTTGTACAGGACTTACTAGCATTGATTTCGATGCAATAAATTGTACAACTATGGGGCGCGTTTTTACGAGCTGCACATCGTTGTCAACAATAAATATTTCTGAAAATGTAATAAATATTCCAGACTATGCTTTTTACAATTGCAAAAGAATAACTTCGATAATAATACCCAGCTCTGTTTCACGTATAGGCGAAGGCGCTTTTAAGGGCTGTAGTTCGTTGGACACAGTATATTTCAATGCAACGAGCTGTACCGAAATGGGAAATACCAATAACCCGGTTTTTTCTGGTTGTGACAATTTATATACTTTAAACATAGGATCAAATGTGACAAGCATACCTGCTAATGCATTCTATAATTGCACGAAATTAAATTCTCCACAAATTCCTAGTTCTGTGTCGTCTATTGGCGATAATGCCTTTTATATGGTGCCTAATATAGTGTATTATGGCATGTCCGAAGGAAGCCCGTGGGGTGCACTGGCTGTTAACGGCTACTGTGATGACGGATTGTTTTATACCAGTATGGAGAAAGATACTCTTATTTCGGCGTTAAGGACACTTGTTTCTGTTGAAATTCCTAATACGGTCGTTTGTATTTTGCAAAACGCATTTAATGGTTGTGATGCAATAACGTCTTTGACTATAGGTTCGTCCGTGAAGAAAATTGGTGGTTACGCTTTTTCAAATTGCACCAGTCTTTCCCATGTAAATATTCCAGATTCAGTAAAGGTTATAGGAGAATATGCTTTTAATAGATGCAATGGACTTACATCACTGACGATGGGTTCCTCAGTGAAAAGTATTGGCACTTACGCTTTTTCGGATTGCACCAGTCTTTCTCATGTAAGTATTCCTGATTCTGTAGAGGTTATAGGAGAATATGCCTTTTATGGATGCACTGGGCTTACATCACTGACTATAGGCAAATCGGTTAACTATATTAATCAATATGCTTTTAAATACTGCCGAAATTTAACTACAGTAAACTATAATGCAAGCGCTTGCTCATATATGGGAACAAATGTGTTTTCTAGTTGTTATTCTTTCTCTACATTGAATATAGGAGAAAATGTAACGAGAATACCAAGTTATGCATTCTATGAATGTGATAAACTTACAGGTGATTTAATAATCCCAGATTCTTTAACGACTCTTGGCTATGCTTGTTTTTATGGTTGCACAAGGTTAACATCTCTTACGATTGGAAAGTCGGTAACAAACATTGATTCTAATGCTTTTAATAATTGTAGCGGACTGAACAATATATTTGTAAATTCGACAATCCCACCAGCTGTATATAGCAGTTATTCTTTTAGCAATTATTCGGCAACATTGTGGGTGCCATGTGGCTATAGCGAAACATACGCATCGGAAACCGTCTGGGATAATTTTAGCGATATACGCGAAAGCAGAACAAATCTGTTAAATGTGGAAAGCTCAAATCTACAAAAGGGAACGGTGAAAATAACACAACACCCTAACTGCGACGATGGCATTGCTGTTATTTCTGCTACTCCTAAAGAACATTTCCGTTTCGTGCAGTGGAACGATGGCAACACCGACAATCCGCGCACAGTTGCAGTAGAAAGTGATACAACATTTACTGCCACATTTGCCAATGCGTTGTACACAATTACGGTTATTTCATACGATGAAACAATGGGAACAGTTAGCGGAAGTGGAACATACGAATATGGCGCTGAAATACAAATCTCAGCAATGCCGGCAGAACATTATCACTTTGTTAGTTGGAGCAATAGTTATACCAACACCAATAATCCGTACACTTTAACCGTCACTGGCGATGCCACTTATACAGCATATTTCAGAATCGATCAGCATAATGTTACAGTGAATACAGAAAGTAGTACAGAAATTGGAGGAACTTACGGTAGCGGAATATATAATTATGGGAGCCAAGTGGAGATTATTGCATATTGTTATCAAAGATACATCTTCTTGTCATGGAATGATGGTAATACCGATAATCCGCGAATGATTACAGTGGAAAGTGACACAACATTTACTGCTATTTTTACCGATGCACAGCACACAATTACGGTTTTATCCGACGATGTAAACATGGGATCTGTGTTTGGTGGTGGTACTTACGACCATGGTTCAGAAATCCAGATTTCGGCTACTGCAAGCGAGGGATATGCTTTCTTGTCGTGGGACGATGGCAATACCGACAATCCTCGTACAATAATTGTAGAAAGCGACGAAACCTACATTGCCACATTTGATGTCGCACGCACTGTAACGTTGGAGACTCCTAATAGTGAAATGGGAACGGTAATAGGCAGCGGAGTATATGCCGAAGGTGCAGTTGTGGAGATTACGGCTGTGCCAAACGAGGGTTATATTTTCGACCATTGGGTTGACGTCGATAATCCGTTGCGCGATTTCAATACCGACAATCCTCGTACGATTGTGGTATCGTCGGATGTAACATATGTTGCTGTATTTGTTGATGTTACTGTAATAGAAGAAAACGTAGCAACAGAAATCTCCCTCTTCCCGAATCCCGTTACCGACATTCTCAATATCACATCATTGGAAACAATTTCGGAAATCGAAATCGTAAACATTAGTGGCCAGGTTGTAAGGCGCATCGAGGTCAACAGCGACAATGCGGTTTGCAATGTGGAAGATTTGAAGAGTGGGGTGTATGTTGTACGCATCCGCACCCTTCGACAGGCTCAGGGAGCGGCTTTGCGGAAATTCGTAAAGGAATAAAATGTTTTGTGGTCTATCCGTAAGGGAAGGTTCCAAACCTTCCCTTACGATGGACGATGTGTCACCACAAAAACATACAACAATCAAGGACGGCTTTCTGCCGTCCTTTTTTCTAAATGGTAGATATACAGCAGGCATTCCAACGTTGTCTTCTATTTTTCGTTGTTAATAAATTTGCTAAAAAACATTGTTTTTGTTTGCGTCATTTCGCTACAAAAAAGTTACCTTTGGTTTTTTAAATTTTGGAACAATAAAATTATAATACAACAATGGATTTGATTCAAGAAATTATCAGAAATGCGCAGGCAAACAAGCAGCGCATCGTACTCCCCGAAGGTGACGAACCTCGTACATTAAAGGCAGCAGACCAGATTATTGCAGACGGAATCGCTGATGTAATCCTTATCGGTCCTGCACAGAAAATTGCTGAAATGACAGCCGAATTCGGT
>DBYO01000036.1:0-46854 GCA_002310235.1 Bacteroidales bacterium UBA1184
TTTTTTGTTGAGGTACCTTGCAGAATCGAACTGCAGTACCCAGTTTTGCAGACTGGTGCCTCACCACTCGGCCAAGGTACCTTAAGTGGGTGCAAAGGTAGTGCATTTTATTTACCCTGCAAAATTTTTTCCTTGTTTTTTAAAATTTTGGTCATGCACTCTTCACAAAGGCAGTCGAAGTATTTGCCTCTCAGATAGTTGGCTACTTCTTCTGGGATAGTGATACGTGTACACCAGCAGTTTTCGTTTTGCGAACATTCAAAAGTCTTTTGGCATTCCGGACAAATCTTTTGCATATCTTAATATTTTATTATTCAAAAAAATAGGTTGCCGTTACGACAACCTATCAATCTCTTTTCAGACTGCGATTATTCCTCTGAAATTGCACCAACTGGGCATGCACCTGCGCAAGTACCGCAAGATACGCATTCGCTAGCGTTGATTACATAAGGAGTTCCTTCGCTGATAGCGCCTGTTGGGCATTCGCCAGCGCATGTACCGCAAGATACGCAGTCGTTACTGATTTTATAAGCCATTTCTTTAAAATTTAAATATTAATTAATACTGAAAATTTCGTTGGCAAAGGTAGTTAATTTTTTTCATCCGCGACAAAACATTTTCGTATATTATTCGTTATGGTTTTTGGATTCGCTTTTATGTTGTATTTTTGCGCTCCATTACAAGGATGAAGAGAAATTTTGTAATAAACTTATGTTTCCTTCTCTTCCTCAATATCTTGGTAAAGCCTTTCTGGATATTCGGGGTTGAGCGTTCGGTGCAGAATATTGTCGGCGCCGAGGAGTTCGGCATATATTTTTCACTGCTTAACTTCTCGCTGCTGCTCAACATCATCCTCGACATGGGCATTACCAATTTCAACAACCGCAACATAGCCCAGAACCGCAACCTGCTCGACAAAAGTCTTTCCAACCTGTTGGCACTCAGACTTGTACTGGCGGTAGTTTACATTGCAATATCTTTGATTATAGCGCTTTGCCTCGGCTACGAATTGCGCCAGATGAAAATACTTGGCATCTTGGTAGTCAACCAGTTCCTGCAGTCGATGACGCTCTATCTGCGCTCCAATGTAAGCGGTATGCAGATGTTCAAGACCGACAGCATGCTTTCGGTGCTCGACCGACTGCTGATGATAATTTTCTGCAGCATACTCGTCTGGGGACATGTTACCGATACTCCAATAAAAATTGAATGGTTCGTCCTTACGCAGACGGCTGCATATTTCATCACCGCGCTTGTGGCATTCCTTATAGTCTTCAGCAAGACAAAGCATTTCCGCCTCAACTTTCAGATGAAATACTTCATCGCCTTCATCAAGCAGAGTTTCCCGTATGCGTTACTCATCCTTCTTATGGCGTTCTACAACCGCATAGACTCGGTAATGCTCGAACGTATGCTTCCCGACGGCAAGGAACAGGCTGGTATCTACGCACAGGCATTCAGAATTTTGGAAGCCGCTTCGATGTTCGCCTACTTGTTCTCAGTACTATTGCTGCCGATGTTTGCCCGCATGATAAAGCAGAAGCAAAATGTGGAAGGTCTGTGCAAGACGGCTTTCGTGCTGATTTTCGTGCCGGCCATCGCCCTTATGAGTGTCTGTCTATTCTTCAACCGCGAAATTATGGGACTTATGTACTTCGAGCATATCGAGACAAGTTCCATCGTGCTGGCAATACTTATGATTGGCTTCGTAGGAATCTGCATAACCTACATTTTCGGCACACTGCTAACATCAAACGGAAGCCTTAAGTATTTGAACATCATGGCCGCATGCGGAATGGTGCTTAACATTATACTCAATTTCATTCTCATCCCGCATTACGGAGTAATAGGTGCTGCAATTTCGAGCATGATTACCCAGCTTGCGACTGGACTTTGCCAGTATATAATAGCATTCCGCCTGTTCAAGTTCAATTTCAACCTGAAGTTTACAATTGTAACTGTGATTTTTGTCGCCGTTTCGGTTGTAGGTGCTTATTTTGCAACGATGATTAATTGCAACTGGTGGCTAATTGTATGCTTAGTTCTTGTGTTCTGTGTTGTGGTGGCCGTTTTGTTACGCGTATTGGACTTGCGTTCGGCACTAGTCATGATAAAGGACAGCATCGCCAAAAAGAAAGAGCAGCAATAAAGTTTTGATTATTTCCCGAAAATCTCAACCGAAGTTTTCTTCTTCCCTAAGAAATGCTTGAAAACTATACTTCCGCAGTACATTCCGGTGATTTCCGATGAGGCTTTGCGTGTTACGGGCAGACGTTTTTTCTTCATCTTGCGCTTATTCTTTAGAAATGCTCCGTAGGCACGGAAAACCGCATGACATTCCTTGAAATTGCCTTGGAAAATCATTCTTATAGCGGCAACCACATCGAGGAAGAAACGCACAAAGAGCACCCAGCCGATTTCCTTGTTCGGAAGGTTCTTAACGATAAGGTAAAGGTTATTGCGGAAGTTTAGGAAAGTCTTGAACGGATTGGATTTTGGCAATGCACCGCCACCTACATGGTATATTTCCGATTTTGGTTCGCACACAACACGGTAGCCCGAATTTTGCACTCGCCAGCAAAGGTCAATTTCTTCCTGATGTGCAAAAAAGTCGTCGTCGAAGCCACCAACTTCAAAGAAAAGCTTGGCGCGTATGAACAATGCTGCACCGCTTATCCAGAGGCAGTCCTCGCGTGTGTCGTGCTGACCATTGTCGGTTTCGAGGTACTCGAAAAGTCTTCCACGGCAAAACGGATAGCCGTATTTGTCGATGTAGCCGCCAGCAGCGCCAGCATATTCAAACTTATCGCGGTTGTTGTAGTCGATAAGCTTTGGTCCGCACACGCCTATGGTCTGATCGCTGTCCATAAGTTCCACAAGCGGTGTAATCCAGTCCTTGCCGACTTCGACATCGGAATTGAGCAGCATAAAGTATTCGGCTTCAATTTCCTTCAGACCACGATTGTAGCCACCAGCAAAACCATAGTTCTTGTCGAGTTTTACAAGTTGTATCTGCGAGAATTGTTCGGCAAGGAAAGCCAGCGAACCGTCGGTAGAGCCATTGTCGATAATGCAGATGCGGGCAAGGTCGGGATTGGTGTTCTCGACAAGCGTAGGCAGAAACAGACGGAGAAATTTTTCACCGTTCCAGTTGAGTATTACGATTGCTGTACGTGCTGGCATCTGTCATTAAAATCAAGTCGCAAATATAATAAAAAAATGCCCACCGCAAACGATGGGCATTTTATATTGATATTACTGTTATGCTTTGCGTCGCTTGACGAAATAACTTATAGTAGCGCTTGCAAGCAATATTCCCGATACGGCAAGAAGCACTTCGGAGAATGGCCAATGGCTTATCAGAAAATGTATGCTTAGAAGTAAAAATATTACAAATAAGGCACCCAGGGCCGCAAGAATCTTTGGTGTTCCATTATGTGCAAGCATACTCGCAATGACAATTACCAAAACGACCGACATCAATGTTCCAGCAATTACAATCAGGCTGCCAAATGGAATGTGGAATATCTTGAATATAAGCCCAAGCAGGTAAATACAAAATGTTACTATTCCAAATGCTAGAACCTTGCGGTTAAGTATAAGCGGTTGCTTCTCTATCTGATTGATTATCATGCTTGTCTTGCTTAAATTACGCATCTTATATACGATATACCCGACAATCAGTAGAAATACAGGCAAACCAATAAATAATGCACGCTGTTTTATGCTGCGGCAATATTCCTCATTTGCAAAATAAGAGTCCATGTTCATAATAAGCAAGATTACCCAGAGGACTAGCAGAATGGAAACCGCCAGATAGAATAATATATAGTTGCGCTGCATTCGTCTCGTTTCCTTTGCAAAGGTAAGTATGTCGTTGTCTGTCTTTACTTTGTTTATAAAGTTGCCATAAAGATTAAGTTCTACGATCAACGATGCTATCAATATCAGTGCAAGACTGACGCTTATCCATGGCGACAACTGCATTGCAGATTGTAATACGTATATGCTTATAACAGTTCCAATTAGGTAACTTGCTGCGATAAAAATCCTTTTCCGTCTGAAACGTGCGGTTTGTTTATCTATTTCCTCTTCAAAAGGCTTGTTGTTTACAATGTCGCGCTTCGAAAATTTTTCCTGCATTTTATCGTATTGCATTTTGGTTTCTTCCAATGGATTATTTGCTCCCGAGTTTTCTTTTTTTGTTTCCATACCTCAATTATTTATTATTAGCCATTTTTATAAGTTTTTCCTTTATGCGAACCAAGCGAACACCGACATTCTGCGACGAAATGCCAATTATGCTGGCAATCTCGTCGTACGACAAGTCTTCGAGCCACAGCATCACCAATGCTCTGTCGGCCATATCAAGGCGAAGAATCCGCTCGTGAAGTTCCGAAAAGCGAGCGTCCGAAGTGTTTGCTTCGTCGTAAGGATTTATGTCCATGGTAAGCGGTAGAGTCTGGAGGCATCTGCCTTTTAGTGCTTTTTCGTTCAGCGCCGTATTAAGTGCTATCCTATACACCCAGGTATTCATGTTGCTTCGTTCTTCAAATCCTTCCATTCCGTTCCAGATTCGTATCAGAATCTCTTGGAAAAGATCCTCGACATCTTCCTTCTGACTGGTAAAGAGATAGCATACCGTGTATATTGTACGCTTGTGTTCCCGCACCAGATTGATAAATTTTGATTCTTTATTATCCATTATTTCTGCGTTTTTGCTGCCACATTAGACAGAGAAATGTCATTTTTATTACAACAAAACATGTATTTTTTTTGCAAAAAATGTAAAATATGAATTTTTAATTTGTATGGAAATCAAAATCAGGATTATAGCCATCACATTGGTGTCATAAAAGCAAGTCGTAATAGTAGGTATATTTTGAAACCATTTGTTTTCCAATGCTCTCATCCAAGGTTTGCTATTAATATGCTCGTTAGGGCATACATAACAATAGAAANNGAAAAAATCATTTTTTCGGTTACCCCATAGGGGTTTCATTATTGAATTTGATGGTAAATGTAGCGTCATCATATTGAGAAGTCCGAAGAATTACATTCAACGCCTATGCCCGTTAGGGCATACATAACAATAGAAANNGAAAAAATCATTTTTTCGGTTACCCCGTAGGGGTTTCATTATTGAATTTCATGGAAAATGTACCTATCGTCATATTCAATTCCAAATTCCCTTAGAAGGTTTTCATATTCATCTCTAAATTTTTTAGTTTTGTGATGTTCTTCCTGGTTTTCAATATAATTAGCAACATTTGAAATCTGTTGTTTATTGTATGTGAAAGCACCATATCCCGATTGCCATGAGAATTTCCCTGGCACCAGCCTTCTTTCATTAATCCATAGCGAAGAACTTCGTTTCACATCGGCCATAAGGTCGGAAATAGCTTGGGTCGGTGACATGCTGACAAGGATATGGATATGGTCTGAAACTCCGCCAATTGCCAGCAGTTTGTGACCTTTGTTGCTAATTGTTCCTGTAATATATTTGTACAAATCATCCTTCCATGCTTGCTTGATTAGTCCCATGCGATTCTGTACCGCAAAAACGAAATGAACATAAATCTGACAATATGTATTAGCCATTTGATTGTTATGTGAAACCCCTACGGGGTTGGTTTACTATTGTTTGTTTTTTATTGATATGCAACCTCTAACGAGGTTGGGATTCCATTTTTTTGAACGGTTTATAAAAATGCCCACCATTTGCGGTGGGCATTTTATATTGGTTTTTAGGTAATATTACCAACCTAAAACATAGCTGAACAACAACGGTGCTACGATGGTTGCGTCCGATTCGATGATGAAACGTGGAGTGTCCTTCGAGAGTTTACCCCAGGTAATCTTTTCGTTCGGAACTGCGCCCGAGTACGAGCCGTACGATGTTGTGCAGTCGCTAATCTGGCAGAAGTAAGCCCACAACGGAGTGCCGTGCCATTCGAGGTCCTGTTCCATCATAGGAACTACGCAAATTGGGAAGTCGCCTGCTGTACCGCCACCAATCTGGAAGAAGCCAACGCCCTTGCCGCCGCTGTTCTTCTTATACCATTCGGTGAGGAATATCATGGTTTCGATACCGTTCTTAATCATCGAGATCGACGGATCGAATTCGCCGCGGATGCAGTGTGCGGTGTAGATGTTTGCTGTTGTGCAGTCTTCCCATGCCGGAACGATGATAGGAATATTCTTTTCGCAAGCTGCGAGAACCCAGCTGTCCTTCGGGTCGATTTCGTAGTACTGTTCGAGAACGCCGCTGCGGAGAAGTCTGTAGATAACTTCCCATGCGAAAAGTCTTTCGCCCTTAGCCTTCATGTCCTTCCAAATATCTACAAGATGGTGTTCGAGACGACGGAATGCTTCCTCTTCGGGAATGCAGGTGTCGGTAACACGGTTGTAGTGGTTGTTGAGAAGTTCGTGTTCCTGTTCCGGAGTGAGGTCGCGGTAGTTGGGAACGCGGTAGTAGTGGTTGTGAGCCACGAGGTTCATGATGTCCTCTTCGAGGTTGTTTGCCGAGCAGCATACGATGCTGATCTTGTCCTGACGGATCATTTCGGCGAGCGAAAGTCCAATTTCGGCGGTACTCATAGCACCAGCCATTGCAAGCATCATTTTGCCGCCTGCCTTGATGTGTTCGTCGTATGCCTTTGCTGCGTCAACGATAACTGCCGAGTTGAAATGACGGTAGTGGTGTGTGATGAATTGTGAAATAGGTCCTTTTTCCATTTCTTTTGTGTTTTTAAAGTTCGAATATGTAAGTTAAAATCTTGAAATACAGTTTTGCTGCAAGGAAATCAGATGACTTGTCGGCTGGATTCGGGGCAAGTTCAACGATGTCGAAACCGACGATTTTTTTCTGCTTTGCCAATTTTTTGAGCAGTTTGAGCGTTGGATACCAAGTCATTCCGCCCGGTTCGGGTGTGCCGGTAGATGGCAGTACCGACGGGTCGAAGTAGTCGAGGTCGATGGAGAGGTAAACATTGTCGGTAAGTTTGTCGATTACTTCCTGCTGCCAGTCGTCGGTACGCTCGGCAATGTCCTCGGCGCGGAAAACATTTTCGCGCTTCGAGTATTGCTTTTCCGAAATATCCATGCTGCGGATACCAACCTGAATCAAATTGGTATGCTTCGATGCCCAGTGCATTGCACAGGCGTGGCTGAATGGAGTGCCTTCGTATTCGCTACGAAGGTCGGAATGTGCATCAAGGTGCAGCACGCTCAGGTTGTCGAAATGCTCTACGGTTGACATTATTGCGCCGATCGACACCGAATGTTCTCCGCCAATCATGGTAAACAGCTTGCCGTCCTCGTAGAACTTGTCGGCTTTGGCTTTCACCTGCATTGCCATTTGTTCGGGGTCCTTGTCGCAGTCCATGATGTCGTCGAGCCACACGCCGCGCTTATAGACTTCGGTATCCGATTCGAGGTCGTATATTTCCATATTTTCCGATGCTTCGAGGAAAGCTTCGGGACCTTGGTCGGCACCTTTCACCCAAGTGGATGTCTCGTCGTAAGGCACTGGTAGTACCACTACTTTGGCGTTTTCGTAGCCTGCATATTCTTCTGGAATTCCTGCGTAAGTTCTTTCCATTGCAAATTCAATTATTTTCGCAAAAGTATGCTTTATTATTGAAATGTGGAATGTTTTTTTGATTATTGTTATTTTTCCATATCCCTTCGCTACTAAAATCGTGTTAAGGACTATATAGCGTGGCAAGGAGAAAGGCAGAAACCCTCAACGAAGTAAATTTTTAGCTCCTAAGGGCATTTCATAAAAAATTGACTTTTTTTGTTCATATCAAATATATCTTTTAAAATTGCAGCGTAAAGCAGAAAAAAGATGAGAACAGAAACCACAACAAAAACCAATGGCTCTCTTTGTGCAAAACGGCGTAGCGCAGAGAAAGTTAGCGATATGCCAGCGGATTGCGTTACCGTAGAGACTTTTATGGAAGCTTTGCGTGCAGAAATTGAAAGATGAAAATTTTGTGGTATTGATGGAAAATATTACATTTGCATCGTAAAAACAAAGGATTATGACAACAATAGCAACAACACGAGCAGGAAAGATTGAGAACATCACCTCAATGCTAAACAGGCTTCCTCAGAAGGATTTGGACGAACTGGAGAAGCAATTGCGTGCGCTTATGCTTATGTTGGACGCCAAACACCTCGACGAGTCGGTGCAAAAGAACGACATAACAATGGACGAAATTGTTGAGGAAGTAAAAAAAGTAAGATATGGGAATTAGAGTTGTCCTTGACTCAAATATCTGGATTTCATATATCATATAGGGGAAAATGACGGATATTGTCGCTATGGCAACAGTTGGCAATGTGGAATTTGTGCGATGTGAGGAACTGACAACAGAAATTTCCGAAGTGCTTGCCAGACCGAAGTTTGAAAATACCTTAAAGAACCGTTATCGTCATATATTGCATTGTACGAGAAAATAACAACGCCGATAGAAATCTCTAGCATATTCTCTGGTTGTCGCGACCCGAAAGACAATTTTCTTTTCGACCTTGCGTATCAGTCAAAAGCGAAATATCTGGTGTCTGGCGACAATGATATTGTTGAAACGCCTGTTGTTTCTCCTCTTGAGTTTGTTTCTCTTGCAAGGTTTAGGGAGATTTATATCCAGAGACTCAATTAAAATCCAAATTTGTACTCCAAAAAACAAAAAAGGACGGTATTCAACCGTCCCATAATTGTTATCTGTTTCATCTAGCGAGTGCAAAGCATTGCCCGCTACAATATCCATTGTCAATTGTTCATTCCTTCTCCCACTTCCTTCGGATTCGGACCGTACTGGTTTTCGCCCTTCTGACCGTCGATGCAACCGAGAACGATGTAAAGGACTGTAAGCGCAATGTTGACAACAAATACTGCTATGCCAGTTCCGACCGCAATGGCAAGCGAAAACATATTGAAGTAAAATATGCACATCAGCAGCGTTGGTACAAGCAGCAGCAAAATCCAAGTGCCTTTCCGTCCAATGTCGTGCAGGCGGCGGACAACCACGGCAAGTGTCGGCAGAAGAGATGCCATTCCATACGCTAGTATTATGCAAAAGATAATCGAAACGGCATCCGAACCATTGAACATCTGACCTTCTCTAATCATTTTGAACGGATTGCCATCGGGCGAGTTTAGAGCCTCGACCACTTGTGCAATATTCAATGCAATAGTCAGAATTGTGCTTATTATCGTACTGAACAATAAGAACATCCAGTATTCCTTTCTTCTTGCCCTGCCCTTAAAGTCGGCATAGTGCTTCCAACATTTCAAAAAGTACTTCATATAATTTAAGTTTAAAAGTTTCTAGGTTTCAAGTTTCAATGGCTTCGCCGTTTAACTTCGTTGAGGGCTTCGCCGTTCTGTTGAGACGCAAAATTTTGCGTCTGTACAAAATTGCTATTGTTCTTTGTTTTCTTTATTCTTTTGTTTTTGGCTGATAGCAAGTGTTACGGCAAGTCCGAGAGATATTACAAACGACATTATTAACGACATAACAACATCGCCTTTAAGTTGTTCGATAGTATAAATACCATTCTCGAAATGGATTAAAATATAGCCATATCCAAAAAATGGGAACAAAATAATCCACAAAATAATGAAATACAAAAATTTCTTTGCCATAAGATTCTATTTTTAGTTAATAATTCGACAAATATACAATGTTTTTTCAAAAATTCAATCCGAAATCGTAAATCGTTAGCCTGTCAGCCTTCAAGCCTTTTCGCCTTTCTACTCCTTCACCATTTTCAATTCCTCCGTCTCTCCATTTATTTTTACAATCTGGACGATGTACTCACCAGGGCGGAGACCGCTGATGTCAAGTTGCATTGCGGTGGTGCGGAGAAGGGTGCGGCCGCTGATGTCGATTACGGTGGCACTAAGGAAGCCATCACCGAAGATGGACACCATATCGGTGGCGGGATTCGGGTAGAGCGACATTGCCGCGGTGGTTGGCACGTCTATGCCGTCGCAGACCTGCGCGGTAATGCTGATGGTCTTGGTGGCGGAACATTCGCCACGGGTGACGGTAAGGCTTACGCTCTGCGTACAGGCATTGTCGAACTGAAGTATTTCGGTGCAGCCTGTACCGCTTGTGCTCCACTGGTAGGAATCGAACTCGTCGCAGGCATCCAGATAGAACTGCTGGGCTGTGCAGACGGTTGTATCATTTAGCCCGATAGTGAGCGGTGGCAGCACGGTGGCGTGGACAATTACAATGCTGTCGATCTCCTGCCCGCCCTCGGGATATACAAGCGTGTAGTCGCCTGAAGAGGTAAACGTTACGCCCTGTAGTACATCACCATAGCACAAGGTTGCAGTATCGTATATGTATGTTTGGCAAGGCAGACCGAACTTGGCTATGAACATATCCTGTCCGTCGTGTTCTCCCCATATTGAATCCCTGCCGAAAACCATATAGTTGTCGAATCTGCCGACTGTGTATATTTCTCCCAAGTTGTTTATGCAAGTGCCGTATGGTTCAGTTTGGTTCTGAGCATAGCACGGTATCTGCATTACATCTGTCATATTTCCCTGTAGGTCCCACTCACAGATGCCATATCCGCCGATTGATGTTCCATTTTGACCTTGTGGAAGCTGTGCGCTCGGCATATATGTGTGGTCACCGCAGGTAAGCCCATACGTTGGCCATATTACGCCTGCATATAGTTTGTCATTATGCTTTGCAAGACCGCCAATAGTAGTGCTTAATGAATTAGGTATGCTATACCACTTGTAGTTGCCGTCGGTATCGTAGCAGGCTATTACGGTAGTTATATTTATCAAATCAGCATGTTCTCCATCGTAAATGCTAAATACAGTGTCATTCTCTCCGAAAATGGTATAATTGTAGCCAACAAATGGATTGGTATATACTACGCTGTCGAGCGCAACCCATGATTTGGGCATAGCGTATCCAGTAATATAAATATTGCCAGTAGGCTCGTCAAGAAGCATAGATTTGAATTCCGTTTGTCCAAATGGACCGAAATTTTTTGTATAGTCAACCCACATAATTTCGCCTTGGTTGTTCATTTTCAATAAGAAATTAAAAACAAAATTAGGAGTAGTCCAATAATCTTCCGATGATAGGAATTCCGTATTTGTAATATATACATGATTATTGCCATCAAATTCTATATCTATGGGCAAGGCAGGTTCCACTCCGTGTTTGTACCTCAAAATTGCAGTTCCAGAAATGTAAATATTGTCATCCGAATCGGTTTCCATTTCGTCAAAATGAATCTCAATGGCATGGTGGTTCGGGTCACTAATATTGCTGATTAATGGCTTGTTATATAGGAGATTGAAATCTCTGTCGAACTTCAATATATTGTAATGGTATTTGTTTTCCTCGGGCATTATGGTGTCGGTAATAGGTTCCCAGTTGCGTTTAAAGACCATTTTTTGTGGAATCGGGTTATATAGGCTGTCATGACCTGTGAAATGCATTTGTGAAAGCATATAATAGTTTTTCTGGTTGTCAATTGCGAAGGGAACTGGACGCATTTTTTCTGACGTAAATAATTCAAAAGTCAGTTTAGAAACGTAGTTTTCTATATTCTCTTTGTAAATTTGGAATAATTGGTAGTCGATGATATTTCCGTCAAGGTCAAGTTCCATTATGTATGTATTTCTTCTATTTGCATAGAACGGAAAAGTAAGGCTGTCGGTATAGTCGTATGATTCCCAGTAATTGATAATTGAATTAGAAACTGTGGAGTCAAGGAAATGGGTGTAACCGACATTGTTGGTTACATAAGTTCCGTGCAGGTACAGACGATCGTTTTTTAGTATCATGTCATACGCTTGATTATCTCTATTGGTAGATAATGCTATTATCTTGTGCCACACTAGATTGCCTGCGCAGTCGAACTTGGCGACAAAAGAACCACAACTAAAAAGCAAACCAATCTCTTCGCTGTCTAACATTTCATAGTCCTCATTATAACCATAAAACGAAGCCCCCTCACCGAAATCGCAGAATACATATGCATTGCCTTCTGCATCTAATACAAGATTGTGCGGATGATTCAAATACTGATTGTTCACGTCTCTGGAATCTCCGCCAAACCTGAGGGCATACTGCCAATTCATAGACTGGGCGAAAGCGAAGGTAATTGTTGCAAACAGCAGAGAAAGAACGAGGAAAGACTTCTTCATAAAGATAAAATTTAAAATTATACACAAGATATATAAATATAGACGAAATAATTTGAAAATGGTTGCCTTTGAGATGGAAATTTTATATGGGGCTAAAAGCAGAAAAGGATGAAAGAAGACTAGTCTTTATGTCCTACAGTCGAACAGAAGATCTGTCCAGCAGTCGGGCTGCAAGACTGCAAGACTGTTTGCCTGTGAGACTGCGGGACTGCAAGCCTGTTAGCCTGTTAGACTTTTTTGCCCCCTTTGCATCTTGTCAGATAAATCGTACTTCGTAAATCGTAAATCAAATTACATTATCTTTGCACTTTGTTTCAGATATGGATTCTACGAAAAAAGACATACGCGGACTTTCACGCACCGAAATCGAAGATTTTCTTGCCGGCATCGGCGAGAAGAAGTTCCGTGCTACACAAATTTACGAATGGGTGTGGAAAAAAGGCGCCGCAAGTTTCGACGAAATGAGCAATATTTCAAAGCCTCTGCGCGACAAACTGGCCCAAAATTTCATGTTTGCCAATGTAAAGTGCGTGTATTCGGTGGCTTCGGTCGACGGAACAAACAAGTTCCTTTTCGAAACATGCGATGGATGCAAGTTCGAAGGCGTGCTCATTCCAAGTGCCGACCGTGTAACATCGTGCATATCAACGCAGATAGGTTGCCAGATGGGTTGCGCTTTCTGTGCTACGGGCCAACTCGGATTCAAACGCAATCTTACAGCTGGCGAAATTTTCCATCAGGTGTTTTCGCTTAACAGGCTATCGAATGAAATTTTCGGCACGCCGCTGTCGAATATCGTCATTATGGGCATGGGCGAACCGCTTATGAACTACGAGAATACGCTTGCAGCTATCGAAAAAATATGTTCCGACGAGGCCATGGGAATGTCGCCCCAGCGCATAACCATGTCAACCTGCGGCATTGCCCCTCAAATAAAACGTCTTGCCGACGACGGCATACGCTTCAACCTGTCCATTTCGCTGCATTCGGCAATAGATGCCAAGCGCAACCAGATAATGCCAATAAACCGCAAGTACAACCTCACCGAGCTCTCAGATGCAATAAAGTATTTCCACCAGAAAACCGGTACGCGCATCACCTACGAATACCTGATGCTAGGCGGTGTGAACGATAGCCTCGACGATGCCCGCGCGCTTACCGAGTTCACAAAAGTTTCGCCATGCAAGATCAACATCATCGAGTACAATCCGCACCCGAACGATACGTTTAAACGAACTAACAGCGAAACGTTAGAAAATTTTATTAGGCATATTGAAGCTTGTAATATTGTGGTAACTATCAGAAAATCAAAGGGATTAGATATAGATGCCGCTTGCGGGCAACTTGCCAACAAGAAAAAATAATTGGCGAGTTTCAAAAAAACATATATCTTCGCAACTTATTTACGTAAATAACTTTTTGAGATGAAGAAAATATTTTTGTTTGTTCTAGTGCTTTGCATGTGCGTTGCAGTTAATGCACAGCAGAAGGCAACAGCCAATTTCGGATACGACAAGGACATCGTGCTCGAAGAAGGTAACGACTACGTAAGAATGATTGGTGGCGACTCCGACGGCTTCTTCGCAATAAGAATTGACGCAGAAGACAAATTGTGGCTTGAGTATTTCAATGCTGCATCGCTGGTAAGAGAAACATCGGCACAGATAATTCTTCCAGTTGTAGATGGAAATCAGACTGAATATGTAGAAGCATTCTATGTTGACGGACAAGTTGTTCTGTTTACACAAGTTGAAGATTTCCTGAAAAAGGAAAAACTTTTGTACATACAGGAACTCGGTCGTAGCGGACAGGTAATGGGCGAACCAAGGGTAATTGGTAAGCTTACCAACCAAAACATGTCTGCTGATTTCAACGTATGTCTCACTCCAAACGGACAGAACATGTTCGTATGGTACAACCGTCCTTTCCAGACATACAACGAAGAGCCTTTCTATTTCAAGATGTACAACTCGAACTTGAGAGAAGTTTACAACAAGCAGGTTAAGCTTCCGCTTGTAGGACAGGCTTTTGCTGTAGAAAGCATGAAGATTACAAACACCGGTAGCGTATATATGCTCGTTCGTATTAGCCCGACTGAAGCACAGTTGCAGAAGATGAAAATCATCACCTACGACTACAAGATGCTCGTTTTCAATCCGTCGATGGACGATGTTACCACTTTCGATGTTAAGGACAAAAAACTCGTTCTTGTTGACGCTATCTTTGGCATCGACGACAACGACAACATCGATGTTTACGGATTCCTCGTTCCTAAGGGCAAGACAACATACCAGGCAATATTCCACCAGAAGTATGATGTAAAGGAAAAGAAGCCTATCAACGCAAGAGATTCGAAGAAGGGTATCTACACTTTCCAAAAGACCGAAATCCCTGCTTTCAATGCAGAACGTCTCAGCAAGATTATGGACCAGAAGTACGACTATCAGCTTCTTGATGTACTTTATCTAACTGATGGAGGTTCGGTTGTTGTTGCAGAACACAAGAACTACTGGAAGGACTCTATTTTCGATCCGCAGACTAGAGAGACAATCTACAACGAATACTACCGTTTCAACGATGTGCTTGTTGCATACACCAGTCCTCTTAACAATATGGAATGGATGGTTAGAATTCCAAAGAGCCAGTACAGCTGGAACGACTACGGAAAGTATTCGTCAGTTGCAACTTACGCAATCGGCGAAAAGGTATTCTTGTTCTACAACGACAATCCAAAGAACCTGACAAACCTTGAAGCAGGCGAATCCAAGGCTAACCTCAACGGCGACAAGTACAAAGAAGCAACTTCGCCCGACCGCAACGGTTTTGCAATGGCAGTGTCTATTTTCTCAGATGGTGCTGTTTCGGGACAGGCTTTGTTCCCAAAGAGCAACAAGAAGAGCAAGATCATTCCCGAACTTTTCCAGGAATACAACGGAACACACTACATGTTCACCCGTAATGCCAAGAAGGGTAAGTTCGCAATGTTCAACCCTGAATAGAAACAAACTGCAACCATATAAAATAAGGGCAAGTTGCCCTTATTTTTTTGCTATCACTTTGAAAAAAAAAATATTATGAGATATTTTTCCTTTTTAAATTTGCTGCTATTTCTTGTTGTAAGCGGCTACTCTCAAACTCCCGATTTCGGAGCCAATGGTTTCAAATGGTATTACACATACAATACCTTCGACCCAGACTATGTTTCGTATTCCTACATTGTCTTCGACCGCGACACTACGGTTAATGGCATTGAAGCCAAGGTGCTGTGCGAGTATGTCCCCGACAATCTCAACCGCTACAGTCTCAAGTCGGAAAACATAGTTTATTCGCAGGATTCTAAGGTTTATCGCTATTCGACAGACGTGCAGCGGTTTTGCCTAGTGTATGACTTTGGCAAAACTGCAGGGGAATCGTGGCTGCTTGATGAGTATGGAGTAAGTATGTATGTGGATTCTGTAGCGCAGATAGAAATTGGTGGCGAACTTCGGAATGTACAGTATGCGCATTGTACCGATACTGCATTGTATGATTCGTTTGGCAATAGTGGTATAATTGATGGCATTGGCTCGCTTAAGTGCTTGTTTCCAAATCAAGTGAAATCCTATACAGATGGGTTGCGGTGCATTTCCGACACCACAGGATTTTCTTTCCATTTTGCTGATATGCCCGACTGCGAATACCAGACTGGACCGCGCTACTATAAGTCGATATTTGGCAGAGAGAAAACAGAATGGTGGGTAGGGTATGAAACAATTGGTGGTGGTAGGGATGACGAAATATTTACAATGCCACACGACAGTTTTCCATGCCAGAATAATACGGTTGGACCTTGTTACAGAAATGATCCAGTATCTGCCTTGTGCTCTGATACAATATTAATAGATGGAAAGTCATACCAAAAGATAGACAATTTATCTTGCTATATAGCAATGACAGATTACTTGCTTATAAGGGAAGATACTGCGACTGGTGAAGTATTTCGCATTAATAATGGAGCAGAACAGCTTGCTTTCTCATTTAACCTTGAGGTAGGAGATACTTTTGTGTACTCAGATCCTTATTATTATGATTTAGAATATGTTGTTGATTCAATAACCTGTTATCAAGGTCGAAAAGTTATACATATAGCGACGATACCTGATGGATATCATAGAACGTTCGGAGTAGGGTTCGAACATTATGACAGAATTGTTGAAGGTTTTGGCCCGTCATACGGCTTTTTTGGAGGAGTAATGGTTGGTGCAACATATTATCCAACTAGTTGTATATTGTTCGATGATACTTTGGTGTATTCATTATATCCTGAATGTGGATGCAATCCTGTGAATTGTGATATTGTTCACAAAAATTCGGAATGGATTACTCCGAGTAATATTTACCCCAACCCAACTTGTAACTTTGTGAATGTAGATATTCCCGAAACTATTGCTGGTGAATATAACATAAAGGTATTTAGTATGCTTGGTACTGTGCTATACGATGACAACAGCAGTGATTCCACATATAGTATTGATGTGTCGCAATATCCAGATGGATTGTACACTATTGTGGTATATTATATGGGAGTGTATCATGTAGGTAAGTTTGTAAAATATTAGCAATGATTATCGCCCTAGCCATAATAACAATAATATATTCGCTGCTGATTTTGGCATTCTGCTACCATTGGCGCGATGAGGACAATATTGCTCCAAGCGTTCCTGTCGACAATGCACCGCTGGTAAGCGTAATCGTAGCTTTTCGCAACGAGGAAAAGAACCTACCTGCACTTATCGATAGTCTTATTGCACAGACATACAAAAAATGTGAGTTTATTCTGATAAACGACCATAGCGACGACGGTTCGTTGGCGATTGTAAATTCGTATGACGATTCTCGTATAAAGCTCATCGACGCTCCCGATGAGGTTGTGGGGAAGAAGGCTGCATTGAGGTTAGGTTACGAAAATTCGACTGGCGAAATACTGTATTTCACCGATGCCGACTGTATCGTGAAAAACAAATGCATCGAAGCTCTTGTGTCGCAGATGCGTGCCGAAAATTGTGCAATGATGTGCGGACCTGTGCGCTATTCCGATACAAAGGGATTTTTGGGCGGTCTTGTCCAATTGGAATTTCTTTCACTTACAGGCAGCGGCGCGGCAGGATTCTTTATGGGCCGGCCGTTTATGTGCAATGGAGCCAACTTTGCTGTGGAACGCAAAGTTTACGCAGAAGCTGACCTTAACAAAAAGTATTCGTCGGGCGACGATGTTTTTCTACTACATTATGCCGACAAAAAATATAAGGTGGGGTTCGCTCAGTCGGTCGATTGTATTGTCGAAACCAAGGCTCCCAGAAATCTTGCTGAATTTTTTTCGCAAAGAGTAAGATGGGCGTCGAAAGCTGGGGGATACAAGAATCCGTTTGCGATATTTGTGTCGGCTATGGTTTTTCTCATGGCCGTTGCCTTGTTGGTTTCGTTTGTCATGGGATGCATACAGCCGTTGTATTTTATAGTATTCGCATGTTTGCTGTTTATGAAGAATGCCGTCGATATGTATTTTATAATATATGTGCTGCATTTCTATCGCTGTGGCAGATTGTGGTGGGCAAGCATTCCGCTCACTATTGTCCATCCGCTATACATTGTCTCGGTGGCACTTGCAGCGCTGGTGTATAAGCCGATGTGGAAGGGTAGAAAAATAAAAGCATAAGGGCACAAAAAAACAGCATTCGTTATCCCAACTATTTCAGGATCTGGAACGCTGTTTTTATATAACTACAATTATTTATTCGTTGTTAGCTTCCTTCAGTCTCTCGGCGTTTTCTGCCATAATCAGCTGGTCGATGAGTTCCTGGATGTCACCAAGCATAAAGTTCTGTAAGTTGTACATCGTGTAGTTGATACGGTGGTCGGTAACACGGCCTTGCGGGAAGTTGTAGGTACGTATTTTTGCCGAACGGTCACCAGTCGAAACCATAGTTTTACGCTTTTTCGAAATCTCGTCGAGGTACTTCTGGTATTCGAGGTTGTACAGACGGGTGCGAAGTTCCTTCATTGCCGACTCGATGTTTTTCAGTTTCGACTTTTCGTCCTGGCAGGTAACCACGATTCCTGTAGGGATGTGTGTAAGACGGATTGCCGAGTAAGTTGTGTTAACCGACTGACCGCCAGGTCCCGACGAGCAGAACTCGTCGCGCTTGATGTCGGCTGGGTTGATTTTGATGTCAACTTCGTCGGCTTCGGGCAGTACTGCCACCGATGCTGCCGATGTGTGTACACGACCCTGTGTTTCGGTCTGCGGAACGCGCTGTACGCGGTGAACGCCCGATTCGTACTTCAGGATACCATAAACGCCGTGTCCAGTAACTGTGAAAACGACTTCTTTGTAACCGCCGACAGTACCTTCGGTTGCACGTGTGATTTCGGTTTTCCAACCCTTGGTTTCGCAGTATTTCATGTACATGCGCATAAGTTCGCCTGCAAAAAGGCTTGCCTCGTCGCCACCTGCTCCGCCACGGATTTCCACGATTGCATTCTTTTCGTCCTCGGGGTCTTTCGGGATGAGCAACAGCTTTATCTTTTCCTCCATCGGGTCAACCTTGGCGGTAAGTTCGTCAATTTCCATCTTTGCCATCTCGCGCATTTCCTCGTCCTTCTCGGTTGCGAGTATCGACTTGGCATTGTCGATGTTGGAAATTATGTTGGTGTATTCGTCGTATGCCTCAATTATAGGCTCAAGGTCCTTGTATTCCTTGTTAAGCTTTACGTATTTGTCCATGTCGGACATTATCGACTGGTCGGTAAGCATTTTGCCTACTTCGATGAATCTTGCTTTTACGCCTTGTAGTTTTTCTAATATCAGGTTGTTTGCCATAAATGAAAGTTTCTAAGTTTAAAAGTTTCTAGGTTTCTAAGTTGGGCTTGCAGGCTCAAAGGCTAACAGGCTTAAAGACTTTTAGCCTTTTCTTCTTTCAGCCCTAATTATACATTGTCAATTATCCATTATTCATTAATAAGTAAATTCTCCCTTGTCCGACTTGATTGTCAGTTTTTTGCCTTCGTATTTCTCGCAGTGACCGATAATCTTTGCATCCACGCCGAAACTCTTGCTTATCGAGATTATTCCTTCTGCAATGCTTTCTGGTACGTAAAGTTCCATGCGATGGCCCATGTTGAATACCTTGTACATTTCGCGCCAGTCGGTACCGCTCTGTTCTTGTATCAGTTTGAAGAGCAATGGGGTTTCGAACATATTGTCCTTTACCACGTGCAGGTTGTCAACGAAGTTGAGAATCTTTGTCTGTGCGCCGCCGCTGCAATGTATTATACCATTGATTTGTGATCTATACTGGTTCAGTATTTCGCGAATTACTGGTGCGTAGGTGCGTGTGGGCGAGAGTACCAGTTTGCCAGCATCGCTGTACGGCGATTCGAGCTTGTCGGTAAGCTTGCATTTGCCCGAATATACAAGTTCCTGCGGTATGCCGTTGTCGTAGCTTTCGGGATACTTTTCGGCAAGGTACTTTGCAAACACATCGTGACGTGCGGAAGTAAGTCCGTTGCTGCCCATACCGCCGTTGTAGTAGGTTTCGTACTTTGCCTGTCCGTACGATGCTAGTCCTACGATAACATTACCGTCGCCAATTTTTTCGTTGGTAATGAGGTCGCTGCGTTTCATTCGGCAGGTTACGGTCGAATCGACGATTACCGTTCTTACAAGGTCGCCCACGTCGGCAGTTTCGCCGCCAGTAAGCACAATGTTTATACCGAACTGACGCATTGTGTCGCAGAATTCCTGGGTGCCGTTTATTATTGCCGAAATTACTTCGCCGGGAATGAGTCTCTTGTTGCGACCAATGGTTGACGACAGCAAAATGTTGTCGGTTGCGCCAACGCATAGTAGGTCGTCGGTATTCATCACGATGGCGTCGATTGCAATGCCTTTCCATACCGAAAGGTCGCCGGTTTCGCGCCAATACATGTAGGCGAGCGACGACTTTGTGCCAGCGCCGTCGGCGTGCATTATGTTGCAGTATTCTTCGTCACCGCAGAGGATGTCGGGGATTATCTTGCAGAACGACTTGGGATACAAGCCCTTGTCGATGTTCTTTATTGCATTGTGCACATCTTCCTTCGAGGCCGAAACACCTCTTAGATTGTATCTGAAATTATCGGGCATAACCTAATTTTTTGAGACTGCAAAATTAGATAAAATTTACGACTTATGAAATACGATTTTCGATTTCCTTCGGCAGTGTGAAATTCAAATTATTGCATTAACTTCGCGCAAAATTTCGGAAATGCTATCGATTGACAACATAACAATACGTTTCGGGGGCTTCGAGCTGTTCTCAAACATCGGTTTTATGATAAACCGTCGCGACCGCATCGGCCTTGTCGGAAAGAACGGCGCAGGAAAGTCCACCCTGCTGAAAGTCATCTGCGGAATAGTAACACCAACCGAAGGAAGCGTGTCGAAACCGTCGGGGATAACAATCGGCTACCTGCCGCAGCAGATGGCGCTTGCATCAACACAAAACACTGTGCTTGAGGAAACAAAGAAGGCTTTCGACAATATCGCCGAAATCCAGCGAGAAATAGACCGCCTTGCCGCCGAACTCGAAACCCGCACCGACTACACTTCCGAATCGTACATAAAGGCAGCCGAAAACCTTGCCCATCTCAACGAACACCTGCAAATCGTCGGTGTGAACAATATGGAACCCGAAATCGAACGGATTCTGAAAGGCTTGGGCTTTCTGCGTAGCGACTTCAACCGCAAGATTTCCGAGTTCAGCGGTGGCTGGCGCATGAGGGTTGAACTTGCAAAAATCCTTCTACAAAGCCCCGACCTCATTCTACTCGACGAGCCTACCAATCACCTTGATATAGAGTCAATTCAGTGGCTTGAGGATTTCTTGCAGGCATATAAGGGAGCTGTTCTGCTAATTTCGCACGACCGCGCATTCCTCGACAATGTAACGACTCGCACAATAGAGATAAACCTCGGAAAACTATACGATTACAAGGTTCCGTATTCAAAGTTCAAGGTTTTGCAGCAGGAACGCCTGCAACAGCAACTTGCAGCCTACGAGAACCAGCAGAAGCAAATCAAGGACACCGAGGAATTTATCGAGCGTTTCCGCTATAAGGCCACCAAGTCAAATCAGGTTCAGTCGCGCATAAAGCAACTCGAAAAGATGGACATCATCGAAGTGGATGACCTCGACAATGCGGCTATGCACATAAAGTTCGCCCCGGCACCGCGCTCGGGCGACATTGTGGTCGAAACCAAGGAACTAAGCAAAAGCTATGGCGACAACCTTATCCTCGATAAGATTGACCTTGTGATTGAGCGTGGCGAAAAGGTTGCTTTCGTGGGACGAAACGGCGAAGGCAAGACTACTTTGTCGAAGGTTATCATCGGTGAAACCGAGTATTCGGGCGAACTGAAAATCGGACACAACATAAATATCGGTTACTTTGCACAGAATCAAGACGAACTTCTTGATCCAGAGCTGACTGTATTTGAAACACTTGACCGCATTGCCGTTGGCGATATCCGCACAAAAATCAGAGACATACTCGGTGCTTTCCTTTTCTCTGGCGAGGACATCGACAAGAAAGTGAAGGTTTTGTCTGGTGGCGAACATTCGCGCCTGTCGCTGGCAAAACTTCTGTTACAGCCATACAATCTGCTTGTACTCGACGAACCTACCAACCACCTCGACATCCGCTCCAAGGACATTCTGAAGCAGGCACTACAGAACTACGACGGTACGCTGATAGTTGTTTCGCACGACCGTTATTTCCTTGACGGGCTTGTGTCAAAGGTTTACGAGTTCAAGAATAAAAAGATACGCTTGCATGTCGGCGGCATATACGATTTCCTTCGCAACAAGAAAATTGAGGATATGCGCGAAATAGAGATAAAGGATCGCAAGCTAGCCGAGGTAAAAGCCGAAGCTGGAATTTCCGACAACAAGCAGAAGTATTTGGAAAACAAGGAACTCAACAAGCGTCGTCGTGCCATACAGAACCGCATCGACAAGGCCGAAGCCGAAATTGAGCGGCTTGAATCGGAAATTGCTGGTCTTAACGAGCTTATGTCGAATCCTACAATCGAGCAACAGAAACTTGAAACCGCCTACAAGATGTCAGCCAAACTGAACGAGGAACTCGAGCAGCAGATGAGCGTGTGGGAGGAGTCAAGTATAGAGATGGAGGAGTTTGAAAAGGGGAATGGGAAGTAAAACCCTATGTTCAATTTATTTGCCTAAATTTTTCTATTAATCGTCATTCCGCAACCTTTAGCTCACGCAGCGAAGCAAGTAAATGACCCCCCTTTTTATTAACATTGTCATATAAGAATTTGATAATATTGCAATTATAAGGTTTGCCATATTTTTTAGCGGACATCATTTAGAAGTACTCTTGCACAGCAAATTCAAACTGAGAGATGAATATCTGTTTAAAAGCGTGCAGGTTATTTTGCTCGTAAAAAATAAGCATTGCCTTTTTATAATCAATTGAATCGACAGTACGGAACGAAATAGGACAGTAACCGTTTGCAATCAATAAAGCGTTGCTTGTTATGCGGGCTGTACGTTTATTACCGTCCATAAATGGCTGTATATAGCTGAATAGTAGCAATGCAAGCAATGCTTTTTCAAAGACATCGGTTTTGCTATTTATCAGGGAACAAGTATCTCGCATAGCTTCCCTAATCTGAAATTCGTTGTCTAGCGGATGATAATTTGTTCCAGTAACACCTACACGCCTATGTCTAAGTCCTTTATCCACTGATAATTCTTTAGTTAGCAACGTGTGTATGTCCTCAATACGACTAATTGTCAATTTTTGTAAATAATCGGGATTATCAAGTAAAAAGCGCAAAGCATCTTTATGATTTAGCAGCATCACAGCCTCTTCCTTGGTTTTGCCATCAGCAGTTTTGCTTTCACGAAGTAACCGTTCTGTTTCCAGAAGCGAATATGTGTTGCCTTCTATTTGCGACGACTTCCAGCTTAAATCAATGCCAAGACGTTCCATCTCCTTACGATATTCGTTTTCGGTCATTTCGCTTATGTGCTTACGAAATACATTTTGCAATTCGTTAAGATGTGCAGATTCTTCATCTGAAAATAATTTAACATTTTGCAGCTGTTCCTGAATAAGTGCGAAGTTAAATGATGTCTGCACCTGTCTTTCATCAATGTCTTTAGCAAAATATGTATCAAGATTCAATGGCATCAATAATTGAGCTTTTGCCGAAAGGCTGTATCGTGTAGATTTGTTATTGCCACTCACTATTACATTCCCTTTTTCTATTTCAGTAGCAATCTTTCGTTTTAATGTTGCATCACTACCATCAAAAGGAATACCTTCCGATATTTCGTTACGAGATGATAAAGGGTGATAATGAAGGTATTGCAATATGTCTCTATTGTTATCCATATAATTAGATTTCTATTTGCGGTGCAAATATGCAACATTTTTCACAATTTGCGGCTCACGCCGAAAGAAAAAATGCTTAGTTTTACAAATTTTTGAGCTGCAAAACCGTATTGAAAAATTTTGCATATATACGAAAATAAAAGAAATTCCTCAATTTTTACCACCGCTAATAATTTTTTATGTAAGTTTGCATTGTGAAGACTTCGAAGGTAAAACTGGACTATATGCCTAGCGTCAACTTCCAGATCGTGGGGTTGGCGTCGTCGGAAATTGATTACAAGTTGGCGTATGGACTTACACGAGGCTTCGATACCGATTTTTACCTATTGCCCGAAATTGTTGTCGAAAAGGAACAGCCGGAAACTGCTACCTTATTCGACTTTGGAGCAAATGCAACACCATGCTATTATTCGGTTTACGGAAATTCCGACTCTGGTTGCCGCAATTCCGAGTTACTTCTGATATCGAACAAATGCGGTGCATCGTTTTTAGTTGACGAATTCCGTAGTTTCGACTACCTTTTCATTGTGCGCGACGACAGTTCGCTTGATAGTGACGATGCCTTGAATACATTGCGTGGCATATCTGGAATTTCGGGCGCATACCTTATGCCATTTGATAAAATAAAGTCGAAAAAAACAATCTACGATTTATGGGACTCATTGCAAAACAGACAATAAAAGGCTCGATATATTCGTACCTTGGAGCGTTCATAGGTTTTGTGAATGTAGCCCTGCTTATGCCGCAGATTTTCACTACCGACGAGATTGGTCTTACCAACTTGCTTATTGCCCTGTCGTCGATTGTGGGACAATTCGGCTGTTTCGGTTTTACCAATGTGATAGTTAGGTTTTTCCCATACTTCCGCAACCCCGAAAAAGGTCACAACGGCTTTCCGTTCTTGCTTGTCGCGGTGGGAATTTTCGGCTCGCTGGTATGCACCGCAGGTTACTTTGGCGCACGTGACTACCTTGTGGCTCAGAACCTTGAGAAGTCGAAACTCTTTGCCGACTATGTTTTTCTGCTTCTGCCGCTGATTTACATCACAATATTCTACCTACTCAGCGATGTCTATAACCGGATGTTCTACAATTCGTCGTTCGGGCTGTTTGTCAAGGAATTCCTTTTGCGAATACTCAACCTCATAGGCATCGGGCTGTTCTATTTCGGAGTACTCGACTTCAACGGCTTTATAATCTACTATGTGGCAGCCTACGGAGTTCCTACGGTTTTGTTGCTGATATTGCTTATAGTGCAGGGAAATATGTCGCTGAAGCCGTCGAAGAAATTGCTGACACGCGAATTTGTGCGTGCAATGTGCTCGGTGGCATTTTTTGGTGTGATTTCGAGTTTCAGCGGGGTGTTTGTTAACCAGATTGACCGTTATTTCATCAATCATTATTGCGACCTGAGTGCCACTGGCGTGTATTCCATCGCCTTTTATTTTGGTTCGATGATTTTGTTGCCGGGGCGGTCGATAATAAGGATTTCGAGCACGGTGATTACCGAGTCATTCAAGAGCGGTGACAACGACATGGTGCTGAAGGTTTATCGCAAATGCACCACTAACATGCTGATTATAGGTGTAATACTGTTTGTGTTGGTGTGGGGCAACATCGACAATATCCTCAAGATTCTTCCGCCCGAATACGCCGACGGCAGGCTGGTAATTTTGTTCATTGCCATTTCGCACCTCATACAGATGGCTGCAAGTGTGAGCGGTGAAATTATTCAGTACAGCAGATATTACCGTTATCACACGCTTATCATGGTGATGCTCATTGGTTTGATATTTGGGTTCAATGTATGGCTGTTGCCGATTTATGGCATTACAGGCGCGGCGGTGGCTTCAATGCTGTCCTTCCTTGTGTACTCTGTGGTAAGGATTGCTTTTGTAAGGCTGAAATTCGGATTTAATCCATTCTGCCTAAAGCACTTGCTTGTGGTACTTTTCGGTACGGTGGCTTATTTGTTGTCGTGGCTGATACCTGATTTGGGCAACTTGATACTCGATTTAGTGGTGCGTTCTGCTGTGATATGCATAGTGTTTGTCGTTCCGACCTTGTATTTCGACCTGTCGGAAGATATGACGGCAATGTATAAGAGGGTTGTCGGTAAAGTTTTCAAACGAAAATGAGGAAATCCTTGCTGGCTGCTATTGGGTTACTTTCGGGTGTAAAATAGGTTATAATTTCAACAGTAAAATATTTTATAAATGATTGTGTTTTGAAAAAAATATTAAGATTAAATTTTTGTATTGTAAAATTGTTTATTTTTACGTCATTAATTAATTTAAAAAAGTTAAATGATATGAGAAGAATCGATTTATTGAAGTTTGCCATTTGTGTAATGGCAGTGTGTGCATTAGCAATGTTTAACAGCGGTTGCGAAAAAGAGAATCTTAATGATTTGAAACAACCAACAAGTGTCAAAAAACCAAGAGTCATTTCTGACGATGAAATTATGAAAGACTTGCCAGAAGTAAAAGATGGAAGGCTTCTGTTTAAGGATATGAAAGAGTTTTATTCGATGTTGGATTGGGTATCACAAAATCAAGCTAATCCTGATAAGATATATAGTATATTTGGTTTGTCGAATTTTGTTTCAATGAATTATATATATACAACTGGAAATAGATTAATACAAGGCTTGGATGAAAGTAATTTTAATGAGAAAATGCAATCGTATATTGAATATGTTCAAACCCATCCGTATTCATTTTATAATTTGAGTAATAACGAAGAGTGTTTTTATGAAATGCAAGCACCAAGTGTCATATCATATATTGCAAATGAATATGGATTGTATCAGATTGGGGATAGCATATATAGAGTATCTTATGAAAAGGAATATATTATTACAGACGGAAACGAAGATATGATTAATATTGTACTCTCTGGCGTGGAAAATCCTAATTATGATAATATAATAATAAAATGTTTTAAGGGAAATGTTGAGGAACGCTCGTTAAATTCTGAATATATTACGCCCAATAATCCAGATAAGCGAAGAGTGAAGATTCGTTTTTATACTACTGAAAGTTCAGGAAAGTGGGAATACGATGTAAGAGTAACTACGCAAAAAAAAGTTCTTGGAGCTTGGGTTAATGGAGTGGGGTTTGATGATACTCAAATAGGAATGAATAAAAATAATTCTTATTGGTATATTTCTGGTGTTCAATATAGATGGAGAGACGCAAATGTATGGAAGGTGCAAATCGCTGGTATGTCAAACTATAGATTTACAGCTATAATAACTCCATCATCGATTCCTGTAAGTATGGGATTTAGTTATGTGCCATATGAGATTTCTGGAAGTTTTCTTGATGGAACTCCAATCTCATGGAGTCACGAAAATGTGTTTGCATATAATTCTGGATGGAATAAATGATTGTTAGAGTAGTAGAAATATTATTTTTAATAGTAGTGGGTACTTGTCTCTTTTCTTGTCGCAAAGTTGTTACCCACCAGTTCCCCGACTATCCGCAGAAACTAACGGTAAACTCTATTGTAAAGGCAGGGGAGCCAGTGTTGGTAAATGTTTCGCTCACTGGCAATGTCAACGATGTTAGTCTCCCACTAGTGTATGATGCAGATGTTTTTTTGTATGTAAATGGTTGCTTTACAGAAGCATTAGATTACGAAGGAAGTGGTTATTATTCTTCTATAGTTGTGGCCAACGAAAACGACAGCCTCGAATGCGTAGTTGCATATAATGGGGATACTGCTAGATGCCGATGCGTAGTACCCCAAAAGGAAATACCGCTTGGATTCAACTATATTGAAAATGCAGGTGTTGATGATTATGGAGAAGTCTTGCTGGGTCTTGTAACTACTATTAGCAATGATGTTAGCTTGCGTAAGTATTATGAGATAATAATATATACAATTGAGAATTATACTACAACAATTAATGATCTTAACGCATGTGGAGTTATGTTGATGGACATAACGGACCCTATTATAAAAAATGAAGGATTGCCATTACCTTTGTTTTCAAATGAAAAAGTTTCTGGAGAGAATTTCTCTGTCACGTTGAAATTTTTGCCACAATGTCAGTGCTGGATAGGTGGCAAAATGCAGACTCGTCCTTTGCTTGTGAGGTTCCGCGCTGTTGACGAGAACTACTATAAGTTCACACGAATGCACTACCTTTACTCCGAAGGCCGCTATTCGGATGGAATTGTCGATAATCCAGTAATGTTCAATGCCTACTCGAATGTTGAAAACGGCTACGGAGTGTTTGCCGCTTATACCGAATATGTTGACACTATTTATCCACCCGATTGCGTATATTGATGAAAAATCTACTGGCAATATTGATTTTGGTTTGTGTTTCTGTCGTGGCAACGTGCCAGAACAAGGCTTCCGTTTCGGGAATAGTCACCGATTCGGAGACTGGCGAAGTGCTTATAGGTGCTAACGTGGTCGATAGTGCAAGGAATAGTTGGAGCATTACTGACAATTCTGGATATTTTTGCCTTCACACCCAACTTCCTACCGAGATTGCCATTTCATTCATTGGCTATTCAACGAAAAGACTTTCGGTTGATGTTTCAACAAAATTGCCATTGAGGATAGCGCTAACGCCTGACAAGCAGATGCTTGGCGAAGTAACTGTGGTGGCGCAGGGGCGAAGGTCGGGTGGCAATGTCTCTGAAATGAGCATAAGGGAAATTTCCGAACTTCCGTCGATGGGCGGAAAACCTGATATTGCAAAGGGAATGTCACTAATGCCGGGAATCAGCACACAGCGCGAAGGAACCAGTGTTTTGAATGTGCGAGGCGGAAACCCTGGTGAAAACATGTATCTGTTCGACAATGTGCCGATAATCTATGTAAACCATCTTGGAGGATTTTTCTCCACTTTCAATCCCGACATAATAAACGACATCTGCATATACAAGGGCGGTTTTCCTGCCAAATATGGCGGTAAGTTATCGTCTATCATTGACATAACGCAGAAGGAGGGCAACAAAAACAAACACTGCGGTTCGCTGCATGTGGGTCTTACCGACATTTCGGCGACAGCCGAAGGTCCGGCGGGACTGAAAAACTCAAGCTACATAGTGTGTGCGCGAAAGACTATGATTGGTGCATTATTGCTACTTGCATCGTCGTTCGCCGACCAAAATTATCTTATAGGATATGGTTTTTACGATCTCAACGGAAAATTTTCGTGGAGTCCGACAGACAAAGACAAGTTAACCGTAAATTTCTATATCGGTGATGACTATCTGGGACTAAGAAGTAAAAAACGCCATGAGCATATAAATTTGCAGGATCAGTACCGTCTTCACTATATGTGGGGCAATGTAATGGCATCAGCACAGTACAAGCGTATACTCGACAGTAAGACATTCCTGTCGGCTGGCATTTCACATTCGCGCTACAGACTGAAAACCGGTTACAGAATAAAACAAGATAACGATACTCTTCCCGACATTAGGAATCGTTTCCTTTCGTCGCTTGACGTAACAATGCTAGATGTGTCGGTTAAGCACGACTTTTTCAAGTTTTGGAACATGGAAGCAGGTTTGCAGGGAGAATATCAGTCATTCTTGCCGACTTACAACTTTGAGCAGAAAAACAGCATACGCCGACCTGCAGTTTTTGCCTATTTGTCCACTAGTTTGCAGTTCCTGAAATATTCGAGCGTTACATTGGGAGTGAGGGGCAACGGGATAATGTCGAAAACATATAGCGACTATTCGCTTGAACCGCGAGCCTCACTGACGTTTGGTTTTTCGCCCAATCACAGGTTAAGTATGAGTTACATGAAAGCCACCCAGTATTCTCATCTGGTATTTACGTCTGGAAGTATAATGAACAACGAAGTATGGATTCCATCGGGCGAAAATATTAATCCTGCCAAGGTTGCACAATATTCTGCCGAATGGGAGAGCGATTTCCTAAGTGGCAAACTGTCGATGACAATAGGCGGCTACTACAAGGCCTCAACCGACCTCGCAACCTACAAGGACGGCTTTACCAATTTCGTTGGCGACGACAACTGGGCTGCCAAAGTAGAGACTGGTGGAATAGGGCGTGCATACGGAGTTGAGTTTTTGCTACGCAAGAAAGCGGGGCGCTTCACTGGATTTGTAAGTTATTCGTATGCTCGGTCGTTCAGGAAATACGCCAACATAAACGATGGAAACGAATTTCCATACGATTTCGACCGTCCGCACAATTTCAACATTGCAGCCAATTACAGGATAAACGAGAAATTCACATTAAGTGCAACATGGACTTACCAGACAGGTTTACCATATACGCCGGCTTTGGGCAAACAATATGTTCCTGCGATTACAGAAGAAGGCGAACTGTATATGTACGAATGCCTAATATATGGACCGCGCAATAGTGGCAGAATGAAGGACTATCATCGTCTGGACCTTGCGCTTACCTACGAATACAAAACCAAGAAAGGTCGCGATGCTACATGGAGTTTCAGCATTTACAACGCGTATTTCCGCCAGAATCCGTTCTTCTATTATTACAATAATACGCCTTACGATTACTTTTTATATCCTAGCACAAGCAACAATTCATACGCTTTGAAATTGTATCAGGTAAGTTATTTCCCATTCTTGGCTTCGTTCTCGTACAAAGTGTATTTTGGTGGGAAATAAAATTCTGTAGTACTCAGACTTATTTGCAATAACAAGTTCCATTCTAGGCGTAGTCTCTTGCCTATGTCGCGATAATAAAGTAATTTTGTCCCAATGAAGTTTCTCCGAAACATATTGTTTTTTATTGCAATAGGATTGCAGTTGCCGTGTGAGGTTGCGGCACAGGATGAGTATGTGGATAGTTTGAGAGAGGAACTTTCGTTGCATCATGATTCAACATGTTTGAAAATTTACTACGATTTATTCGTGTACTATTCCGATTGTGACAACAATATTGCCGAACAATATGCTGATACTTTGCTGTTCGCAGCTCATAAATACGCTTCTAAGAATTGGGAAGCAGTTGCATATAGAAGTAAGGGATTGTTGAAATATATGTTTGGAGACTATGCTGATGCAATAAATTATTATAGCAAATCTGAAGTGATTGCAAAGCAAAATCATAACGACACAATTTTATATAAAGTGTACAATGATCTAGGAATGATATATTATGAGTTGCAGGATTTTAAGAAAGCAAAAATATATTACGAGATAGCTATCTGTTTTGCAAAACGTACAGAAGATTCAGATTCTTATGCATCTACTTTAGTAAATATAGCAAATTTATACTACGATACAGAAGATTACGATAAAATCTATAGTCTATACGATAGTGCATTAAATATCGCAAGCAATAGCAACACCAAAATTGTTATATTGAATAATCTCGCACATCTTCAATATTTTATGGATGATGTTGACGGAGCTAAAAGTACGTTTAGCCAGTTATTGTCATTTCTTAATAAAAGTACAGATATTTACATGTACACATCTGTACTTAATAGTATGGCAACTATATACATATGCGAAAAAGAATATGACAAGGCTATTGGTAATATGCAAATAGTTGATAGTATTTGTACTGAAAATTCATTTGATGAAATAAGGCTTAAACTTTACCGAAATTACTATAAATACTATTTGAACAAAGGTGATTATGAGCATTCTGATTATTATATTGATAGTTACCTTTCTTTAAAGGATAGTATATATTCTAAGGAATTAAATGATGAGTTAAAAGAACAAGAAAACCGTAGTGAACGTGAAAAAGCTGCTCTTGAAATGAATCTTCGCGATGAGGAGATTGCTCACCAGAAAACACTGAACAGAATACTTTTCGCAGTGATTGCTATTGTGCTTATTTTCATTGCAATAGTTGCATTTTTGCTTGTCAAGAAAAGTCGTCTCAACCGAAGTTTGAACATGCTCAATGCCGACCTCAAGCAGCGCGATGAGGAAATATCTTTCAACCTTGAATATGCTCGTGAAATACAACTGGGCTGCATGAATAGTGGTTTGATGGATTGCAATTTGCGCATGTTTGTGCTCGATTTGCCAAAGATTACTGTCGGTGGAGATTTCCATATTGCAGTATCGCGAGGCGATGTGTCGTATGTGGTTGTTGGCGACTGCACAGGACACGGAATTTCGGGTGGATTCCTGTCGGTGCTTGGCATAAAGTCGCTGTATGCGGCAATCGAGAAGTACAACACTTTGCCAGAAATGGCGTCTTTCATCAATAACGAGTTCTGTGAGATTGTTTCGTCTGCCGAAAATCTCAAGGGTGAATCGTTATGCCTTTCGATGGTTAGGATTTGTGACAACGAGCTGCGTTTTCTAGGTTCAAAGCAAAAAATGTGGCTTGTTTCTGGCTACGAGGGCGACTGCTCGTCTGTTAGCCCGTTAGCTGGTAAGCCCGAAGTGCGTGAATACAAGTCGGTAAATGCAATAATGGGAAGTGCTGTCGATGAGGAATTTACAGAAGAAATTATTAATGTAAAGTCTGGCGATGTCGTCTTCCTTTCATCCGACGGTTATCCCGATCAGTTTGGTTCAGAAGGAAAGCTGAAATATTCGCGTTTCCGCAACATACTTCTGGAATGTTCGCAGATGAAGCCCAACGATGCAAAGTCGTTCTTGTCCGAGAAACTTGACCTGTGGCGTGGCGATTTGGAGCAGACGGATGATGTGATGGTGGTGGGAATGTATTTCTAATGTATATAAGTCGTGAAAAATGTCTATTTTTGCAAAAACTTATAGTTCGTTAATTGATAGACAAATGAAAATTAAAATATTTACTCTTGTAATAATATTGCTGCTGAGCTTGGGCGCAATGGCTCAGGTCAACGGTGGCTTTACCGACGATTTTTCGGATGGCGACTTCACCGCAAATCCGCAATGGACTGGCGAAACCACTAAGTTTCGTGTGAACAATGATATGGAATTACAGTTGTACGATACCGCAGCAACGACAAATTCAACCGCCATGCTTTCTACTGCATCAAGAGCAATCGACAATGCAGAATGGAAGTTTACAGTAAAATATGATTTTGATCCTTCTACATCAAATTATTGCGATGTTTACCTTGTTTCCGATAATGCTAGTGTAAGTTCTTGTACAGCAGGGTATTTTGTACGTGTTTGCGGAGCATCTACTCCCGACAATGTTTGTCTATACAAGAAAAGTGGTTCATCTTCGACAAAGATAATAAATGGTATCGACACGCTTTCGCTTGGTTCGTCAAATACAATAAAAGTCAAAGTGACACGCTCATCTGAAGGTGAATGGAAACTTTATATTGATGTAAATTCTGCTGGCGAATATTCTCTTGAGGGCGAGGTTACTGATATGACAGTTGCTTCATCAAGTTATTTTGGCGTTCACTGCAAGTATTCCAAGACACGTTCCACAGGTTTCTATTTTGACGATATTTCTGTTACAGGAACATATACTGTTGATTTGCAAGCACCTACATTGGTTTCGGCACGATTCATTAGCGAAAACAGTGTTCTGCTTTCGTTCGATGAGGAAATCAATGAGGAAAGTGTTTCCGCTGCCAATTTCAGCATGGACAACGGCATAGGTCAGGCCACTTCGGCAAGCTTGCAGGAAGGCGATGCCCGCAAGATTGTCTTGCAGTTTGCTGGAAGTTTCACAAGCGGAACCACATACACCTTGACCTACGGCGGAATGTCCGATACCGAAGGCAACACCGCAGCAACCACCACTACGCAGATGACTTTCGTAGAAGCCGGAACTGGCTCGGTGGTTATCAACGAGATTATGGCCGATCCAACTCCCGTTGTCGGGCTTCCTGCAAGCGAATACCTTGAACTTTACAATAATTCTCCAGATGCAATAAACCTTGAGGGTTGGACAATAAAGTTTGGAAACGCAGCTAAGGTTCTCGATGCTTACACTTTGTATCCGTCCGAGTATGTTGTTATTTGCCGTGCGGGAAATGATACGCTTTTTTATGATGTGAGCAATATTCTTCCTATAGCGGGATTGTCTTCGACCGCTCTTACAAATGATGGCACAACGCTTACTTTGTTCAACGAGTTTATGGCAGAGGTTGACAAGATTACATACTCGTCGGCATGGTACAGGGATGTGAACAAGAAGGATGGCGGATGGTCGCTCGAACGAATCGACCCCAACAACCGCTGCGAACAATCGACCAACTGGCGCGCTTCCGTAAACGAAAACGGCGGTACGCCCGGGCGGCAAAACTCAATTTTCGGACAGAATGTTGACGAAACTGCTCCGTCGATTGTCGATTTGAGCATAAACTCTGCAAACGAATTGCATATCACATTTTCGGAAACCATCGACACGGTAGTGTCGCTTTCGCTTGACAACTTTTCGCTCGACAACGACTATGGCAATCCCGTTTATGCAGGACTTGACGCCAATAATCCCAACTTACTGGTGCTTATGTTTGGAATGTCGTTCGAGCAGAATCGCATCTACAACCTTACGGTTGAAAACATTGCCGACCTTTGCGGAAATGTGATGGTAAGGCAGACTGTGCAGTTCTCAACTGTTCCTATTGCTTTCAACACAATAGTAGTCAGTGAAATAATGTCGAAGCCAGCTCCAGTGGTAGGTTTGCCAGATGCAAAATATGTTGAGATTTACAACCGCAGCGACAACGCCGTAAGCTTGTCGGGTTGGAAAATTTCGTTAGGCTCGACAACCAAGACATTGCCATCGGTAATAATCGGTGCGCAATCTTACCTTGTGCTTACCGCTGCCGACAATGCCTTTATGTTCGAAGGCTTCGAGAATGTTGTCGGGGTTGACGGATTCCCATCGTTTGCACAGGGCGGAACAACGATTTCGCTGTCCGACAAGAACGGAAACATTGTTCATACGCTCACTTTCTCGTCGTCGTGGCACGACGACAACTTCAAGGCACAGGGCGGCTACTCGCTCGAAATGATTGACTTGAACAATCCATGCGAAGGCGCAGCCAACTGGCGTTCTACGCTCAATAGCCGCGGTGGTACCCCAGGAACGCAGAACTCTGTCAATGCTACGAATCCCGACAGGGCAACGCCTTACCCGACTGATGCCGAAGTGGTAAACGATACGGTGGTTGTATATTTCAGCGAAGTGGTTTTGCCCGAAATGATCAGCACTCAGAATTTCAGTGTCGAAGAACTTGGAAATCCGACGTTTGTGAAAATAGTTGAACCACAGCTTACAGTTGTAAAAATGAAGTTCAATGCCGAAATACAGCGAGGCAAGGTCTATATGTTAAACATTGGCGAAAATATTACTGACTGCAGCGGAAACAATGTCGAAGTTAATACGCAGATTAGGTTTGGCATTGGCGTGCAAGCAGAATATAACGACCTGGCAATAAACGAATTGTTGTTCAATCCGTATTCTGGCGGTAGCGACTTTGTTGAGCTTTACAACCGTTCCAACAAGGTCATCGACCTGAAGGATTTGTGGATTTCGAACACCAACGACGATGGTTCGGTAAAGGATTCGTACCAGATTACCAATATCAGCCGACTGATACTTCCGCAGGAATATTGCGCCATAAGTACCGACATCGAGAACCTATACATGCATTACAGCATTTTACAACCCGAAAACCTTTACAAGGTTGCTAAGATGCCTTCTATGCCAGACGACAAGGGAACGATAATAATTACTGGTCGTACATTCGATACCATCGACATAGTAAGCTACAGCAAGTCGCTGCATTACAAGTTGTTGAGTTCGCAGGACGGAGTTTCGCTCGAGCGCATTAACTACGATGTGCCGGCATCGGATTTGAGTAACTGGCATTCGGCAGCGCAGGACGCAGGCTTTGCAACTCCGGGCTATGTAAATTCGCAGTTCCACGAGATTGGCGACATCGAATCGCAGATAACCTTGAGTAGCGAGGTTTTTTCGCCCGACAACGACGGCTACGACGACCAGCTTGTCATAACCTACAGCCTTGATGTGGCAGGCTACAGCGGCACCATTGCGGTTTACTCGTCAAATGGCAGGCTTGTGCAGACGCTTGTAAACAACCGCAGCCTTGGCTCTGTCGGCAATATTGTATGGGATGGTTTCGATGCGCAGAATAGGCTTTGTCCAGCAGGAATATATGTTGTTTATGTCGAGCTTTTCAATCTTGAAGGCAAGAAGATTGTAGAGAAGCATGTAGTTTCAATAAATTCGCGGGTTGACTAGATGCGGAAGTTTCTGGCAATTATATTGGTAACTATTTCTATGCTTTTCGTGCAGTCGTGCGAAAACTCTTGCTCAATAAATAGAAAAATTAAACTGATAACAGGTAATTCGTGGAAGATTAATAGCTACATCGACTATTCTGTGAATCTAGAAATGAGCATTGTCCCTGAGTTATATAGGTTCGATGTCGATGGGCATTATACCAAGATCCGTGAATGCGACACCCTGGTGGGTACATGGAGTTTTGTTGATTGCAACTATCTTAAAATGGGCAGTCAGACATTCAAGATTGCAGAATTATCGCGCAAGATGATGGTACTAAGGTATGGCGATGTCGATTTAGTGTATAGGCGAAACGAATAATCCTAGAACAGATATCCCATTTTCACATAGAAATTCAACATTTTGCCGTTATCCTGTTTGTTTAAAGCTGTAGCCCAGTCAACCGAAAGAATAAAATTCTCGTTCATGGCGACTTTCAGGCCAACGCCTGCAGCTGAATGCGGCTTGTAGATTTCTTTGTTAGATAGGTTGAAGTAGTCCTCGAATTTATCTGTGCGACCAGATGCTATATTATTGGCGGATATGGCTGTCCTTACTTCATTTTCGTCAAGCTTGTAAGGCTGAGTTACCATACCTATGTCGAAGAACGGATTCAAGCCGATGTAGAAGTGCTGTTTGCCGATGTCGAAGGTTACAATTTTGGTCCTAAGTTCAACATTTGCGTATGCAAAACCATTGGCTAGGATTCTGTTTCGCATGATTCCGCGCAACGAGTTTCCCCCACCAAGACCTTCGTACAAAACGCGCTGAATGAAAAGCGTGTTGAGGTAGGTGTTCATGTAGAATGGCGATTCTCCTGCAATAGTATTTTGTGTGCCAATACGATAGGCAAGTGTGATTCTATCTTGGTATATCGGTACGTAATGCCTGAAGGTAAAGTTGAACTTCAGGTTGTTGTATTCGGTCTGCTTGCCGAAGGCGGCAGAGTAGGTGAAGAAGGCATCGGTATAAATGCCTCGCGACGGGTTGGAGCGCTTGTCGCGGCTGTCGAAGGTGATACCGCCACGCACGTAAGGATGCCAACCGCCATTAGATTCGTCGGGCTTTATTATGCCCCAGTTCCTATAAAGCTCGTACAGTCCCTGTACCGACGGATCGAGATATTTGATGTCTGTCGGCTGGCGCTTGCCGTTGAGCATGGCAATGTCGCACTCGTCAATCATATATCCCAGTACGCCAAGGCCTGCATTCCATTTCCACGAACCCGAGATTGTTCCCTCGATGTCGGCGGCAACGCGTACAAGGTCACGTTTGTACTTGTAGAATGCACGCGAAAGGTATTCGCTCGAGTCCTTCTTTGCATTGTGCCAGCCCATGTGATACAGTGTCGAGTAGCCGTTGTATCCGTAGAAGTCGCACATTGCGTCGGGCAGATACGACACGTCAACCGTAAGGCGATGGTCGGGAATCAAGTATTTCGAATCGTAGAAGAAACGGAAAAGTCCGTACCTCTTGGTCGTGTAGGCGGCTTCCACGTAGAACGAATGTATATATTCGGGGTACTGGCTTCCGTCGCCGTAGTAGTATATGTTCGACAATGCACCGAACTGGAATCCAAGGTCGGCATCATAAGCAATGCTCGGCAATATGCCGAAGTTCCATCCGGTCTTTACGTTGTTGCTGTCTTTCTTCTCAGTCTCTGCCATTGCGCCTGTTGCGATGAGGGCTATGATGGCAAGTGTTATGATTTTTCTCATAAGCTTGATGTTTAGATGTCTAGAATAATTTTAAAAGGTATGCAATGCCTACACCCATATAGGTTCCGATTGCATATCCGATAAGTCCTATTACGATACCGCTGATAAGCACTTTCTTGTTGCCCATTGCACCTACTACTGGCGGAATAAATGGCGGCGAGCAGAAAAGTCCCACTTGGGCCACTGTGTATAGGTCGCCGTTGATTTTTGCAAAACGGCAGAATATAATGTGGACAATTACCGACACCAGCATTATGTACAGCACGAATAGTCCGAGCGAAACAGCCGACATGTCGATGTTGTACGGATTGAATTGCGAAGCTACTACTATACTGAAAATCAGTATGAAAATCATGCCAAGCTCGAATGTTTTCGGTAGTTCGCGGATTTTTTTCGAGAACGATGCTATAATCGACAATGTGGTGATGGTAAGGATGATTACCAGTTCGTTGAGTTTGCCAGTGCCAGCCTCCTTGTCGCCTACGACGCCAAGGTTGTAGAGCAAGAGCGACAAACCTGCGCCAACGGCAAGGAATCCGATTGACAGGAGCAGACCGAGCATGGTTCTTGGAAATACCTTCTTGTTGAGCATCTTACCGTAATTTTCGATGCCATGTTCTTCCATTTTCTTGCTGTCGTGAGTTACTATTGCCGACGATTCGTCTGGAAATGGCAGGATCTTTCTGAAAAATTTGTATCCACCACCAGTTATAAATAGTATAAGAGGGAAGGTAATGAGCATCTGGAAGGTAAGCACAAGTGTTATGGTGGTCGGATCTACACCAAGTGCAGCTCCCAGTGCGTTGAAGTTCATTGTTCCGCCAGTGTATATTCCGGTCATCATTGCCGAAACGTTTGCTATGTCGTTTACGCCTGTGTTACGGAAAATGAAGAACCCTGTAATTACAGCAGTTGCGATTGCTATTATTCCACCTACAAGTGCCATAATGGTTTTGGGCAGAGAGCGTGTCCATAACTTGAAATCACAGTTGAACAGCATCAGAGGAATAGCAAGAGGCACCGAAATGTTCATTATCAATTTCTGTATGCTTTCGAAAGTTGCCGCTTCGGCAGTACCGGGATCGAAAGTTACGAATCCGGTGAGACTCATTATTATACCCACAGCGTATGCAAGGATTACCGTGCCTATCTTTTGAAATATCTTCCATTTGTGAAATGCCGAAACAATTATTATCGGAAATAGCAGATAGATGCAAATCGCAATTGTTAATCGCATGTTATTATACTTTTTTCGGTTACAATGAGCAAAAATAGCTAGATAGAATGTTTATAGTATATAAAATCTACAAATTTAATTAATATGCAGATGTTAATTCCTTTACAAGTTATTGATAATTAATAAAATAAAAAAGAGGATGCTTATGCACCCTCTTTTCAATTATAAATTCTGAATCTGTTATTTTTCAGGTACTAACCTTACCTTAACATAGCTGTCGAACTTGAAGTATTTTTCAGCTGCCTTTACCATCTGGTCCTTGTTGATGCCATTGATACGAGCATCTTCGCTGGTTGCCTCTTCGGGTGTTATGTCACCTTCTACGAGGTCAATTACAAGGCCTCTCCAGTATCTGTTTTCCTTTACTTCGGTTTCGTGTTCTCGTTTCTTCTTCTCGATAACCTTTGCAATTTCATCATCGCTGATGTCTCCCTTTTGGATTGACTTTATAACGTTGAAAATCTTTTCCTTAAGTTCTGGTTCTCTTGCTGGATCGCAGCTGTAGAAGATTTGTACAGCGTAGTTTTCGTACGGAACTTTCGATGTCATAGGATATGCACCTATAGAATATACACCGCTTTCCTTTTCACGAATTTGTTCGAGGAGCTTGGTTGTGAGAATTTTGCATATTGCATCGATTTCGGTGTTGTTCTGTGCGTTGTAGCTAAAATCGCCATGGAACATAATAATTTCAATACACTTGTCGTCCTTACCTTTCTTAACATCCTTTTCGATGCCGCCCTTTGGTGGACGGATGCCGAGGTCAACAAATGTTTCGTTGCGCTGAACAGTTTCGAGCGAGCCTAAGTATTTTTCAATCAACGGCTTAGCCTTCTTAGCATCAACATTTCCTACGAAGTAGAAAGTGAAGTTGCATGGGTCGTTGAAGCGTTGCTTGTAGAGTTTGCTCATGCTCTTGAAGTTAACTTCGTCAAGCATAGCAGGTGTCATAGGTTTGCGATATTCGCTATAATTGCTCATGATCCATCTCATCGAATCCTGCCATACACTTTGTGGATCGAGGCTTGCATTTTCGAGCATACCTTTCTGCTTTTCGATGTATGAATTGAATGCTTCTTCGTTGAATTTAGGCTGTGTGAAATAAGCGTTTACAAGTTCGAGCATGGTTTCGAATCCTTCAACGTCGCAGCTACCGCCAAAACCTTCCTCTGTTTCGCCGATGTATGGGTAAACGTGTGCGTTCTTGCCCGACAGGTATTTCTGAAGTTCGGTTGCATCATAGTTTCCAAGTCCACTTTCGCTCATTACGTCGGTTATGCATTTTGCTGTGAGAGCATCCTTAGCGTTGAGTTTTGAATAACCGCCTTCGCTCTTTGCTGTCATTGTGATTTCGTCTGCCTTGAAATCGGTGTGCTTCAAAACAACCTTTACTCCATTGCTCAATGTCCAGGTTTCGTAACCGAATTGTTTGTTTGCAACCTTCTTTGCAACCTTGCCCTTAGGTCCAAGAGCGTCAACGAGAGGTTTGTCGGCAACCTTGTCAACATAAGGTTCGGTGCTTGTCTGGTTTGCTTCTTCGAAAGCCTTTCTAATTTGTGCTTCGGTCGGAAGTTTGAAACCTTCTTTTTCTGGTGCCATTGCGAAAACCACACAGTTGTCGTCGGTAATCATTGTAGATGCATAGTTGTTGACTTCTTCGAGAGTAATTTCGGGGATATACTTGTTGTACAACTGATGTTCGTATTCTGCGCTCATGTATGCTGAGTGAGGTGGCATGAAATTAGCCTTGTATTCGTTGATATAGCTTTCCGATTTCTGTTTGTCGCGTTCATTGTATTGCTTTTCAATCATCTTAAGCATGTCTTTCTTTGCGCGGTCGAGTTCTGTCTGTGTGAAGCCGTGCTGAAGCATTCTCTGGTTTTCGGTAGTGAGAACTCTTACTGCGTTTTCAATTTTATCGTTCTGCAATACAGCAAGATTCATGAAAGCATCCTTTCCTCCCATAAATGGAGAATATGCGCCAAATGCTTGTACGAAAGGTGGATTTGGAGCTAAAGCAATTTCTGAGAAACGAGCTATAAGCATTTGTGACATAAGTGAAGAAACCATGTCGCGGCGTGCATCAGCTACAGTAACAGTCTTGGTCTGTGGGTGTTTATAGAAAATATAAACCATAGTAGCAGGGCATTCGGGATCGCTCGAAAGTTTTACAACAGTTTCTTTGTGGTCGGGAATGATTTCTGTTGGACGTGGTTTTGGATTTTCTGGTTTTGGAATCTGAGAGAATTGCTTCTTAATGCGATTTTCCATGTCGGCTGGGTCGAAATCACCAACTGCGATTACTGCCATAAGGTCTGGACGATACCAGGTCTTGTAGAAGTCCTTTATTACCTGTGGATCAAAGAAATCAACAACTTCCATAAGGCCGATAGGCAAGCGTTCTGCATACTTTGAACCGTTGAAAACTGCGGTAAGCATGTCGTTTTGCATACGAGTTTGTGCGCCCTGGCTCAAACGCCATTCTTCGTGGATAACACCTCTTTCATCGTTAATCATGTCGTCGTCGAACGAAAGTTCGTGAGCCCAGTCGTAAAGAACGAGCAAACCTTTGTCGATGAATTCGCTGTTGTCGGTAGGAACCTTGATACCATATACGGTTTCGTCGAACGAAGTGTAAGCGTTAACTTCGCTACCGAATTGCATACCTATTGATTCCATGTAGTTTACGAGTTCGTTCTTACTGAAGTGTGTACTTCCATTGAACGCCATGTGCTCAGTAAAATGAGCCAAACCGCGCTGTTCTTCGGTTTCTAGAACCGAACCAGCATACACTGCAAGTGTGAGTTCTGCACGGTTTTCTGGAATAGAGTTCTGTCTAATATAATAGGTAAGCCCGTTGTCGAGTTTGCCTACAATTACCTTAGGGTCGTTTGGCAACTTGTCGGAAAGAGCCATGCCCTGCGAAAATGCTGCTCCAATGCCCAAAAACAATGCGAGCAACAAAAGTGAGAGTTTTTTCATTTGTATTTAATTTTAAATTTTTTCTGTCGGCAAAGTTATGCCAAAGAAAGATACGTCAACGTGAAAGATTTCTTAAACTATCAGTACCCACATATTGTACTTGTTCAATTACTTTTCCTTTTTCGTAAAAGATTTTCAAAGCTTCGGTTCCATCTTCCAGATAGAATGTCCAGATGCCTTCGGCAGTGTCGTTTACGTATTTTTTATTGTACTGCACTTGTCCGTTTACATAATAGACTTTGTTTTCTCCATTACGTAATCCGTGGATATAGTCGCCAGTGCTCCAAACCTTTCCGTTGTCGTACCAAGCCGTCCAGCGTCCGTCGCGAAGTCCCTCGCTGTCGATAGGACCTTCCATACAAATATTGCCGTTTTTGTAGTAGCGTTTTTCGTATGTTGCCGTAGTTGTGTCTTCCTTATCGTAGAATTTAATACGTCGTGTTTCTCCACTGTCGAAGGTGTCGGTTACCGAATAAGCATATACAGTTGCAAGAGTGTCGGTGGTAAGCACTTCGGGAAGAGGTTTTTCTGTTTCGCCTTTGCACGATAATAATGTGTAGGCTGTTGTGAATGCAAGAATGATGAGAAAGAAATTTAATTTATTCATTGTTTATTCTGTTTTTTCTCCAAATGCTAAATCGCCTGCATCGCCAATTCCTGGAACGATGTAAGATTTCACGGTAAGTTCATCATCGATAGCTCCAGTCCACACAGTGACCATGCTTTCGGGCAATACCTTTTCTATATATTCCAAACCTTCGCGGCTTGCAATTACTGCTGCCACATGTACGTGCTTTGGTGTCCCGTATTCGAGCAATCCTTTGAATGCCAACTCAATACTACTTCCACTTGCAAGCATAGGGTCACATATTATTACATTCCTATCCTCAATGGATGGCGATGTGATGTAGTCGATTTTTACTTCAAACTTGCCGTTTTTTTTGTATTTACGATAACCTGCTATAAATGCGCTGTCGGCATGGTCAAAAAAATTGAGGAATCCTTTATACATAGGTAATCCTGCACGGAGAATAGTTGCCAAAACAGGCTGTTCCTTAATAGTTGGTACTGTTGCAATGCCAAGTGGGGTTATGACATCTTCCTCTGCAAAAGGAAGTCTTTTACTGATTTCGTATGCCATTACTTCGCCTATGCGAGTGAGGTTGTTGCGAAAACGCAGTCTTTCCTGCTGAATTTGAACGTCTCTTACTTCCGACATAAACTGGTCGAGCAAGCTTCCCTTTCCTCCTAAATTAATAATCTTCATAATTCCTATTATTTATTTATAATCGGATGTAAAAATAATTCTTTGATTTGTATTGGAGAAGATTTTTTTTAAAATTGTGTGTGTTTCATGCTTTGAAGAAGGTATTTTTGTCGTTTTTTGTGTGTTAATTTATATGAAAAATTGTAATAGATATAACATTTTTTCTTTTTTTCGTATAATTGAATAAAAAAGTCCTTGCCAGTAAAAAAAAAGTCCATACTTTTGTATTGCAATCAGATGACAAAAATGACATCTGGTTATTAAAATTGCCCTCATATTATCAAACTTTATTTTAACCTCCGTTAGAATCCCAAGCTTTCGGAGGTTTTTTTATTGTCCCCCCGATTTTATTTGTTAACTTTGCACTCCTTAAAGTAATTATTTGAGAACAATGGAATATTCAGTAAAGGAAATTGCCGATATGTTAGGCGGCAAAGTCGAAGGCGATGGTTCGGTTATGATTTCGAAATTCGCAAGAATTGAATACGGAGAACCGGGAGCCATTTCTTTTTTAGCAAATCCCAAATACGAGCAATACATATATACAAGCAAGGCTTCGGCTGTGATTGTAAACAACAGTTTTGAACCTCACGGAGAAATTTCCGCCACCTTGATTCGCGTGCCCGATGCCTACAAGTCGGTTGCCGACTTGCTCCACATCTACGCCGTAAAGCAGACTCCCAAAGGTCATGAAATGCGCAGCAAGATTCACCGCACGGCAAAAGTCGGAAAAGGTTGCTACATCGGTGGTTTCGCCTACATCGACAAGAATGCCGTTTTGGGCGACAATGTGCAGGTGCATCCGCTGTGCTATGTAGGTAAGAATGTAAAAATCGGCGACAATACTATATTATATCCTGGCGTTAAGATTTACTACGACTGCGAAATCGGAAAGAACTGCATAATACACTCCAACACTGTTATCGGTGCAGATGGATTTGGTTTTGCTCCCAATCCCGATGGCGAGTTCGAAAAGATTGAGCAGATTGGAAATGTTGTCATCGAAGACAATGTCGAACTTGGTGCGCTTGTTACCATCGACCGTGCAATTGCCGGTTCCACCATAATCCGCAGTGGCGTAAAGCTCGACGACCATAACCATGTGGCTCACAATGTCGAAATTGGCAAAAATACCGTCATGGCTGCCCAGGGCGGAATTGCCGGTTCGGCAAAGATTGGCGAAAATTGTATGTTCGGCGGTCAGGTGGGAATAGGTCCGCACTCCAACATTGCCAACCGCACCAAGATGCAGGCCAAGGCGGGAATCGCCGGTACTGTAAAGGAAGAAAACACCGCCTTGATGGGTGCGCCCGCTATGGATGCCCGTAAGTATCAGCGTCTGTATGTGCGTTTCAAGCAACTCGACGATATGGCAAAGAAGATTGAAATGCTGGAAAAGCAGATTGAAGAGTTGAAAAAGAAAGGGGAATAAAATCGTACCAATGTATTCGAACAACACAAAATGGCTATGATTATGGATTTCAATAGTTTAAATTTTACAATTTTTTGTGTGAATAATGTTGCAGAATATCTGAATAGGAGTGCTAAAGAAGTATATCATTTGATGCAAGATGCTGACATTATTAATGGTTACATTGTTCCTTGTTATGATGTTTTGCACACATTTTCAAAAGAATACATAATAGAAGACTTGGTTTCGTTTATGCAAAAGAAAGGGGCATTGGCATGATATTGTACCATACATCAACAGTAGAAATACATCATCCTGATTTATTACATTCCCGTCCTCGACTTGATTTTGGCAAGGTTTTTTTTCTGACTCCGATTTGTGAACAGGCAGAACGTTATGGGGAACGTTTTATCAGACGTGGCGAAAAGGCAATTCTCAATATTTTTTTGCTTGATGAAACTCGCGCCGAGTGTTCCCACAAAATTTTTACCGCATACGATGGAGAATGGCTCGATTTTGTAACTGCGTGCCGTAAAGAATTGCCACACGAAAACTACGACATTATAGAGGGCGGCATTGCGGATGATCAGGTGTTCGATACTGTTGACTTATATTTTTCAGGAGTTTATACACGCGAACAAGCGCTTGCTCAACTTCAATACAAGAAACCTAATCACCAAGTATGTATCACTTAACAACATATACTTGACAAGTATTTACATTTTCAATCATCAAAAAGATTATGACTATGCAAGCCAATCCCACTATATTGCAAATGAAGTATGCACGTATCGTAAAAATATTCGCCGAGCAAGCTGGCTTGTCCTACGAGGATGCCTTGGGCAAATTTTATGATTCTCAAACATACGATTTAATAAGCAATGGCGTAGCTGATATGCATTGTTTCAGTGATGAATACCTAGCAGATGAACTTTTAATTGAATTTGGATACAAACAAGCACCAAAATAAACAATTATAGAATCGACAATTGCAATTGTCAAATTATAAATAACTGAAAATGAACACCCTCCTCTCACGCATATCGCAGAATCCCAACTTCGGCAAGCTGACTGCTCTACTGGCAAGCGGTGGACAGGCAAAGTTGCAGCTTAGCGGTCTTGCAGGCTCGGCAAAGTCGTTTGCCGTGGCTGCTGCATTTGCCGACACTGGCACAACCTTCTGCCTTGTGCTTCCCGACAAGGAAAGCGCTTCGTATTCATACGACGACCTAGTTGGTATTCTTGGCGAAGAATCGGTGATGTTCTACCCAAGTGCCTTCAAGCGTTCCATCGAATACATGAAGGAGAACAAGTCGAACATCGTGATGCAGACCGAGGTACTGTCGCGACTTAACGCCACACGCAAGGGATTTGTCATCGTCACTTATCCCGAGGCTGTGATGGAGAAGGTGATTCGCACCCGCGAACTTACGCGCAACACCTTCAATGTGGCTGTAGGCGACGAACTGTCGATGGAAAAGCTTATCGATGTGCTCAACGACTGGAATTTCAGTCGCGACGACTTTGTGTTCGAGCCGGGCAGTTTTGCCGTGCGTGGAAGCCTTATCGATGTGTTCTCGTATGGTGCCGAAAAGCCATATCGTATCGATTTCGACGACGATAAGGTTGAGAAAATCCGCGAGTTCGACCCCGAAACACAAGGCTCTACCGAAAAATTGCGCAAAGTGCGTATCATCCCGAACATCTACGATAAGCAGACCGTAGAGGACAGGATTTCGATTTTCGAATTTATAAATCGCGATTTTGTGCTTTGGATGGATTCGCCCGACTATGTAATCGACAGTATAGAAAAGAATTACAAGCTTGCCGAGACGCGCTACAGCGAAATTTCGGAGAAAGAAATCCTTGATGAGGATACCTATATAATAAATCCGCAGTCGAACCTTATCGGCAAGGAAGAGTTTGTTGCCGAGGCAAAAACGCGTGCCATTGTGGAGATGTCGTCGCGGTCGTTTTTTGATGCTAACGACGAGATACATTTTTCCACCGAGCCGCAACCTGCTTTCAGCAAGCAGTTCGACTTGCTGATTTCCAACCTAAAGCAAAATTCAGAAAACGGTTTCACGACCTATATTTTCAGCAACAACGACAAGCAGTTGCAGCGTCTGCGCGACATTTTTGCCGACAAGGGCGAAAATCCCGACTTTGTTGGCGTGAACGCTTCGTTGCATGAGGGCTTTGTCGATAGCGACACCCGTACCTGCGTCTATACCGATCATCAGATTTTCGAACGTTACCACCGATATACCACCAAGAGCATATCGAAGGCAAATGCACTTACCTTGCAGGAAATTAAGGAGTTGCATCCAGGCGACTACATTGTTCATGTTGACAACGGCATCGGGCGTTTCGTGGGTTTGCAGAAGATAAACCACAACGGGCG
>DBYO01000036.1:46923-147911 GCA_002310235.1 Bacteroidales bacterium UBA1184
TACCGCGACAAGGATGGCGAACCGCCTGTGATTCATCGTCTTGGCTCGGGGCATTGGAAACGACTGAAGGAGCGTACCAAGAAGAATATCAAGGATATAGCACGCGATTTGATTTTGCTTTATGCAAAACGGCGCGAGCAGAAGGGCTTTGCATTTTCGCCCGACTCGTACATGCAGGTCGAGCTGGAATCGTCGTTTATGTACGAGGATACGCCCGACCAGAGCAAGACCAACGAACTGATAAAAGCCGATATGGAATCGGAAGTGCCTATGGACAGGCTTGTCTGTGGCGACGTAGGCTTTGGCAAGACCGAACTTGCTATCCGCGCGGCTTTCAAGGCTGTGGTCGATGGAAAGCAAGTGGCTGTGCTTGTGCCGACTACGATTCTCGCCTTGCAGCACTACCAGACATTCTCGGAGCGACTGAAAAATCTTCCAGTGACGGTTTCCTACATCAGCCGCCTGAAATCGGCGAAGGAAATCCGCGAGACGCTTGCCGACTTGAAGTCAGGCAAGATAGATATTATTATAGGTACACATAAACTTGTAGGCAAGTCGGTGGAATTTAAGGACTTGGGCTTGCTAGTTGTCGATGAGGAACAGAAGTTCGGCGTTTCGGTGAAGGAGAAAATCAAGCAGATGAAGGTCAACATCGATACGCTAACGCTAACCGCCACACCAATTCCGCGTACCCTGCAGTTTTCGCTTATGGGTGCCCGCGACTTGTCGGTGATAACTACGCCACCGCCTAACCGCCAGCCGATTGCAACCGAGCTTCACGCCTTCAACAACGATGTTATCCGCGATGCAATCTACTACGAAGTGGGGCGCAACGGACAGGTTTTCTTCGTCCACAACCGCATACAGAACATCTACGAGGTTCAGAACCAGATAGCCAAGATTTGTCCCGAGGTGAAAACCGTCGTTGCTCACGGGCAGATGGACGGCGAGGAGCTGGAGAAGATTATTCTCGACTTTATGCGTGGCGACTACGATGTGCTAATAAGTACCTCGATTGTCGAAAACGGAGTTGACATTCCAAACGCCAATACCATTATAATAAATAATGCCAACAATTTTGGTCTCAGCGACTTGCACCAGCTTCGCGGGCGCGTTGGACGAAGCAACCGCAAGGCTTTCTGCTATCTGCTCACCCCGCCTATCGACCTGCTCACTCCTGATGCACGCCGTCGTCTGAAGGCAATCGAGGAGTTCTGCGAACTTGGCAGCGGAATAAACATCGCCCTGCAGGATTTGGACATTCGCGGAGCTGGAAACATCCTCGGAAGCGAGCAGTCGGGCTTCATTGCCGATATTGGTTTCGAGACCTACAACAAAATTCTCAACGAAGCTATCGACGAGCTGAAAGAGACTGAATTCCACGATGTTTTCAAGGACGAGGAAGGCGAGCACGCGCCCGTATTGCGCGACTGCAGCATGGAGACCGACCTCGAGCTGATGATTCCCGACTACTATGTATCTAGCACTTCGGAGCGCATAAAGTTATACCGCCAGATGGACGAACTGAAGGATATGCAGGAACTTGAAAAGTTCCGCGCTATGCTCATCGACCGCTTTGGCAAAATTCCCGACGAAACCGAAAAGATGTTCGATATGGTGAAGTTGCGTTGGATGGCGGTACGGCTTGGGTTCCAGAAGATTGCAATAAAGAATGGAGTTTTTCTCGGTTATTTTCCACAGGACCAGAAGTCGGACTATTATTCGTCGAAGCTTTTCATTTCCATTCTACAGTTCGCCCAGAACAATCCCCGCAACCTCACCATCAAGCAGCACAACGAACGATTGATAATGCGTCTCGAAGGCATCAGCAGTTTGTCGCAGATTGTTGATTTCGTGAAAAGGATGGAAGAAACTGTAATCCTGTAGCAACCCAATTATTTGTGACGGAAGCAAAGATTCTATGTAAATATTTTTACAAATTTCTTCATTGTGTTGAAGAAATTAATACAAATATTTTCATTGTATTGAAGAATTTAGTAAAATTAGAGGCATAGAAATGCAATGTTTCTATATTGCGACGTTGCATTCTGTCCGAATCACATTATTTTTTGTGTACTTCGTGTGATTCCCCATGTACAGACGCAAAATTTTGCGTCTTAATCGGCGCAACGCATTACAAACCGGCGCAAATCATTGCGCCGCTACAATCTTCAAATCTTCAAATCTTCAAATTTTTGAATTTTTAAATCTTTAAATCTTTGAACTTTAAACATAGGAACTTAGAAACGTGAAACACAGAACGGCGTAGCCCTCAACGAAGTTAACCTTTAGCTCGGCGTAAGCCAACCTTTAGCTCAACGAAGTTAAATCTTCAAACGGCGCTATCCAAATAAATTCGAAAATCGTATATCTAAATTCGTAAATAATCTTTATCTTTGCTGCCGAAAACGTTAATTTTTTGACATTATAAGTCGTCGAAAACGTTAAATTTTGATAATTGAAAGTTGCCGAAAATGTTAAAACAGAATGGCTATGTATAGGAAGATATATTCACAACTACTTGAGTGGAAGCAAGATAGAAAAGGCAAGAGCGCTTTGTTGGTTGAAGGAGCTAGGCGCATAGGTAAAAGTTATATTGTAGAGGAGTTTGCCCGCAAGGAATACGACAGCTATATTCTTATCGATTTCAACTACGTTAAAAATGAAGTGCTGGCAATTTTTGAAAACTACATTACCGATTTGGATATGTTTTTCCAAATGCTCTCGTTGCATTACGACACCGAACTCATAGAGCGCAAATCAGTAATCATCTTCGATGAAGTCCAGCAATACCCACCTGCGCGTGCTGCTATTAAATATTTGGTCGCCGATGGCAGATACGACTACATTGAAACAGGATCGCTAATCAGCATAAGGAAGAATGTAAAAGACATTGTCATTCCTTCCGAAGAGCAGCACCTTTCGATGTATCCTATGGATTTTGAAGAATTTATGATGGCAATAGGACAGCAGAAGCTATTCTATTTCATAAAGGAATGTTTCGATAGGCGTTGTCCGCTTGGACCAATGCACAGAAAGGCGATGGAGTTTTTCAGACTTTATATGATTATTGGTGGAATGCCGCAGGTTGTGCAGGAATATGTTGATACAAAGGATTTTCGCAGAACCGAGCAACTGAAGCAGGACATATTGTCGCTTTACCGCGGCGACATAAACAAATATGCAACAGGAGCTGAGGCAAAAGCATCGTCGGTATTTGAGGCCATTCCATCGCAATTGCAGAAGCATGGAACACATTTCACTCTTGCCGACATTGACAAAAACGCTCGATACACCAACTACGAAAGTTCTTTCTTCTGGCTGAACGATTCGCGAATAATAAACATTTGCTACAATACTTTTGCGCCCAGCATAGGGCTTGGAATGAATACGGAACGCACATCGCTCAAATGCTATCTTGCCGATACAGGGTTGCTTCTGTGTATGGCGTTCAACGAGAACGGCAGGGTGCCTGCTGAAATATACGAAAGGTTGCTTCATGGCAAATTGGAGGCAAACCTTGGCATAATGATGGAAAACATTGTTGCTCAAATGCTATGCGCAGCAGGGCACAGATTGTTTTATTACCAGAAATCGGACAAGGTTGATGCGATGAACAATATGGAGATAGATTTTCTGATTACTAAAAGCAAAGCTACATCACGAAAGAACATCTGTCCTATAGAGGTAAAATCTACAAACAGATACACTACCACCTCGCTGGAAAAATGCATCAGCAAGTTCTCGTCACAAATAACCGACCCATTAGTGCTTCATATCAACGATTTGGAATTAAAAGACAATATCACCTACCTGCCATTATATATGACGCCGTTCCTATAGGTGTTTTTTGTATTTGCAATCATGCTATGGCGCAAATCATTGCGCCCCCACAATTAAATTTTCAAATCCTCAAATTTTCAAATCATTGAATTTTTGAATCATTGAATCCATCCGTCGCAAATCATTGCAAATCGGCGCAACGCATTGCGTCGCTACAATCATTAACCTTTAGCTCAGCGAAGCTAAATCTTCAAACCACTGAATTGTTAAATTATTGAATTTTTAAATTTTTTAATCATCGAATTCTCAAATTCTCAAATTCTTAAATCTTTGAATCTTTAAATCTTTGAATCTTTAAACCTTGAACGTTGAACCCCCTCAAATCATCGAATCATCGAATCATCAAATCCTCAAACGGCTACGCCTTTAAACCTCTCTTTTCCCTTTTGTATGCTAAATAACATAATTTATATTCTACACAATTGTTTTTCATATAATTATACTATTATAAATACTAGAGGTTATTAAAAAATAATTACCTTTGAAAGATGTTTTTTAGGAGTGTTTGGCATATGATGTTAGTGTGTGATAATCAGCATGTTGATGTTTGTAGAAATGCAAACATAAACAGTATGAACCATAAATATTGCTCTACAAATAGCGGTATCAGCCAGGAGACTGAATTAGAAAAAAACACTCTATATTCATCTGAAAATAATTTGCATTCCGGTTCTACTTCGTTCACTAAATGTGCAAATCTGCTCCATAATCCACTCCCTGAGCTTGCCGAAGTGTCACACCACGACCACCACAATTATCCATTATCCATTGTCCATTATTCATTGTTAATTGTTCTTTGCTTATTGTTTTCGGTTAATGCGATGGCTGAATTTGGTGGAGGAACTGGAAGCGAAAGTGACCCATATATAATAAGTACAATAACTCATCTTAGAACCTTGGCCGACAATGTAAACGGAAATGAGCACTATTCTGGTATGTATTTTAAGGTAACAGAAAACATAAGCGGTATGGAAAAGGTTATTGGATATAATAGTTCAAGTAAATATTTCAGCGGAATATTTGACGGCAATAATAAAACAATAACATTAGCAATTAATATTAATGCATCCGGATCTCCTCAATATGTAGGATTATTTGGTAAAATAGTCGATGCTACTATAAAAAATGTGAATGTAGCAGGCTCTATTAGTTTTAATAATTGGTACACAGGAGGCATCGCAGGAATTGCTTCTAATTCTACTATTGAAAATTGTACATGCAGTGCTAATATAACAACTAGTTTTTCATTTACCGCGGGCATAGTGGGACAGGCATCAAATACTACGATTACTGATTGCAAGAATATAAATAATACTATAAGTGGAGGGGGAACGTTAGTAGGAGGAATAGGAGGTTCACTAACTAATTGCACAATAAGTAATTGTTCTAATGAGGGGACTGTTACAGGTCCTTCTGCAAATCAATATAGAGGTGGTTTATTAGGTGGGTCTTCATCAAATACCATTACAGATTGTTACAATATAGGTAACGTTGTAGGAACAATAAGTATTGGGGGCATTGTTGGTTGGTCTTCAGCTACTACTATAATAAATACTTACAATAGAGGTGAAGTAAAAGGTACAGAAAATGTTGGCGGAATTGTTGGTTCTGTAATAAATAATGCACAGTCCAGTGTAAAGAATTGTTATAATACTGGAAAAGTTACAAGAACAAGTGGGTCTAGTGGAAATTTTGGTGGTATTATAGGAAATTGCGGATTCAATATACCCATCGAAAACTGTTATAGTGGTAATACAATATCAGCGTCAACCACATACAAAGGTGGTATTGTCGGTTTTCTTGCTCCTGGAACTGTTGGGCATTGTTATTATAGAAAAGGGGACGGTGTAACAAATGCATGTTATCATAATAGTGGTACAGAGTCAGATACAGCATATTTTACTCATACAGATGGTAACACCACTTGTACATTACGTTCAAATATGTATGGAACTACAGTTATGCTTAATGCTTTGAATGCATGGGTTGAGGCTAATCAGGTAGGGGACACTTACAAGAAATGGGTAGCGGACAATGGTTTTGAAAACCGGGGAATGCCAATTTTCTATACTTGCACTCCGATTGTTACCACAATAAGTAATGTTAACAGTAGTTATAGTGCAAATACAATTACTTGGACATCTGACAATCCTGCTTACTCATATACCATATATTGGGGAGCTTCTGGCAGTTTGAACAATACAATATCGGGACAAACTTCGCCTTACAATCATACAGGTCTTACAAATGGCATCGAATACTGTTATCGTGTGGTGGCTGTAGGCACTGGCGACTATTGCGACGTAAACGAGCCTTCGGCGCAGGTATGCGGTACTCCGCACTGTACGCACTTGGATGCTCCGACACTAAATATACAGTCCACCGGCAACAGATTTGTTACGGTTAGCTGGGAAACGGTCTCGGGTGCGGTTTCGTACAGGCTCAACTACGGAAGCAACAGCAGCAATATGTGGGAAGTTACTCCCGACAGCAATCCATATACAGTACTCCGTCTCACCAACGATCAGACCTATAATTTTAAAATAAAGGCAGTTGGCGACGAAGAACACTGCGGTGAAGACAACCCGTTTTCGACACCATTAAAACAAGCAACACCTAATTGCCCATAATATAAAAACACAAAAATTTTAACCTTATGACAGACAGAATAATAAAAATATTGGTAATTGTACTACTGCTGATTTCTACGGGAAAGGCGTGGGGGCAATGCACTCCACAATGCAATGAATAAAGAAAGGAAAACAACAATGAAAAACAATATAAATATGAATATAGATTGTAGCATCGCGCCATGGCACGACGCTACAAAATTATCCATTAAATCCTTTCTGTCTGTGATTTTTGGCTTCACCTCAGCAAAGCAAAATGGCTCTGCCCATTCCGCATTGCCTTCGGTTTGCACAAAAATTGTCCCTTATCCATTGTTAATTGTTCTTTGCTTATTCTTTTCTGTAGGTTATGCCAGTGCATTTTCAGTGATTATTACAGGAAATGGAAGTGAGTGCGACCCATATCAGATTTCTACAGTGGCTCAGCTAAAGGAATTGGCGGATTCTGTAAGTGATGGAGTTTCATCATATTCAGGTAAGTATTTCAAACTTATGAATGACATTGGCAGTGCAGGAAATCCAGTAACTAATCCAATTGGAATTACCCAGTCTTACTATTTTTCTGGGAATTTCGATGGTGATGGTCATTATGTATATTTGAATATAGTTGCAGGACCTTCTTCTGCTTATAGTCGTGGTTTGTTCGGATGTGTCATTAATGGTGCAAATATACATGATGTTATAACAAAAGGAAGTGTCTCTGTGGTGGGGTCCGGGAATTATGGTTATGCTGGAGGTATTGCCGGATACTGTGGGAAAAATGTAACAATTTATAATTGTACAAACGAAGCTTCGGTTAGTACAGCATGGGATTTTGCTGGAGGAATAGTTGGAGACTGTTATGTTTCAAATTCAAACGAGACAATAACAATTTCCAATTGTATTAATAAAGGAACAATCTCTAATTCTTGTAGTAATACCTATGGTGCTGGAGGTATAGTTGGAACTATCAATGGGGTTTATTCTAGTGGTGTGGTTATTATAGATCGCTGTTATAATGCTGGGTCAATTTCAAGTGGACGTAGTTCTGGAGGTATAGTATCCGAACTTTTTCATGCAACCATAAGTAACTGCTACAATAGCGGTCCTGTAAGTACTTCTGGCACCTCGGAATACTATTACGGTGCTGGTGGTATTGTAGGTCGTATGCAAGATTATGCCTATGTGTATAACTGTTACAATGTAGCTAATGTGACAGGAGGTGGCATGTCAAATAAAAATTGTGCTGGTGGCATTTGTGGAACGAACTATAGTCAAGGAATGATTAAAAACTGCTATAATGGAGGAAATGTAAGTAATGCTCCAACTGATTATTTAGGCGGAGCCGTAGGTTTTAATTATAATAATAATGGTAATAGTAGTGGCTATTATTGTATTGTAGAGAATTGCTACAGCAAGGGTTCGACTGTCATATGTGGAAAAAATGGTGAATATACTGCCGGTACAATTACAAATTGCGCACAATTTACCCATAGTTCATATAATAACAATAAGTTGAGTCTGGCTGTTAGTGTGAATAGTACGAATTATCCTGCTACTACGACAGATGTTCTCATAGTTCTCAGAGATTGGGTAACAGCACAAAATACAGCCTTAGGTACCAACAAATATCTTACTTGGGACAATGCGACTTCCAACGGCGACAATGCAGATTCTCAAGGAAATAACGGAGGTATGCCAAAATTCTTTGCTTGTATCCCTATTACCATTAGTAATTTCGATGTTACTACAAGTAGCGGACAGAATGCACTCGAGTGGACGGCAAGCCCTTCTGGTGTAGCCTCTTCATATACAATATACTGGGGAACTCCTACAATATATTGGAGTTGTTCTAGCAATATTATAAGTCCAGTTTCGGGTAATTCATACTCGCATACTGGGCTTACTGCCGGTAACACCTACTGCTACGAGGTGATGGCGGTTGGCAGTGGCGACTATTGTGCCGAAAATGCCCACTCCACGCGTATTTGCCGTACGGTGCCGACATGCATCCCACCTGCTGTTGAGAATTTCTCGGTGACTCAGCCCGACGCCAAGGGTAGGAAACTGCAGGTTTCGTGGACTCCCGAGACTAACATTACCTACAAGCTCTACTATGGAGTGAACAATCCTGCGTTGGGGCTTGGAGGACTTTACGAGGTTCCTGGTACGGTAACCCCGGCATATACTGTAGAGCGGCTCACCAATGGGCAGCCATATTTTTTTGTCTTGAAACCTATAGGAGGCAACTATTGCGACGGCACAGTGGTTTATCCATCGACAGTAACCCCGCAATGCAATGAATAATGAAAGGAATACAACAATGAAAAACGACATAAATATGAATATAGAGGGTATCACCAGTGGTGTAGAGGCTCGCTACAACCACCAATTGTCAATTGTAACAGCATTATTAATTGTATTCTGCTTGTTGGTAGGAGGTAAGGCGTGGGGACAAAGTACGGTAAATTGGGGAACCGCTTCAGATTATGATGGACAAACTAGTTCCGCGTATAACTCTCCTTATGGTCGTTACTATGGCTGGGAATACAAAGTGTTTTGCTATCGCCCCAACACATTGCCTTTTAGTGGTAACATTTCTAAGATTGAGTTTTTGCCTTACACAACAAATTCGACAGCAGGCACAAGTACATCTTCTAACATTACGATTAATGGCGTATCAGATAATCATGCGATGCAGATTTGGATGAAAGATGTTGAAGGTGATTATAGTTTAGTAGCAAACACAACCTTCGAATCCTATGTCTCTGGTGCCACAAAAGTTTATAGCGGTAATATTCCCGCTACTACAAGCGGTTCTATGAATGCCATTACTCTATCAACGAACTTCTTGCATAATCAAGCGAATAGCCTTCTGATTTTGGTGAGGACAGTGGCCAATAGTAATACTGGTGATGGTGCTGTAAATTGTTATTATAAAACGCTTTCAGGCGGAGTTAACCTTTGTTGGTATAAGCAACAAGATAGGTCAGACCCTGGAATTAATACATCAGGAACTTGTATCACTAACAAGCTTCCTGTCCTCAAGGTTACTTATACCGCAAGTCCTGGCATCTCATTATCTCCTTCCTCTGCAACTATCCTTACCGGCTCTACCCAAACTCTTACGGCAACTAGACATAATGTCACAGGCTCACCTACTATCACCTACACATCGAGCAACACCAGCGTAGCCACAGTAAGTGGTAGCGGCACTACAGCTACGGTGACTGGCGTTTCCGAAGGTTCTGCTACGATAACTGCCAGTATGACATACAGCGGACGAACTTACACTGCAACAAGCTCTATAACTGTATTAGATGCTTGCAAACCGACATGGAGTGGTTCTAGTAATTATTATATAAGTAATTTTACAGTAAGCAGTTCAGGAACAATCTTATTAAATAACTCATCTACTGGAACTGCCAAAACAACAACCAACTATTATTCTACGAAAAGCATAACTGCAGAGCCTGGCGATGAATTGTCGTGTACTATTACGATGAGTGGCAGTGGTACTTATGGTTTTGCTTTATGGGTTGATTTTGATAAAGATGGTCTTGAAGCAGATGATTATAAGTTTAAAACTAGTGGTTACCAAAGTACACCATATACTGGGACATTCACTATTCCTGCTAATACACCAGCAGGTGAATATCGGTTGCGTATATTGGGTGATTATAATACTTCTGCACCATCTAATCCTTGTGGAACATATACTAATGGTGAAGCAGAAGATTACAAGTTGATTGTAGTTGCCTCATCCTGTCCCAAGCCAACAAACCTTACCGTTTCTAACATTACCTCTTCAAGTGCAAGATTGGCCTGGGATGCTGGTGGAACTGAAACTAGCTGGCAATCTTTTTGTGCTCTTCATGGAGAGTCCCCGCAATGGAATAATCCATACTGGACAATAACCAACAATGTAAATTCCAATGTGCCGGCCAATATTCCGAATCCTCAGCCCAATACCGAGTACGATTTCTATGTGCGTGCCAATTGCGGCGGTGGTGACTATAGTGAACCTATTATGATTACATTTAGGACGGCGTGTGGCGAAGAAAGCGTTCCGTGGTCGGAAGATTTCGAGGGGGAAGTTAATGCAAGTAACCTTCCATATTGTTGGGAGAAAGTAGGCTCGGGAACGGTGGCTGTTCAGGCAACTAATGTGCATGGAGGTTCAAAAAGCCTCAAATTTTCTGGAGCAAGTTCTAATTTAGTTTTGCTTCCTGAGTTTTCGCAGGAACTCAATACCTTGCAGGTTTCATTATGGACAAGACCGGAAAGTACATTATCAAGTTGTGGCTCTTTCGATGTGGGCTATGTTACCGATGCTAGCGATGCAAGTACTTTTGTCTCAGTAAAAACCTATTCGTATTCCGATTTTCCGTCTGCATCATACGCAGAGGAAATTGTTTATTTGGTTTCGGCTCCCAGTGGGGCAAGATTGGCATTCCGTCATAGGCCTTCAACAACTTCATATTATTGGTTTGTTGACGATATAAATATTAGTGCCATACCTGCTTGTGTAGCACCACAGGATCTTTCTGCTACAAACGTTGTTGCCAATTCAGCAACCTTGTCTTGGACAGATGTTCGTCCTGCAACATCCTGGCAGTATAAAATAGGTTCTGGAGGAACAGCAGTGACAATCAATTCAAATCCACGCATAATTTCTGGGTTAACTGGAAGTAACGATTATACAGTATATGTTCGTGCCGCTTGTAGTGGCGGTGGCTGGAGTGATTGGAGCGATCCCGTAACGTTTAGAACTTTGTGTGATGCAACGCCAATACCATATACGGAAACGTTTGAAGATTATACAGGGCAGAGTTATAGTACTAATGGAGTAGTGCCGAATTGCTGGGACAGTTATAGTACGGGAAGTATAAGACCTCATGTTATTGGAAGTGGATCTTATTATTATGTACATGATGGTTCAAAATCATTGACATTTTACGGGTCGGGGTATTGTTATGCAACATTACCAATGTTTGAGGAGGCGATAAATACATTGCAGATAAAATTTTGGATGCAAACGGAAAATGCATCAAATGGAACTCTCACGTTGGGTTATATAACTGGAGATGACAATAATTTTAATACCTTTCAAGAAATAGCGACATATTCAAATAGTACAGTTATGGTGGAACGAACCACTTATTTGAATGCAGTTCCATCAACAGCAACACGGCTTGTCTTTCGCTGGTATTTTAATTCACAATATAGTTGCTGTATTGACGACATAAATGTTGACGAGCTTCCGTCATGTGTTCCTCCGTCCAATCTTAATGCAGATCCTGTTGCCGCTACAAGTGCCACATTGGCGTGGGCTGGTACTAGCAGCAGCTATAATTTGAGGTATAGGTATTGGGTTCCCGACGAAGATTTTTCTACAACTATTTCTTCCGAGTGGGAAAATAAAACAGGAAAACTTAATAATGATGGAACAGCAACGTTGTCAAGCGGTTCTAGATGGTCTATTGGTACTGGTAATGGAGTGTTTGATAGTCATGCCAGAACAGAAATTTGGAGTACATATAATGCTTGGCTCATAACGCCTCAGTTTATGGTTGGAAGTGGCTATACTCTTAAATTCGATTTGGCATTAACATACTGGAGTGGCACATTGGTTGCTCCAGCAACAACAGGTACAGACGATAGGTTTGTTGTGCTTGTTTCAACCGATAATGAGGATACATGGACAACCTTGCGCGAGTGGAATAATAGCGGATCAACTTATGTATATAATAATATCAACGCCACAGCTATTGGTGAGAACGTGTCTATTGACATTTCTGCATATAGTGGTCAGAAAATAAGAATTGCCTTCTATGGGGAATCTACTGTAAGTAATGCTGACAATTATTTGCATATTGACAATGTTCGCGTTGATGGTGTTACATGGCTGACCTCAAATGCAGTATCCGAACCTAATACAATTACTGGGCTAACCCCAGAAAATACTTACGAATGGCAGGTACAGGGAAGGTGCAGTGGTTCTACGAGCGACTGGAGCGATTTAAGTTCATTTACAACTATAGCATTGCCACCATGTGACCCTCCCTCTGTTTCAATCAACGGAGGTACTACTCCAACTTGTTCGGGTACAGAGCAAACTCTTTCTGCAAATGTAAGTGGCGGTACAACTCCATACTCATATTCATGGGAATGGACTGCAACTGGAAGCGGATCTTCAACAATTTCGTCTAATGCCGCAACCGTTTCTGTAACGCCTTCAAACACAAGCGCAACTGCAAGCACAATAACCTATAAGGTAATTGTTAACGACAATGCAGGCTGCTCCAATTCGGCAACAAAAGAAATTGTTGTTAAGAAACAGCCTAATCCATCGTTCTCACCTGCGGCAACAACCCTTCTCGTTGGCGGAGCCGACTACAACGCTCTTGCAACCTTAAATGCCGATGGTTGCTCATCTCCAACTTGGACATCATCGCCATCGGGTATAGTTACTCAGGCAGGAGGTAGCATTCACGCAGTGGCACAAGGAAATACCACTGTCACGGCATCGTATGCTGCTACTGCTAACTATTGTGCTGCTTCGGCAAATCTGGCAGTTGTGGTCAATATTCCACATTCTGTCACCATTTCTTCTGCAAGCGCAGCCTGTACAGGAAGTGGTACAAGTATTACGGCTTCCGCAACAGGCTTCACCAATCCACAGTATTCGTGGAGCGCAACACCAAGCACTGTTACATGGTCGGCTACCGATTCGGAAACAGTAACAGTAACGCCAATGGCAGCTGGTAATTATACGTTTACCTGCGAGGTGACGGAAAGTGGAGGAGGTGCATCGTACTCAATAGGGGATGTTTTATATACCGATTCAAATGGAGATTTGGCTCCAAGTGGAACAGCATGTTATGTTATGTCAGTTTCTGGCAACAAATTTACAGTATTGAATTCTATCACTTGTGGCGGACCTCATTACGCAGATGGCTATGTAGCAACTACAGGTATGACAGGGAAAGCAGCAACAGAAGCACTTATTCCGTTAAGCCCAACATCTTCGATGGTAAAACTTCTGGTAGATAATGGACATTATGCTAAAGGATGGTATATACCTTCTGCTGATGAAATAAATGCATTTGCTTCTTCGTCAGATGGTAGGTCTGTATTTCTTTCTGTGGGTAATTTCAATACTCCAGCACCGCATTACACGAGTACTGTGTCATCTGAAGGTAAGGTTACAACTTTTGGTGTTACTAGACCAGGCGGAACTCCTACTGAAATTTATTCAGAAACTACTTATTCTTATAATGGTAGTGGTCCAGGTGCTTTTTTGGCAAAGGATTTTTCTATAGGTGTTTCCGCTTCAACTTCCATAACTGTAGGTCAGTCGCCCGTAATCGGTGGATTCCCAATCGACCCCTCAGTAGAAGAGTGTGGCAGCTACACGATAACCCCTACGGTTTCTACAGCTAGCTGTGTCGCAACAACATGGCAGTGGTCGGATGGTGACGTGAGCACAGGAACTCCTTCGCTTCGTGATATAGATGCCGACGGCGATTATACATTTTATGCAACATACAGCAGTATGCAGCAGTACGACATGATAACTCAGAATGGCATAAGGGCCATTGTGGTCAAGGTGCCTACAGCAACAACTGATGGTATAGCAGTACCAATCAGCAACAACACCATAGCACCCAATAGTCCATCTACACCTGCAAACATTAGCGATAGTTACATCGCTAATCTTCAGGAAGCCATAAAGGTTAACGGCGGTAATACATATAGTGGTAGCCGTCCAGGATTTGTAATTCCCGCAGGAGCGGCAGGCGGCGTATGCCGGAGCGAGGCAACCATAAACGTGACCATAAACAATCCGAATATTCAAAATGCATCAAACTACAATTATATTTGGAAAGGCGGTACTGCAGGCAACGCAACCGATTGGAACACGGCTTCCAACTGGTATGTGTATAGCGGAGGAACATATTCTATAGCAGATGTGGTGCCACCAAGTTCACCGCTCAAGAATATTTATATAGGTAATCATAATTGCAAGTCGAATCTGACTCCGAATGTCAATTGCGACAATGCATACGCCAACAACATAACAATCGCTTCGGACGCAAGCCTTACAATTTCAGCGAATAAGACGCTAAATATCAAAGGAAACCTTATCAACGAAGGAACATTTTCAGCAGCCGACAGTAGCCTTGTTGTTTTCGTTGGTGCTTCCGACCAGAGCATAGGTAGTGCGGTGACATTTAGCAAGGTAAAATTTGAACAGACAAACAGTGGCACGAAGATAAACGCACCGTATGGAATAACAGTAACAGGTACGGCAACATTCAACAAGGGTATTGTCAATGGCAATATGACGTTCAACGCAAAGGCAAAGGCTCTGAATGTTACCAATTATGAAAGTTTCGTTGCTGGGACGGTAACAAAAAAGACTGGGTCGTCATCCGAAACGAATTTTGTATTCCCTACTGGTAGTGCAGCCAGCGGACAGCCAAAAGTTCTCGGCAGTGTGCAGGTTGCTACGCTCGCAGGAAGTAAGACCACGACTGTGACTTTCCATCAGAAATCCAATGATAACGGTGATGGTTCACACGGATTTACTCTTTCCGATTATCCTCGTTGGTGGAATATAAACGATATGTGCAGCAACGACGGCGACAATCGTTTCGACCACGTGAGCAACTACGAGTACTGGGATATTAGTGCAGCATTGAGCGGTGTTACCCTTAAGGTCGATGCCTCCAGTGCTACAGCTCATTTTAGCGGCACAGCACCAGGCAATGGAGCCAACTCAAACATCTGTGCTGCAGCCCACTACGATTGTTGGAAGAATCTCGGTGGTACTGCGACAGTCAGCGGAGGTACAATTATGGTTAGTGGTGTAAATATTCCTTCGTCGATAACGCGTGGAGAAGTGGCTTTTGATGGTATATTAACCCTCGGATCCAAGAGCGAAGCAATCGTATTACCAATCGAACTCACTTCCTTCACCGCAACCTGCGATGGCAAGTCGGCTCTCGTAGAGTGGACAACCGCCACCGAGCGCAACAACGATTATTTCATACTCGAACGTTCCGACAATGCAATCGAATTCACCGAGATAACCCGTGTAGCGGGAGCAGGCAATAGCATTGAACAGCTAAACTACAGTTATACCGATTATGGTGTGCATGGTGGTGATAATTATTATCGTCTCATCCAAGTAGACTATGACGGCACACGTACTATGACGGACATAGTAGTCGCAAACTGCGTTGAAATGGCTACTGAAGATCCCGATGTTCTGGCTTACCCGAACCCATTCAACGACGACATAACAGTTGTGTTGGACAACTTCGGCAACCGTCCTGCTCGCATCGAGGTTTACGATGTACTTGGTAAGCTGATTTATATCCAGAAGGCAGATGCACCACAGAATAGCTATCAAACAGTGCTGTATCTCAACAACCTGCCTCCTGCAACATATAATGTCAGGGTAAGTACAGCAGACTTTGTAATAAACAAGAAGGTGATAAAGCAATAGCACACTAATATCACATAGAATAAAACAACTGAAAATCCTCGTGGTTCCCAGCCATGAGGATTTTTTTAGTTGAAAGTTAAAGAGTTAAAAGTTAATAGTCTGTCCATCAAATCCTCAATCTTTAGCTCGGCGTAAGCCAAATCATCGAACCTTGAACGTTAAACGTTAAACCAGAACGGCGAAGCCCTCAACGAAGTTAAACGTGAAACAGTCGTCTGCCATTCACATCTCTTTGTTGGTACTTTTTTTGCAGAACGCCAAAAACGACGGAATAAATTACATATTTTTGGCGGTTAAAATAGGCAAAGAATAAGAAAATGAGAAAGATAGTAGCCATATTGATATTTATTGCCGCATTTTCGTGCATAGGAATGACGGTTGCCATGAGCGAGGTCGAGCGAACCGATTTTGTTCCAACCGAAGAGCCATGGTTTTGGAATATGGACATTTCGTGGGTTGATTCCACTTTGCAGAAAATGACTCTAGATGAGAAGATTGCTCAGCTGATAATGATACCGGTATATTCCAATAAATCGGCATCGTACAATTCCGAAGTTGTAAAACTTGTCGAGGAATACCAACTTGGCGGCGTTATATTCATGCAGGGAGGTCCTGGTCGTCAGATAAATCTTGTAAACCGTCTGCAAAAAGTTAGCAAGGTCCCGCTGCTTGTTGGTATGGATGCCGAGTGGTCGTTAAGCATGCGTCTCGACAGCGTGGTGATGTATCCGCGACAGATGCTTGTGGGTGCAATTACCAACAATGCGCTGGTATATGACATGGGCGCCGAATATGCACGTCAGCTAAAGCGAGTAGGAGCCAACGTAAACTTTGCACCGGTTTTAGATGTAAACGTAAATCCTGCAAATCCGGTTATAAACGACCGTTCATTTGGCGAAAACAAGTACAATGTTGCCGAAAAAGGCTGGATGTATGCCAAGGGAATGCAAGATAATGGTGTGTTGGCTGTTGGTAAGCATTTCCCAGGTCACGGCGATACCAATGTCGATTCACACAAGGCTATGCCTGTTATCACGCACGACCGCGACAGGCTCGATTCTATAGAATTATATCCTTTCCGCTATTTGTCGGAGAAAGGTGTTGGCGGTATGATGGTTTCTCACCTTTTCATACCTTCAATCGATCCCACCGAAAATCTTCCTGCAACGCTATCGCCAAAGGCAATAAAAGAGGTGTTGCGAAAAGATGTAAACTTCCACGGAATGGTGTTCTCCGATGCAATGAACATGGGTGGTATAGTGAACTATTTTAAGGGTAACGAAGCCGACGTGATGGCTTTGCTAGCTGGCAACGACATGATTATGTTCCCAACCGATGTGAAGGATGTTATTGAAAAGTTGAAGTCGGCAATCGACGAGGGCAAAATTTCGGAACGCGATATTGATGAAGCTTGTAACCGCGTGTTGCTTACCAAGTTGCGCCTTGGGCTTAACAAAGGTTATGAGCCTATTTCTTCGAAAAATGTGCATTCTGACCTTAACGATGTACAAGCTCGCCTTATGCAGCAGCATCTGATTGAAAATGCTCTGACTCTTGCAAAAAATCAGGATTCGCTGGTACCTTTGCAAAGGCTTGATTCTGTTAAAATAGCTTCAATATCTTTCGAGAGCACCGAGCCGACCTTTTTCCAGAAAAGATTGCGTTATTATGCTGATGTAAAGAACTTTGTGTTTTCCAAGGATTTTAAAGGATTGACAGCAGAGCAGCGTAAGAAAAAACTGGCGGCATACGATATCGTCATAGTGAGTGTACATAGCAATAATCAGCGCTCGGTAGCTAAGAAATTCGGAATTTCGCAGGCGACAATGGATGCTGTTGACGAAATTCTTGCAAATTGCGAAAATGTGGTCTTCGACCTATTTGCTAACCCCTACGGACTAGCATATTTTAAGAACATCGACAAGGCAAAATCAATAATTGTTTCGTACAACGATTGGGAGATAACAAACGATTTTTCGGCTCAGCTTGTATTTGGTGGAATCCCTGCATGCGGAGTGTTGCCTGTTTCACCTACCGAGAATATAAAAGAGGGCATGGGCGAGCAGACACAGAAAATACGTCTTAAATATTCAAAAATTCCTGAGGATGCAGGTGTAAGTTCCGAAGTAATCCATAAGGTTGATTCAATTTTCAAGAGCGGTATTCATACCAAGGCATATCCGGGCGGACAAGTTGTACTTGTGCGAAATGGAATCGTAATATACCAAAAATCAATGGGATACCACACTTACGATGAAGATATAAAGGTTGATGACTTCGATGTTTACGACCTTGCTTCTCTCACCAAGGTAATTGCCACAACTTCCGACATCATAATGCTTTACGATGAAGGTAAGTTCAAGATTACTGATAAGGTTTCCGACTATTACGATGTGTGGAAAAATTCCAACAAGTCGCACCTTACATTTTGGCAGGTGCTTACGCACAGGGCTGGATTAAGGTCGTGGATTCCGTTCTACAAGAAGACCATGGACGAGGAAATGTATCCTAAGATTTACAGCGATACCAAGTCGGATAAATATTCCATTCAAGTTGCCGACGACCTCTATATGGCAAAGTCGTACAAGGACGAAATGTTCCGTCTCATACGCGAGTCGGCGTTGGAAAACAAGGGCAAGTACGTTTATTCCGACCTCGGCTTCATTGTTATGCCATACGTCATCAAGGAAATTTCAGGAGAAGATTATGTTGATTATACATATAGAAATGTTTTCAAACCATTAGGAGCATACTCGCTGTGTTTCAATCCGTTGGACAGATACAAGCTGGAACAGATAGTTCCTACAGAGGATGACAATTATTTCCGTATGCAACAGCTTCACGGCCATGTTCACGACCAGGCGGCGGCAATGCTTGGCGGAGTGTCGGGACATGCTGGTCTGTTTGGCAATGCCAACGACCTTGCCAAGATAATGGAAATCTATCTCGAAAATGGTAAGTACGGTGGCGTTCAATATTTTTCAGATACAGCCGTACAACGTTTTACCGAATATTATTATGAACCGACATTCTGCCGTCGTGCCTTGTGCTGGGACAAGCCTGTGCCCGATCGCTCGAAGGGAAACGGGAGCAAAAGTTCGTCGGACAAGTCGTTTGGTCATACAGGATACACAGGCACCTTGGTATGGGCCGATCCCGAATACAATATGGCTGTAGTTGTTCTTACAAATCGTGTTTATACAAGTTCCGAAAACACGAAAATTATGAAGCAGAACATACGTACCAATATCGAGGAGGCTTTATATAATTCAATAATAAAGAATTAGTAATGAAGAAGATACTGCTGTCCATATTGCTATCGTTGTTTACAATGGTACTTAGTGCGCAGTATCTCGAGAAGGAGCCACCGCCATCGCCGGTGCAACGTATATTTTGGGGTGGTAACCTCGACATGGGTTTCGGTACGGTGACACAGATTTCGCTAAGCCCCGAGGTCGGTTATAGGATAACAAACAGGCTTTCGGCAGGCGTTGGCATCGACTATATGTTTGTCTATTCTGAGTATTACAATTTTAAGGGAAGTATTTTTGGTGGCTCGGTGTTTGCCAGTTTCACAGTGATAAAAAGCCTTGGAGAACTTATACCGTTTATTGGTACTGACATGGGCATACTCATTTACGGGCAATTTTCATACACCAACATGGGCAAGTTCTATACGGCGCTTTCGGGCGAAGAACCTATGTGGATTGCCTCGCCAATGCTCGGACTGGGCTTTCAGGTCCCCATAGGACAGCGGTCGTACATGGTGCTGTCGGTGATGTACAATTTCGATGAGTCGATGTACTCAATCTATTCCAATCCGGTTGTAAAAGTAAGCTATCAGTTCTAAAAAGGTTTTGCCTTTTTAGAACTGAGTTTCAATGCCTTCGGCGTTTCTAAGTTTCATGTTTTAATGGCTGCCGCCATTTCATGTTTCACGTTTCTGTGAGTAATGTTTCGCAGTTTGATGTTTTTTATTATTAAGTTTATGATGTTTTGGAAATTGGAACAATTTCAAACCACCTAGAAACTTGAAACTAGAAACCAGAAATTTTGAAACCAGAAACATATCAATTTTATCCATTGCCAGTTCTCGGAGAAAATATTAATTTTGCGCCTTAATTTATTTTAGGATAACTATGTACGAATACGTAAAAGGTCTTGTCGTAGAACTTAATCCAGCTTACGCAGTGGTTGAAGTTGGCGGCATAGGCTATTTTGTGAATATAAGCCTCACTTCCTATTCTTCCATGATACAGGGAGAGCAGACACAATTATATCTACATCAAGTTGTTAGAGAAGACGCTCATTTGCTATTCGGGTTTGTTACAAAAGTGGAGCGCGAGCTTTTCCGTCAATTGATTACAGTTAACGGAGTGGGTCCGAATACAGCTCGTCTGATATTGTCGTCGCTCACGCCTCAGGAGTTGACAAATGCAATACTTAGCGAAAATCTTGTCAAGCTGAAGAGCGTAAAAGGTATAGGTGCAAAGACAGCCCAGCGTATCATTATAGACTTAAAGGATAAGATAAATTTGTCGGGAGAGTACGATACAGCAGAAATTTTTGCTGCTTCGGACAATACAATCAAAAAAGATGCGTTATTAACATTGAATACCCTTGGCTTCTCGAAGGCTGCGGTGGAAAGAGTGCTTGATAAAGTGTTGAAAGAAAAGCCGGATGCTTCTCTCGAAACAGTTATCAAGTTGGCGTTGAATTATTTGTAGAAAAGAACATTGTTCGGTAGAATATTAAAATATACTTTGGTGGGTGGACTTATGGCTGCGATGTTAATCGTGGCCTTTGTGCCGTCTAATGCAAGAAACGGTGGCGGTCGCTATCGTTCGTTGCAGGCATTGTCCGAAGTGCCTGGTCCCGACGACGATACCACCAAGACCGAAGGTAGCAATGCAAAGTTCCCTTTGCCTAAAGAAAATGTCAACCCATCAGACAACACCGACAACAGCCCTCTTTATGGTTCCGATCCGGCAAGCGTAAGCACATCGGTCGAATATGATCCCGAAACCGACAGTTACAACTTCCAGAAAAATGTCGATGGTATGCCAATAGGTACGCCATACAATATGCCGTTCGACGACTATGTAAACTACAACTTCGAAAAGGCTATGAACTCATACTGGCAACAGCGCGCTAGAAAAAATCGCGAGTTGAATCAGGAGATGAACAGCAACCTTATTCCAAAGCTCGAAGTAGGTGGAGAAATTTTCGACCGTATATTCGGCGGCAATGTCATTGACATAAAGCCGCAAGGTTCGGCAGAACTTACACTCGGACTCGAATACAGCAGAACCGATAATCCGGCACTCGACGCCAAGCAACAACGCCAGATAAATCTCGATTTCGACGAGAAGATCCAGATGAACGTTGTAGGTCAGGTAGGAACGAAGATGAAAGTTAATATTTCATACGATACCGAAGCCTCGTTCGATTTCGAAAACAATGTGAAAATAGAATATACTGGCGACGATGATGAGATTATACAGAAGATAGAAGCTGGTAATGTGTCGTTGCCACTAACTGGTACCCTCATTCAGGGAAGCCAGAGCCTTTTTGGTGTTAAGACAGAACTGAAGTTCGGAAAGCTTACCCTTACTGGTTTGCTATCGCAAAAGAAAAGTGAAACATCAACCATAAATGTTGAAGGTGGAAGCACAACCAAAGATTTTGAAATAAAGGCCGACAACTACGAAGAGAACAAGCACTTCTTCTTGTCGCACTACTTCAAAGAGAATTACGACCGCTCTATGGCCAACCTGCCTGTAATTACGAGCGGAGTCACAATAAACCGTGTGGAAGTTTGGGTTACCAACAAGACAGGAAACTATACCGATGCCCGTAATATTATCGCACTTGTTGACCTTGGCGAATCAAACAGCAACGACATACAGTCGATGTATGTAGGCAATTCGTTTACTAACTTTACCACTTACCCACCAGCCAACAATATCAATATTCTTGGAAATTTAGCCGAGGATTATCCCGATATCAGGGACATAAACATGGTTAGCAGTGTATTGCAAAATCTTCAAATGTCGGGTGGTACCGATTTTGAAAAGATAGAGTCGGCGCGCTTGTTGAGTTCTTCTGAATATACCTTGAACTCGCAGTTGGGTTACATATCGCTCAACAATAAGCTTAATGCCGATCAGGTGCTGGCAGTAGCCTACGAATATACTGTTGGCGGTGAGGTTTATACTGTCGGTGAATTCTCCAATTCGGCAATAGCAGCTCCGCAGACTTTGGTGGTAAAACTTCTGAAGAGTTCGTCGTTTACGCCGAGTAAGAAGAACTGGGACCTCATGATGAAAAACATGTATAACATCGGAGCATACCAGCTTACGAGAGACGATTTTAAACTCGACATTCTTTTCACCAACGATAAGACGGGTACCGATCTCACATACATTCCGGCAGGAGAAATCGATAGTGTGCAATTGCTGCAAGTATTGGGCCTTGATAACCTGAATAGTCAGAACGACCCTTATCCAGATGGAATGTTCGACTACGTTGAGAATTTTACAATAAGCTCGTCTGGTGGACGAATTATTTTCCCTGTGCGTGAGCCTTTCGGTTCGTATTTGTATGATAAGATTACGGGAGGAAATAGTGCCCTTGCCAATGTAGCCAACGACTATGTTTTCACTGAGCTATACGATAGTACCAAGAGCAAAGCCCAGCAACTTGCAGAAAAGAACAAATTTAAGTTGAAGGGAAAATACAAATCGACAAGCAGCAGCGAAATTTCACTGAACGCAATCAATGTGCCGCAGGGTAGTGTATCTGTTACTGCCGGTTCTACATTGTTGGTTGAAAATGTCGATTATACTGTGGATTATAACCTCGGTAGGGTTAAGATATTGAATCAAGGCATCTTGGAAGCGGGAACACCAATCTCAATCAACCTTGAGAGCAATTCGGTGGGAACCATGCAGACAAAAGTGCTTACTGGTTTGCATGCAAACTACGACTTTTCCAATAACTTCAATATAGGAGCAACAATATTGCATCTGAAGGAAAAGCCGATGACACCAAAGGTTAATATCGGAGAAGAACCTTTGTCGAACACTATTTGGGGAGCAAATCTTTCGTATAGAACAGATTTTCCTTTCCTTACCAAGGCTATCGATTTTCTGCCGTTGATTCAGACAAAGGAAATGTCAACTATAACCTTCAATGCTGAGTTTGCACAGCTCATACCAGGTCACTCAAAGGCAATTGGCAAGGAAGGTGCTGCATACATTGACGATTTCGAAAGTTCGAAGATAACGAACGATGTGAAAAGCTATGTAAGTTGGTCACTTGCAAGTACTCCTACCGATTCGTTGTTGTTCCCCGAAAGTTCGCTGATAAACAATCTGAACTATGGTAAGAACAGAGGTTTGCTGTCATGGTTTGTGGTTGACCAGACTCTTCATGAGAGTAGTTCTCCGATAAGCATTGAAGACAGGTCGAGTCATTATACACGACTTGTTTACGAAAAGGAACTTTTCCCCAATCGCGACAGCGAGACCTCGAATATCCCAAAGAACTTGGCACCACTCAATGTGGTGTTCTATCCTAACGAAAAAGGTCCTTATAACTACGATGTAGAGGGTATGAATGCGTTGGGACATCTCGAGAATCCGCGCAAGCGTTGGGCTGGTATCCAGCGACAGCTTACAACAACTGACTTTGAGGATGCAAACATCGAGTACATTGAGTTTTGGATGATGGATCCGTTTGTGGAGGATTCAGCAAATCCTGGCGGTGATTTGTATTTCAACCTTGGTGATGTAAGTGAAGATATTCTTAAGGATGGTCGTAAGTCGTTTGAGCAAGGATTGCCTGCTCCATCGCTTACCAATCCGGTAGATACCACCGTTTGGGGTATTGTTCCAAGCACACAGGCTCTCGTAAGCGCATTCGACAACTCAGCCGAGATACGTTTTGCTCAAGATGTCGGTTTCGATGGTTTGAATTCCGAAAACGAGCAGACTTTCTTCAGCGAATACCTTGAGCAGGTGAAAACTATGTTTGGTGAAAATTCGGAGGCATACCAGATGGCTCTTGCCGACCCGTCTTCCGATAATTTCCACCATTACAAGGGTACCGACTACGACCAGCTCGGACTAAATATACTTCAGAGATATAAGCATTTCAACGGACTCGAAGGAAACTCAATTCCTCGCGAATACCAGACAGAATCTTACATAACAAACTCGACGACTGTTCCCGATGTGGAGGATATAAATCGAGACAATACCTTGAGCGAGTCGGAGAACTTCTTCCAATACCGTGTAAGTATTCGTCCGCAGGATCTCGTTGTTGGTCAGAACTATATTGCCGACAAGACTACTGTTTCAGTAACTCTTGCCAACGATGAAGTTTCGAAGGTTACTTGGTATCAGTTCAAAATTCCTATTTCCGAATATACAAGGAAAATAGGTTCAATATCCGATTTCAAGTCGATACGTTTCATGAGAATGTTCATGACAAACTTCGACACAACAACATGTCTTCGTTTTGGAACATTAGACCTTGTTCGTGGTGAATGGCGCAAATACGACGATTCTTTCATGCAGCCAGGCGAATATATAGTCGAAGAACTTGAAAATACATCGTTCGATGTGTCGGCGGTGAACATAGAGGAAAATGCAAGTCGTACTCCTGTAAACTATGTGTTGCCTCCAGGTGTCACTCGCGAGCAGAATACCATGAATCCACAGTTCCAGCAGCTCAACGAGCAGGCAATGACTATTAAAGTCATCGACTTAGCCGACGGAGATGCAAGGGCAGTTTACAAGAATGTGTATCTTGATGTAAGGAAATACTTGAAAATGCAGATGTTTGTCCATGTGGAATCGCTTGTGGACAAGCCCGAAATAAAGGACGGTGATGTAAGCATTTTCGTAAGGCTTGGAACCGACTACAAGAACAACTATTACGAGTACGAAGTACCGCTGAAGGTAACGCCTCCAGGCTATTATTCTGGCGACAACGAAGAATCTCCCGACAGGTATATTGTTTGGCCGGAGGAGAACGATATCAACATATTGTTTGAAGACCTTACTAAGGTCAAGGAAAACCGTAACGAGTTGATTCGTCTTGGTGATCAAAACGTTGGTCTTACCAAATTGTATTATGAGATGAATGAGCGCGGTCGCATAAGCATTATGGGTAATCCAAACCTGTCGAACGTACAGACGATTATGATAGGAGTACGCAATCCGAAGCAGGTAACGCTAAATGGAGCCGACGACGGACAACCAAAGAGTGCCGAAGTTTGGGTAAACGAACTCAGGCTTACCAATTTCAACGAAAAGGGAGGTTGGGCAGCTACAGCAAGAGCAACGGCTAAACTTGCCGACTTTGGTACAGTTACTCTTTCGGGAACGACCAAGAAACCTGGATTTGGAGCTTTGAACTCAACAATAAAGGAACGTCTTACCGAGGAGATAAACCAGTACGACTTCTCATCGAGTTTCGAATTTGGAAAATTCTTCCCAGAGAGATTCAATGTAAGGATTCCTTTGTATGTCGCTGTTTCGGAGAATGTGTCGAATCCAGAGTACGACCCGTTGAGCCCCGATGTGCTTATGAAGAACACGCTTAAGAATCCCGATATTTCCAAGGAATACAAGGATAGCATTAAGCATTTGTCGCAGGATTATGTAAAGCGTACTAGCGTTAACCTTACCAATGTGAAAGTGGGAGGTAAGCAGGGACAGAAACCGCATATTTATAATTTGTCGAACTGGTCGTTGAGTTATGGTTACAACAATGTTTTCCAACGCGATCCAAATACAGTTTTCCGTACTACGGTTACACATTCGGCTTCTATATTCTACAACTACAATGCAACGCCAAAGATTGTGGAGCCGTTTAAGAACGTGAAGCTGTTCAAGAAAAAGGCTTTCAAGATATTGCACGATGCCAATTTCTACTATCTGCCGTCGCAGTTGTCGTTCCGTACAAACCTAAACCGTCAGTACGGTGAAACACAGATACGAAATGTTTACGACCCGTCGTACGCTCTGCCTATAAGCGTTATCAAGGACTTCACTTTGATTCGCCAGTACGACTTCAAGTACAATATCACAAAAGCTCTCAAGTTCGAATACACAGCAACCAACAATGCCCGTATCGACGAGCCCGAAGGCCGACTTTACAAGGGCGATGCCGACTATGAACAAAAGATGGATTCTATCTGGAAGAATTTCAAGAAACTGGGTAGAAATACAAGTTTCTATCAACAGTGGAGCTTGTCATATACATTGCCAATCAACAAAATACCTATTTTCGACTGGATTTCGGCAAGCGTAAGGTATCAGGGTTCGTACAACTGGACTGCAGGAGCCATAACCGCCGACACGCTTAACATTGGTAATACCGTACAGAATGCAAACACCATGTCGGCAAGTACTCAGTTCAATCTTTTGAACTTGTACAATAAAGTAAAGTACCTGAAGGAAGTAAATAACAAATACCGTGGACGTGCTTCGAACAAGAAAAAAGAAGTCGAAACTGTTACTTTCGAAGAAAATGTCGGAAAACTTACAGCAGGAAAGAAAAAGACTATAAACCACAAGCTTAAGACAAAGACCGTATCGATAAAAGTTACCGACGACAGGGGACGTCCCGTGAAATCGGAAATAGAGGTAATAGACGAAAACAAGCTTTCGTTTACAGTGGAAAAGGATGTAGAGGGAGCAAAGGTTGTTGTAACAGGCAAACGCGACAAGAAGGATTCGGTATTCAAGAAAATTGTCGATAATATGCTTGTGGTTCTCATGAGTGTAAAGACGGTTTCGGCCAATTTGAGTGAGACAAACGGAACGTTGTTGCCAGGATATATGGGCAAAACCAAACTTATAGGTATGTCGAAATACACTCCCGATGTGGCTATGTTTGGCGAGCAGCCCTCGGTTATCGCGCCTACATTCCCGTTTGTAATAGGCTGGCAGGTGAAAGATTTTGGCGAATGGGCCTGCGAACACAACCTTGTAACAAAGGACACATCGGTGGTTCAGGCATATACTCAGAATCATTCGCGCAACTGGAATTTCAGAGCTTCTCTTGAGCCGGTTCGCGACCTTAAGATCGACCTAACCATGTTGCATAACTATTCGGAGAATAGCACTAAATATTATAGGTATGGCATAGATCCTGAAACAGGAGTTGGAACGTTCCGTGGTCTTAATCCATCATCGAGTGGTAGTTTCTCAATGTCAACAATAACAATAAAGTCGGCATTCGAGAAATTTAAATCTGAGAACTATGTGTCGGAAACATTCACCAAGTTCTCCGAGAATAGGATAATAATAGCAGAACGTCTTGCTAAGCAGCGTCCTGGCTATTCTGCATCGGATGTTGATGCCGACGGTTTCCCGAGCGGTTTCGGCAAAACCTCTCAGGATGTCCTTATTCCGGCATTCTTTGCAGCATATACAGGTGCCGATCCCAAAAAGGTAACTCTGAACACCATACCAGGCTTGTGGTCGGCACTTCCGCAGTGGCAAATTGTATATGACGGACTTGGAAAGATTCCGAAGCTAAAGAAGATTTTCCGTTCGGTAAGTGTAAAGCATTCGTATAGGTCAACCTACAACATCGGTTCGTTCCAGACCCGTCTGTCCAACGAGTACGATCCCGATGAAAGCGGTCTTAACCAGATTCGCGATGCTCTCGACAATTTCTATTCACGTTACGTTGTAAATGGCATAAGCATAAGCGAGCAACTTAGCCCATTGATTTCGTTCGACATGATGCTCGTGAACAGCCTTACCGCAAAGGTTGAAATAAAAAAGACCCGTAATCTTACAATGAGTTTCTCCAACAACCAGCTTACCGAGGTCAAGAACAACGAGCTTGTAATAGGTGCGGGATATAGGTTCAAGGATGTTGAACTAGTACTTAATGTGGCAGGCAGAAAGCGGAATTTAAAGAGCGACCTCAATTTGCGTCTCGATTTTTCGACTCGTAAGCAGATAACTATGATTAGAAAACTCGAGGAATCGCAGGATCAACCTACCTCAGGTGCTATCATGTACACATTGAAACTATCTGTAGATTATGTACTTAGCAATAGATTTAATGTAAGTTTGTTCTACGATCATAGCTTAAACAATCCTATTGTCGGAACAGCATTCAAGACAACAAATGCAAAAGTTGGAATTACTCTCAGATTTACTCTTGCTACATGATAAAATAGTGTTATTTTTGGCGAACGAATTTTGTATTAACATTAAAAATAAATAAAGATGGCATTTCCAAAAGAATTAAAGTACGCAGAATCACACGAATGGTTGCGCGTTAATGGCGAAGAGGCTTATATTGGTATTACCGATTTCGCAGTATCAGAATTGAACGACCTTATTTATATTGAAATTGAGGTTGAAGGTGAAACTCTTGAAAAGGGTGAAGAATTTGGTGTAATTGAAGCATCAAAGGTAGCATCGAAAGTTTATATGCCTGTATCGGGCGAAGTTCTCGAAGTTAATCAGGACGCTCTCGACAATCCTGAAATGTTGAAGGACGATGCATACGAAAACGGCTGGTTGATTAAGATCAGAATGACCGATCCTTCACAGGCAAACGGTCTTCTCGATGCAGCTGCTTACGAAGCATTGACAAAGAAATAATAATTCTTTCCAGAATTAGTGAAAGCCGTATCCTGATGATGCGGCTTTTTTTTGTAATAAAAATGTTTCGTGAGAATGATTATTTTTATTAAGTTTGTGGGATAACAAAAACAATAAAATATACTATATGGATAAACATAATAATTTGAAAGTGATGCTTCAGAATGCTGAGCATCCGATTACTGTTTTGCTTGGTGGCGACAAGATAAAAGAGCAGATGGAAGCTATTGAATGCATAGCTTCTGATGTTGACAATATTCTTGTAGGAGGTGCGTTGGTTGCTCCGTTTGCAAAGGCAAAAGGATACAATGTAGGCAATTCCTCTGTGTGCGACGGTTGCGTAGCTAGTGCAAAGGAAATTCTTGCTAAGTATGCTGGCAAAATCTGTTTGCCTGTTGACTGCTATGTTGCCGATAAGGAGGCTAACGACTCCAATATCGAGCATGTAAAAATTGATGAAATTCCCGATGCTCGTCTCATCATGGATATTGGTGTAAAAACTGTTGACATTTTTGCCGAGAAGATAGAAGGAGCAAAGACTTTCATCTGGAACGGAACTTTGGGGCATACGGAAATGCCACATTTTGCATACGGAACTTACAAGACAGCTCTTGCTGCTGCACGTGGTACCGCTAACGGACTTAGAACAGTAGTTGATGGCAATGACACTAAGGCTGCAATATTGCGTTATGGGCTCGAAGGTGGAATGTTCTTCCTCGAAGACGGAAAACTCGTCGAGAAGGCCGAAAGAAAGGTCGTACATACCGATGAGGCACCAAAGGACGGTTATACCATCGATAAGTACAATTTCAACGGAAAGAAAGTTTTGTTGCGTGTTGATTTCAATGTTCCGCTGGACGAGAATTTCAACATTACCGACGACACTCGTATAGTTTGCGAAGTTCCGACAATTAAGAAGATTTTGAAGGATGGTGGCGCCGTAATTATGATGTCGCACTTAGGTCGTCCGAAGAAAGTTGACAATAAGTTCTCGCTCAAGCACATTGTTAAGCATGTAAGCGAATGCCTAGGTGTTCCCGTACAGTTTGCCGATGACTGCCAGAAGGCTCAGGCACAGGCTGCAGCATTGAAGCCAGGCGAAGCTTTGTTGCTCGAAAATCTGCGTTTCTATGCCGAGGAGGAAGGCAAGCCACGTGGATTGGCTGATGATGCTTCTGACGAAGAAAAGAAGGCTGCAAAGGCCGCTGTAAAGGAATCGCAGAAGGAGTTTGTAAAGACTCTTGCTTCGTATGGCGACTGCTACGTAAACGATGCTTTTGGTACTGCTCATCGTGCACATGCATCTACATACTATGTTGCAAAATACTTCCCGAAGGACAAGATGCTCGGATACTTGGTTGAAAACGAAGTGAACAACATCAACAAGGTGCTTACAACTGGAGAAAAGCCCGTTACGGCAATCGTTGGCGGTTCAAAGATTTCGACCAAGATTGATATTATCAAGTCGTTGATTACCAAAGTTGACAATCTTATAGTAGGTGGCGGTATTTCCTATACTTTCATCAAGGCTATGGGAGGAAACATTGGACGTTCGCTGGCAGAAGACGATTGCATTCCTATTGCAAACGAAATCCTCGATATGGCAAAGAAGTTGAATGTAAACCTTTATTTGCCGGTTGACTGCATGATAGGCGACAAGTTCGACAACGAAGCCAATATTCACATGGCAGATGTTCGTAATGTTCCCGACGGTTGGGAAGGCATGGATATGGGTGTGAAGACCATACAGCGTTACACCGAGGTTATCGAAAACTCAAAGACCATCCTTTGGAACGGACCTATGGGCGTGTTCGAGATGGAACACTTCAGCAACGGAACCATGAAGGTTGCCTTGGCAGTTTGCCGTGCTACCGAACTTGGCGCATTTACCCTTGTAGGAGGTGGCGATAGTATTGCAGCACTCAACAAGTTTAACTTAAGCGAAAAGATTAGCTACGCATCAACTGCTGGTGGCGCTTTGCTCGAGTACATTGAGGGCAAGGAATTGCCAGGATTGAAGGCAATATCTTCCGAAGAGATTTAATATATTGAAGAAAAAATAATTTGGAGGTTTCCGTATGGAAACCTCTTTTTTTGTCAATTGGACACAAAAAAAGAGGCTCGAAAATCGAGCCTCTTATGTTTTTAATTTAGATGTTCAAATTACTTTGCTGCTGGAGCAGGAGTTTCAGCCTTCTTGTATTGGAAACCGAAAACTTGTCCCTGGCTTCCATTATGGTTGCTTGCATAAACGAAGCCTTTAGAGTATTTTACCAATACATAGGTGTTGTCAACCTTAGAAATGAAGTTCATTACGGTATAAGCCTTATCCAAGTAGTCAAAGTCTAACATCAAAGTTTCAGTAACTGTACCTGCTTCGTAAGCAGCAGCCAAAGCTTCTACGTTTGCGAATTCATCGGTGTCAACAATTACAAAACCTGCGCAGTTTTCTGTTTTTTCTGCTTTAGCAGCTGTACCAGTTTGAGTGTTTGTCATTTTAACACCAAAAGTAGTATTTTCAGATTCTCTGATAATAGTACCATCGATTGCGGACATCTGGCTAGTTACTGAACTTGGACGGGTCAAGTAAATAACTTCGCTCCAGTTAGCTGAGATAGGAGTAGCAGTTTCTGTAATAGTGATAGTCCAAGTTTTGCTTCCTGGGTTGTCCTTCTTGTCGGTAGCGTTTACAGTGTAAACAACAGTGTAGTCTTTTGCAAGATCAGCCTTCAACAAAGTGTCAGGAATTTCGAATTTGAAGCTTGGTTCGCCTACGTAAGAATTAACAAATTCTTCTTCGAATTCGTAATTAACAGTCTTAACAACTGAGTCACCGTTCATAATCTCTCTCTTAACGTCGATAGTCTTGATACCAAGGTCAGCAGTTACTGTGCAGGTGATTGAGATAGGCAAAGATGCTGCAGAAGAAAGGTCGTAAGTAAGGGTTTCGTTCTTTTCAGTCATTGTGACATCAACAGTCTTTTCTTTACCGCAGCTGCAGAATAATGCAACAGCAGCAACCAAAATCATAGCAATTTTTAAGTTTTTCATGTTCTAAAATTTTAAGTTATACAATAATTAATTAAATTTTCACATCTTTTCTAGCTGCAAAGATAGACTTATTTTTTAACATTGGCATTTTTATTAACTTTTTTTTTTGAAAATAGCATCCAACTTGGTTTTACTTATAAAACAAAAGAAGGCGTTGTTATGCAACGCCTTCTTTTATGTATAAAAATCAATGATATTAGTGAAATAGTATTTTTCTTTAAAAATATACTATTAGTAGTTGAAAACTTCGTCAACTGTTAGTTCCTTAACGTCACCGTAAGTCTTGAGTAGGTTGAAATCAACCTTTTCCTTCGGACCAACAATCATGATATCGAAGGTCTTGCCGGTGATGTGTTCGTTGAAGAACTTGGTTGCATCTTCGAGAGTGAAGTTCTTTACTGCATCGTAAACTTCCTTGCGGTAGTCGTTTTCGATTCCGAGTTCCTTATTTGCAAGATAGTTCCAGAAGATACCGCTCTTTATGATTCTTTCGGTGTTAATCTGGCTGATAATTGCCTGACGGCTGATTTCGAACGATTCGGGCGACTGCTTGAGTTCGTTCATGAGTTCGCCAAGAGCTTCGAGAGCTTCCTTCATCTTGTCGGGCTGGGTGCTGAGGTAGCCGATTACGTAGTTGGATTCATCAATCTTAGATGCTTCGTTGTAGCCTGCGTAGCAGCCGTATGCCAAGCTCTTTGCTTCGCGGATTTCCTGGAATACTATGCTCGACATCGAACCACCGTAGTATTCGTTGAACATTGTCGAAATTGGCATCAACGACTTGTCGAACTTAACATCCTTCGAAACCAATTCGATGAATACCTGTGTCATCGGGTAGTTTACAAAGAGAACCTGTGGCTTGTCGTAGTCGCGTTCTACATACTTCTTTGCTTCTGGATAATCCTTGTATTCGCCAGAAACGTTGTGGTTTTCCTTTATAACTTTAACAACATCGTCCATCTTGCGCGGACCATAGTAGAAGATTTGGTGCTTGTAGTTGAGCATACCTTTTATAATATTGGTAAGTTCTTCGGGGTCGATTGCTTTAAGTTCTTCCTCGCTGAGGTTGTTTGTGAAGCGTGATTCCTCGCCATACTTCGAACGTGAAACAAGACCGCCAAGGATAGCATTCTTGTTAAGCTTATTGTTGGCACGTCCCTTAAGGATGCTGTTTACATATTCGTCGTAAACTTCCTTGTCGGGCTTAACGTTTGCAAGGATTTCTTCCATAAGCTTCATTGCAGTTTCAAGGTTCTCGTCGAGACCGCTGATGTAAACATAGCATCTGTCTGAACCGCTGCTTACATAGAAGTTGCAACCGAGACGATACCATTCTTTTGCCAAATCGTCAACAGTTTTTTCTGTAGTGCCGAGGTAGTCGAGATAATCGACTGCGAGAGCCAATTTCTTGTCGTTGTCCTTACCCATATCGAGAATGTAGTACAATGAGAACAATTCATTTGTTTCGTTCTTAATGTAGCTCATTGGCAAATCCTTTGCAATGTCGGTAGTTTGGATTTTTGCCTTGTAGTCAACAAATTCGGGGCTGATAGCAGCAGGTTCCTGCTTCTTGAGTTCGGTTACGAATGCCGATTCGCTTCCGCGGTCGATGTTGAGCTGAGTGATGGCTGGCTTGTCAACGTGCATTACGTTGTCGGGTTCGCCCATGCGCTTGTAGGCAACAAGGTAGTTGTCCTTGAAGAATTCGTTTGCAAACTTTACAAGTTCGTCCTTTGTCATCTTTTCGTAGTTCTCGATGTCGAAGATTTCTTCTTCCCAAGGAGTCTGAGAGATGAATGAGTTTACAAACGAATAAGCTATTCTATTGCCTTCAATCTGCTTAATCTGATCGAGTTTCATTTCGTTTACAATAGCTTCGAGCAGCCATTCGTCGAATTCACCCTTCTTAATCTTTTCGAGTTCTGCCATAAGCAAGTCCTTAACTTCTTCGAGGCTCTGACCATCGCGTGGCATACCAACCATTTCGAACATTCCGTAGTCGTTGAGAGAATAGCCGTATGCGTATGCGCGCATTACCTTCTGAGCGGTGTTGAGGTCGAGGTCCATAAGGCCAGCCTTGCCATTGTAGAGTATCTGTCCAATCATAGATAAGTATTTCGATTCCTGTGACTTGTTACCCTGTGAACGCCATACAACGCATACATTTTCAGGTTCTGGTCCGTGGATTTCGAATTCTTCTACTGCAGTACGTTCCTCTTCGGGAGTGTAGGTAAATTCAGGAATGTTGTCGTTCTTCTGCATGTGTCCCCAGTACTTGTCGATAATCTTTACGGTTTCTTCGAAATCGAGGTCACCCGACATACATATTGCGATGTTGTTAGGAACATAGTAGTTTGCCTTGAACTTCATTACGTTTGCCATCGACGGGTTTTTCAAGTGTTCGCCCTTGCCGATGATAGCGGTTCCGTAAGGATGGTTCTTGAAGAGTTTTGCGAAAATGGTGTTGCTGAGTCTGCGGCCGTCGCGGTCCTGGTTCATGTTGAACTCTTCGAAAATTGTTTCGAGTTCGGTGTGGAAGAGACGGAGAACAAGGTTTTCGAATCTTTCGCTCTCAACCTTTGCCCAACGGTCGATTTCGTTGGATGGAATTTCGTTTACATAAACGGTTTCTTCGTACGATGTCCAAGCGTTTGTGCCTGTAGCGCCGAGAATCGAGCAGATCTTGTCGTACTCGTTAGCGATTGCGTACTGCGAAGCAACCTGCGAAAGGCTGTCGATCTGAGCATAGATAGCAGCTTTCTTTTCCGGGTCGGTTTCGGCAGCGTGTTCTTCAAACTTGTCGCTGATTGCCTGAATGAGAACGCTTTCTTTTTCCCAGTCCTTTGTTCCAATCTTATCGCTACCCTTGAACATCATGTGTTCGAAGTAGTGGGCAAGACCTGTTGTTTCGCGTGGGTCGTTCTTTGCACCGGCTCTTACTGCGATGTAGGTTTGTATTCTCGGTTCGTCCTTGTTTACGGCAAGGTATATTTTCAAACCGTTGTCCAATGTGTAGATTCTTGTTCCCGATGGGTCGTTTTCTACATATTCGTAGCTGTAACCGTTGGCGTCTTTGGCAGTCTTGGTTTCGTGTCCTGTTTTACCCTTTTTGCAGCCTACCATTACAAGTGCGAATACTGCTAAAATTAATACTAAATGTCTCATAATATATACTTCTTTTGAATTTGTTTGCTAATTATAAAGAAAAAGGCTGTTTTTACAGCCTTTTCTTTGAATATCTTTATTATTTCGTTACTTCTCCTTTCTTCTTGCCAACGCCAAAGATGTAAGCCATTGGGGAGGCGATGAAGATTGACGAATATGTACCTACGATAACACCGATGAGCAATGCGAAGCAGAAGCCTCTGATTGATTCACCGCCGAAGATGAATATTGCGAGCAATACCACCAAGGTTGTCATTGAGGTGTTGATTGTACGACCAACCGTGCTGTTAACTGCCGAGTTGATAACCGACTTTCTGTCGCGGTTTGGATAGAGTCCTGTGTATTCCCTGATACGGTCGAAGATAACCACGGTATCGTTGATAGAGTAACCTACGATTGTCAAGATTGCTGCGATGAATGCCTGGTCGATTTCCATGTTGAACGGCATTACAGCGTAGAGCAACGAGAAAAGGCCGAGGGTTATCAAAACGTCGTGTACCAAAGCGATGGTTGCACCGAGAGAGTACTGCCACTTACGGAACCTGAGGAGGATGTAGAGGAACATTACCACAAGTCCGAGGAGAATAGCAACAGATGACTTTGTCTTGATGTCGTCGGCAACTGTAGGACCTACAACCTGCGATGTTTGACGGTATTGTTCGAAGAATGTCTGTTCGTCAACGCCTTCGGGCAAGAACTTGCCGTTCTTCAAGCCAGTGTAGAGGAGGTTGTCGGCTTCTTCGCCAGCAGCCTTGTCCTTTATCTGGTCAATCTTGTACTGGGTTGTAATCTTAACCTGGTTTGCATCACCGAAAGTCTTAACGATAGGACGGTCGCCATATACACCTTCAAGAGCATTGGCAACTTCTTCGGGAACAACATTGTTTTCGAACTTAACAACATAGTTACGACCACCTGTGAAGTCGATACCCTGCTTCAATCCTAAAGTGCACAATGAGATGATACCAACTACTATCAAAGTTCCAGAAATGATGAATGCAATCTTGCTACCCTTGAGGAAGTCGAAGTGCAAGTTGGTGAAAGCATTGTTTGTGAGCTTGTTGCCAACAGTAAACTTTCTGTCCTTATCAAGCATCTTGGTGATGATGATACGGGTGATGAAGATAGCTGTGAACAATGATGTGAGGATACCTATAATAAGAGTAGTTGCGAAACCTCTAACAGGACCAACACCAAAGTAAGCAAGAACTATACCTATAAGAATAGTAGTGATGTTGGAGTCGAGGATTGCCGAATATGCGTTCTTGTAACCATCAGCTACAGCAGACTTGATCATCTTGCCCGATCTCATTTCTTCGCGGATACGCTCGTAAATAAGAACGTTAGCATCGACCGACATACCTATTGTAAGTACCATACCTGCGATACCCGGGAGAGTGAGAACAGCACCAAGCGATGCCATTACACCGAAAATGAGGAAGAGGTTGCAGATAAGAGCAACGTCGGCAACGAGACCAGCCTTGTTGTAGTAGAAAATCATGTAGATAAGTACGAGGATGAAAGCGATGATGAACGAGTACATACCCGAATCGATAGCCTTCTGACCAAGTGAAGGACCAACAACTTCCTTCGAAAGGATTACTGCCGGAGCTGTCATCTTACCAGCCTTGAGAACGTTTGCCAAGTCGGTAGCCTCTTCGAGAGTGAAGTTGCCGGTAATCTGTGAACGTCCACCCTTGATTTCTTCGTTTACTCTTGGGTAAGAATATACAGCGTTATCGAGAACGATAGCTACGCATCTTCCAACATTTTCCTTTGTGATTCTTGCCCACTGAGTAGAACCTGTGTTGTTCATCGACATCGAAACTTCAGCGGTTGCGCTGGTCTGACCGAATTCCTGACGAGCATCGGTAACAACTTCACCGTTGAGAGCAGCCTTGCCGTCTTTCGAAGCCTTAAGAGCAATGAGTTCGTAGTATCCGGGAGCCTCTTTGAGTTCCTTGAACCCCCATGCAAATGAGAGGTCTTTCTTGAATATGCTCTTTACTTCCTTGCGGTTGAGGTCGGCCATGACTGATTCCATGTCGGCTTTCTTTGCGAAACCAACAACAGGACCGCCAGCGGTATGTCCACCTGCCTGAGCTATAAGACGGTTGAATATTGAATATTCGCTGTCGGTGGTAGCTTCTGCAGTGTTTTCCTCGGTTGCAGTAGAATCGGCAACAGCAGTTGTGTCGGCTTCGGCAACAACAGCGGTAGTGTCGGTTTCTGCAACAGGTTCGTTGGTGCTGGTTCTTGATGCTTCTGCCTTCTTCAATGCTACGATTGTTTGGTCTGCAGTGATGAGTGCACTACGGATTTCTTCGTAGTTGTAAGTTTCCCAGAATTCGAGAACAGCAGCCTGCTTCAAAAGTTTTTCAACACGTTCCGGATCCTTAATACCTGGAAGTTCGATGTGGAAAACACCCTTTACAGCAACGTCCTTCTGGATGTTGGGTTGAACAACGCCAAACTGGTCAATACGTTTGTTGATAACGTCGTAAGCATTACCGATTGCAGCATCGTATTCCTTTGTCAAGTAATCGATTACTTCGTCGTCGGTTGATGTTATCTGTATCTTGTCCTGGTTTTGCGAAGTTGCGAAATGGAATGCCATAGCTGGCTTGTCTGCCATCTGCAGTTCCTTGTAAGCCTTGCCGAAAGTTTCGATGAAACTGGTACCGGTCTGGTCAGAAGTCTGCTTTCTGGCGTTTTCGATTGCTGCCTGAAGTGCTGGTTCGTTGTTGTCTCTTGCAAGTGACAAAAGCACATCTTCTGCAGAAATTTCCATCGAAATATTCATACCGCCCTTAAGGTCCAAACCTAAGTTCAATTCTCTTTCCTTGCAATCCTTGTAGGTGTATTTTCTAATAAGTCTGTACACCACTTGGTTGTCAACTGAATCCAAGTATGCCTTCTTTTGCTTGTCGATCAAGCTGTTGCGCTCGGCATCTGTAAGATTGCCATAATTTCCGTTATCAACGTATGCTTGCGCGTATTCTTCTGCATCGCCTTCTACCTTGTTCACTACGAAAGTGAAGGAGAGGTAGTACAAGCTGATGATTGCAAGCAGTACCGATAATAAAATAATCGCTCCTCTGTTACGCATTTTTACTAAATTTTTTACTAAGTTTACATAAAATTTTTAAGGTCGCAAATATAGTGTTTTTTTCAAAAAGAACGATGGTTAATTTTTTTTTATTTTTTCAATGTCAAATTCCCTGTTCCAAAGTCAATTACAGCCTTGTATTTTTTGAGGAAATCGCTGCCGAGAATGCCTATTATCCGTTGGCCTAACATGCTTTCGTAGAGGGAGTTTATTTGATCGAGGCTGATGAACACGCCACGGGTTATGTTTACCGTGAATTTTCCAATTGCAAAATCCTTGATTTTCCCGACTTTCACATCGTCGATTGCGGCGTTGAGGCTGAAGTTTTTCCCGTTGTCCTTTATTTCGTGCAGACGAATGCCCGAAAATATTTCGGCACTACTGTCGAAAACTGTGTTTGAGCAGCCGGTGTCAATCAGCATAAAATGCTTTTTTCCCGCAATTGTGCTTTTTACAAAAAGATGTTTTCCTCCTCCTTCGAGCGACTTAATTGTTATCCGGCTCGTGTAGCTGTTCGGGATTTGTCGGTTCTGTTGTGCTTTCATTGGTGGTTTCTGTCTGAGTTTCTATTGGAAGTATTGTTGTTGTGTCCCCTTGTGCTTTGGCTTTCTTTTTCTTGCCGAGTATTATTATGAGCAGACTGCAAAGTATTATGCTTGTCAGTACTACCGCATAACCTATTTCTGCGATTTCCTGTCCGTACGGAAGACCTTCCTGCAGCGGGATGGATGCCAAAATTGCGGGAACAAGTCCTTTGGGCATCATTATCGACATCATAAGCTTGTCTTCGGGAGTGCAGTCCTTTCGCACAAGCAGGCGTACGGTCGGAATTCTTGTGAGAATTACCAGACATACAATCATTACGGAAATGAGATATATCAAAGGTGTGCCAAACTCGATTACAATTCCGATGTAAACGAAGAAATATGTCTGCAGTACGAATACTATTTCCGAAAAGAAGTTCTTTTCGTTGTCGTTGAGTTTGGCGGTTTCGATCTTGAAAATGCGTTTCCACAGCCTCATCTTGTCGAAATATTCCGAGTTGCCAAGCACTATGCCGAACGACAGTGCGGCAATTCCACCGTTGAGACCGAGTAGTTCGGCGCAACCGTATATTATGAATACCAAAGCCAAAGTGGTGAACATCGAATTTTTTATTCCACGGATCCAGTTGAGCAGCAGGCTCCAGACAAAACCGCCGAACAATCCTAGCAGTATTGCCAGCAGGAACGACTTTGCCATGTCGCCAAGGATCACGGTAGCCTCGAGGTCGCCAGCTTTCATGCTTTCGAGTACTGCCAAGCCCACAACAAGGCAAAGTACGTCGGTAAATGCCGATTCGAGCAGCAAAACGGTGCCGGCTTTGTGTCCCATATTGAGTTGGCGAACCATAGGAATTACCACTGCCGACGAGGTGCCGCCGAGAATGGAGCCAAGGAAAAGCGCGGTTGTGAAATCAAAGTCGGCAAGCCACATGGTTATGCCAGTAACTATGCCTGCAGAAAATATAAAGTTGATGATGGTCACTAGCGTCGCTGATAGAATTGACGATTTTAGTTCCTGTAGTTTTAGTCCTACACCACTTTCAAATAGTATTATTATCAGGGTTATAGTTGTGAAAACACGGCCAACTTCTCCGAAAAAAATCTTGCTGTCGATGAAAAATCCTATTATTATACCAATAGTAATTAAAATTAATACATTTGGTATTTTTGTCTTGTCAAAAAGCTTGTTAAGTAGGTGGCTAAAGAAGATTAAACCGCCCAAAAACATGACAATTATAGTAATTTTTTCCATTTGTATTAAAAAAACAATTATCTTTGTAGCCGATTTTGATTTTATGATCAGCTAGATTTGCAAAAATAAAAAAAATTTCGATTGGAAATTGTTTTTCTGAAAGGGATATTAGATTTGGTTAGTAATTTGCTTTTTTCATAGGGTTCCGCCCGACGACTCTCAAATCGTTGGGCGGGTTTTTTATGGCTAGCGCATACGAGGATTTAATGATTTAAAAATTCAAAAATTCAATTATCTAATGATCAACTTTATTAAACAACCTTCAGCTCAGCGAAGCAAAATTTTCAAATCTTCAAATTATTGAATCCTTGAATCCTTGAATTTTTAAATCAGCAAAGCTAATCCTTGAAATTTTCTTACCTTTGTGCCATGAAGAATATCTTTGCATCGTTGATTGTTGTTGTGCTGTCGCTTGTGGCGGTAGCGCAGGATGCTGCCGTGTTCAGCACCGATGTTGATGCTTCATTTGTCGATATCGATAGGTTGGGCAACATCTACCTCGTGAAGGACAATGTTGTGGCGAAGTACGATGCCGACATGAATTTTCTTTGCGCTTACGACAATTATCCGGCGGGAAGCATGTCGTCGCTCGATGTTTCCAATCCGTTCAAGGTGATTGTGTTCTATTCCGAGTTCAACAAGCTGATTTATCTCGACAGCAAACTTGCCGAGTTGCTTAGTCCCTTGATGCTCGACGATGCAGGACTATATAATATAAAGGTGGTTTGTTCGTCGTCGTATGGAGGATTTTGGGTGTTCGATGGGCAGAACTCATGCGTAAGGAGGGTAAATCCAAACTTGGAGGTGTCGCAGCAGGGAACCAACATATACGACAGGCTTGGCGATGCCGATGTGGTGGCTATGCGTGAATCGATAAACTATATTTTTCTGCTTACCGACGACGGCAAAGTGCTTATTCTCGATAAATTCGGAAATTTCTACCGCGCAATCGAAACCGACGGCGAATGTGCCGACTTCTGCATCGACAACGACATCCTGTACTATAGTCGCAGCGGAGAAATCATGGCTTACGATGTTGCCGACGACAAGAAGGTTCCAATTCCAACAAACGGACAAAAAGCCGACAAGTTCCGCATAAGACACGATCTGCTTTATTTACTTGTCGAAAATAAATTGGAATGCAGAAAAATTCAAGTCGAAAAATAGCTGCCGATTGTAAAAAAATCTATAAATTAGCACCGCAAAAAAATTAGAGGTATGCATATAGCAGTAGCAGGAAACATTGGTGCCGGCAAAACAACTCTTACCAAATTGCTGGCAAAGCATTACGGATGGACTCCGAATTTCGAGGATGTTGACTATAATCCTTATCTCAACGATTTCTACGAGGACATGCAGCGTTGGTCGTTCAATCTTCAGATTTATTTCTTGAACAGCCGCTTCAACCAGATTCTCGAGATTCGCAAATCTGACAAGACAATAATACAGGACAGAACCATATACGAGGACGCTTATATTTTTGCTCCCAACTTGCATTCGATGGGGCTTATGTCGTCGCGCGACTTCGACAACTATTTCAGTTTGTTCAAGTTGATGACTTCGGTGGTTCAGGCTCCAGATTTGCTCATCTATCTGCGTGCCAGTGTTCCTACGCTTGTTCGCCAGATACAGCAACGCGGCCGCAAGTACGAATCGTCAATCCGTATCGACTATCTTACTCGTCTCAACGAACGTTACGAGGCTTGGGCTTCGGAGTACGACAGTGGCAAGTTCCTAATTATCGATGTCGATAACCTCGACTTCGCCAACAAGCCCGAGGACCTCAGCACAGTAATCGACAAGATTGATGCAGAATTGCACGGATTGTTTTAACCGATATACCTAAATATTATATATAAGACACCTGCGGGTGTCTTTTTTTTGTGGATTATTTGACGGTAACTATATATGTGTTAAAACATAGTATTTTCGTTCGGGCTCTCTTCGTCATTCCGTAAAGTAGAACGAACAGCATAAGGAACGTTGCTTGTGAGTTCACTTATACGGAATCTCCTATTAGTACACAGAAGGAGATTACTCACTGCGTTTCGTGAAGGAGTTCCGCATAGTTGAACAATATTACGCTCTTCGTTCCGTATCGCGTTATTGTTCTAACTTGTGGACCCTTTAGCGCACGAAGCTTGCGAGTAATGACAAATTAGGGGCTCAAAATGAGTTAATAGTTTACTTATTTGATGGAGTAGACTTTTCCTCCTTCTTGCTGAATATCAGTAATCCTATAAACGTCAACAGTCCGTTTACAATAAGGATCTCGAAGCCGAACTTGTAGCCGAAGAACAGTTCCTCGGAATAGATGTTAAGGAGGTAGCTTATTATCGGAGAAAGGATTGCTATTACAGGAACGGCCTTGTCGTTTGGTTTGCGATGCTTTAGGAAAAGTCCGAAGCAGAAAAGTCCCAGCAACGGCCCGTATGTGTAGCCGGCGATGTCGAAAAGCGTCTTAATGAGCGAATCGGTGTGGAACGGCTTGAAGACTATTATGATAAGAAAATATATTGCCGCAAAGGCAATGTGAGTCATTTTGCGGATCTTGGTCTTTTTCTGCTCGTCGTAGTTGGGCTTTTTGTCGAATTGCAGTATGTCGAAGCAGAATGTCGTGGTGAGCGAGGTTAGCGTTCCGTCGGCACTAGAGTAGCCTGCGGCAACGAGACCTATAATAAAAATAATCCAGGTAGCTGAGCCTAAATTCTGAGCTACAGCAGCGAATATGCTGTCGGATTTTTCTGGCAGTGCAAAGCCGGTTTGCGATGAATAGGTCATCAATGCAACGCCAAGGGCAAGGAAAAGGAAGTTTACGATGACGATGCACACGCTGAACGAAATCATATTCTTCTGAGCTTCCTTGAGCGACTTGCAGGTGAGGTTTTTCTGCATCATGTCCTGGTCGAGGCCAGTCATTGCAATGGTGATGAAGGCTCCGCTAAGAATCTGCTTCAGGAAGAAGTTGTTCGACCGCCAGTCGGTGTCGAACATGCGCGTGTAGCCTTCGTCGGCAGCCTGTGACATCATGTCGAAGAACGAAATGTCCATTTCTTTGAGCAGGAAAACTATGGTCACAATTGTGGACAGCAGCATGAAGGTGGTTTGCAATGTGTCGGTCCAGATTATTGTTTTGATTCCGCCCTTGAATGTGTAAACCAGTATAAGCACGATGAAGAACAACGCCAGAGCCCAGAAGGGGACACCGATTGCCTTGAACACAAATTCGTGCAGCACGAAAACCACAAGGTACATACGCAGAGCCGAACCCATCAGCCTCGACACGATAAAGAAAAACGAACCCGTTCGTTGCGAATTGCTGCCGAAACGTTTGTCTAGGTAGGTGTATATCGATGTGAGGTTAAGCTTGTAGTACAGCGGCAGTAGTACAAATGCAATTACAATGTAGCCTATAGTATATCCGAGCACAACTCCAAAGTATGTAAACTGGCTGCTTTGGACGTATCCTGGAACCGACATGAACGTCACGCCCGAGAGCGAAGCTCCAATCATTCCGTATGCCACCACAAACCATGGCGACCTGCGGTTGCCGGTGAAGAATGTGTCGTTGTTGGCTTTTCTTGATGTGATGTGCGATATAAGAATCAGCAGGGCAAAGTAGCCTACAACTATGGAAGCGATTACGTAAGGGCTCATGTCTCCGATGACGCTTTTTTGCTTACTTTATGTTCTTTGGCTGCAAGTTTTCGGGAAGGGTGATGATAAAGATATCGAGGTTGCCCTTCTTGCCCTTGCCAGCCGACGATTTCGAGAAGTAAGCCTTGGTTCCGTCGTTGCTGATCTTGTATCCCATATCGTCGGATGCGGAGTTAATTTCCTTTCCGAGGTTTACAGGTTCGCTCCAGCAGTCCCAGCAGTCGTCGCTAAGACGTGTAGAAACATACATGTCGAGTCCGCCAAGACCTCCGTGTCCGTCGGAAGCGAAGTAGAGGTGCTTGTTGTCGGAGCAAAGGAACGGTGTACGTTCGGTATATAAGGTGTTGATTGTTCCACCAAGGTTGATAGGTTTGCTCCATTCGCCGTCGACGTTGATGGTGCAAACGTACAAGTCGGTCTGGTGTTCGTCAACCTTTCCGTGATATACAAGTCCGTCGAAGTCGGCATCGTTGAACATGTTGAGCATGTCGCTGCGTTTTGCTGCGAAGAACAAGGCCTTTCCGTCGTGGCTAAGGAAAGCGTCGCCCTGCCAGTTGCAGGTATTTACGCTGTTCGACATTTTCTGCGGCTTTCCCCATGTTGCACCGGCTTTTTTCGAGAAGTACAATCTTCCGTTCTTGAAAATGTACATTGTGTTGCCCGATGTGTTGATGCACTGTGGATAGTCGTTTGCTTTAGTCGAAACTTCGTTAATAATCTGAGCAGTGCTCCATCCGTCGTCGGTTTTTTCTGCAACAAAGATGTCTTCGCCGCTCTTGTTGTCGCTACGGCTTTCTCCGCAGAAATACATTGTGTTGCCATCGGCCGAAAGAATAGGATTATATTCGTTTCCTGTTGTATTTACCGATTCTGGCAAAGCTTCGGCTACAACAGATTGCGATTTCTCGTTGAGAATGCTAAGCAGGTTGTCGATTTTCTTTGTTTTGTCTTTCCAGTACTGACGGTATTTCTGTACTGTAGCTGCAGCGCCCGCCCAGTTCTTGTTTTCGATGTCTGATTCAATCATCTTCTGCAGTGCTACGAATGCCTTTTCTCTCGGAGCGGCCTGTTTGATGTATTCGTCGTATGATTCGGCTTTCTTGGGGTTGTATTTGCTTTGCAGCTTTAGCTTGTCGCCCATGGCTGCAATTGCAGAGTCGGCCACGTAGTTGTCGCGGATCAATGCGCGCTGGTTAGGCTCGAGTTCGTCGTACAGAGCCTTTAGTGATATCATTTCACCGTCGGCGGCAATTATGTTGTAGTAAAGTTTAAGCGCTTGTTTTTTCTTGTCGCCGTCGATTTTGTAGAAGCAGTATTTTGCAACTTCAACATTGTCGCCTGCGCATTGCATTGCCGATGCAAGAGCCATGTTTACCCATTTGTTCTTGGGGTATCTCTTGGCAAAGCGTATGTAAGAGTTGCAGTCGCTGTCGTTGGTTTCTTCGGCGTATAGTTTTTCGTCGTACATCATCTCGGCCTTGTAGTACAATGAGCTTTTCGGATATTTTTCCATGTATTCCTTGAGAGCTGCCGAAGTGTTTTCCTTTTCAGCATCGTTGAGGGCTATTACATAAATCTTTTCCTGTGCTTCGTTGGCAAGTGCCGAGTTTGGATATTTCTTTAGGAATTCTTCGTATGCCGATACTGTATTTGCAGCGTTAGCCTTTTCAAGACCCTTTGTGTCGCGGCGCTTGGTAGCGTCGGGAATCTGTTGCGCTTCGGGGTAAGTGCGGATGAAAGAGTCGTACGATTCTTCGGTATCGGTTTTCAGCGCAAGTTTATATGCTTCGATGTCGCGGTACATGCGTGCTTCGGTCTTGTAGTCTTCCGGTGCCTTGCGGTAGAAGAACAGATAGTTTTGATAAGCCTCGAAGGTGTTTGCCACCGAAGCATCACGCAATGCGTAGCGGCATACTGTGTCGATGTACTTGTTGAATACCTCGGGATTGATCGGTACAGAGTTCAGTTTTTCCTTAGTCTTTTCGTCGAGTTGTGGATAGTATGTCTCGCAGTTGAGCAGGCATTTGTACGATTCTACCGGGTCGTATCCCTCGTATTCTCTTTGGAATAAAAGGTAGGCCTTGTAGAAATTGAATTCCACATCGTCCATATTCTTGCTGAGTCCTTTTTCTATTAGCTTGAGCGAATTCTCGTATTTGCCTTTCCAAATAAGTTCCAGAGCCTTAATCTGTTGCGAGAAGGCTGCTGTAGAAAGCATGACTGCCAATGAAATAAGTAAAATTTTCTTATTCATACACATACTATTTTGAGGTCGTAAATTTAATTTAAATAATCGGATTACGGAAAATAATGTTAATTATTTTATTCAATGTTTAATGTTCAAATGCTTGCAGGCATACCGGCTCGCTGTCAAGCAGGCTCGAAGGCTAACAGACTTGCAGTCTTACGGTCTAACAGACTTGCTGTCCCACGGGTTTGCTGCCAGACTGCTCGACTAGCCTTTAGCTGGACTTTTTCTGTGTTTCTGTGGCTTCGCCGTTTCTATGTGCTGCGCACGTTTCTATGTTTCACGTTTGACTTCGTCGAGCTAAAGGTTCGTGAAATTCGTGGTAAAACATTTCGTTTTGGGCCTCGCGAAAAACCCCTGTTGTCTTATGCGGTGAGCTGAGCCTGTCGAAGCATTGTTCATATTGTCGTTTCTTTCTTTTACGACAGCTTGCAGTGATGAGATCGCGGATAGCTTGATTCTCATCGCTTCCGCGATGACGTCAAAAAAAGGGGCATTGTGAGTTTCAATTATTCTCGCCTTTTCTCCCAATGTTTTGTTTTTCGGTTTGTGGTACGATTTTGTTAAGAATATTTTTTACATTTGCCCCGATACAATATTTTGATATGACAAAAGATTATGAATTAGTTGGTGGCAAGTACACCGTGAGGGATGTGGTTCCATGCTATGATGTGGATTCTACATTGAGAATCAGACCTGTGGCTTTTATGAATATAGCTCAGGAAATGGCAACCCGTGCAGCCGAGCCCTTTGGTTTCGGATATGACGATTTGATTAAGAAGGACATGGCCTGGGTGCTTTCTCGCATGCACTTTAGGTTTGTAGATGTACCGCGATGGAAGGAAGAGCTGGTAATTTCGACATGGCACAAAGGCATTGTAGGTCCGTTTTTCATCCGAGACTTTTCTGTATGTGGTGCCGATGGTTCGACTAAGGTGCTTGGCACTAGTTCGTGGGTTGTGCTCGATATCAAAAAGCGTTCGATGGTACGTATTGCAGATTTTGTAGATATGATTCCCGAAGATTCGGCTTGCCACGAGGATGCTCTCGAAAAACCAGCAGCAAAAGTCATGATGCCGCGTACTGCCCAGCCTCGTTTGGCGCAGAGTGTGAAGTTGGGCTATTCCGACATCGACCTAAATGCCCACACCAACAATGCACGCTACATTCATTATGCTACCGAATGTTTCACTTGCGACGAGATGTGCGAAATGTCGGTTGCCGATGTGATGATAACCTTCAATCATGAGACATATGCTGGCGAAATTCTTGATATTTATATGGTTGACACAGAAACTGATGGCTTGGTTGATGCTTCTGGAAAGCCGATTGTACGCTCGTCTATAATCGAAGGCAAGGTTGGCGACCAGCAGGTGTTCTGCGCAAAGTTGATGTTTGTGGAACGTCGCTAACCGCTGAACCTTGATTGACCTATAAACACAAAAAATCCCCCGCATCTTGCGATATGAGGGATTCGGTAGATTAGTTTTATGAGATTATTTTCTGATGTCTAATTCGTTGATGAGGTTCTTAGCTCCGTAGAGTTCATCGATTACCCAAAGTATTGCGAGGCTACAGCACGATAATTTTCTTTGTTATCACCTTTCCGTCCGTCATCCTTACCCTAACGAAATAGCTACCTGCGCCCATTCCATCCGTGGAAATTTCATTAGTGGTGTCGTGCCGTGGCGCGACACTACTAATTTTATATACCACTTCTCCGAGCAGATTGCAGATTTGTATTTCTGCAATATTCTCACCTGCGATGTTTATGTATTCTGTGGCAGGATTCGGATATATCGACAGCATAATGTTGTCGTTCTCGTCCACGGCCAGGTCGTGGCAGGGATTTACATAGATGTCCTTGTATATGGTCTTGATATTGCCGTAATAGTCCGAGAGTGTTATTGCAAGCTGATGCTCGCCTGGGTCTCTTGGCGTGCGGATATTGTAGTGGCGTGCGATGATATTCTCTATGGCAGTGTCTTTTATTGTAGCTTCGGTAACTGGTTCTGTATATTCGTACAGCAATTCACCACTCAATACAGTATCTATGCCAATTTCTTCTGGGACAAATATGTCTGGATAATAGATATTATCAATAACTTGCCCAGTACTGAACTCCATGGTGTACGGTGCCGATGGTCCGCTGATGTTTACAACACAATCAATTGTATCCAAATTACAAACGGTATCGGGAATAAATACATCCAAATTAAGTTCTGGCAGTTCAGTGTAACACAATCCATCCAAACCGTTCATATCGGTCTTTACAAGCCAAGGCTGCTGGAAGTAATCACCAAACTCGGCTGCCGTATAGTAGCTGTCGTATGTATATCCTCCCATAATTAGTCCTCCATCGGGTGTTGGCTTTATACTATTGAGGTATAATTGCGGACCGTTTTGGCTCCCGTCTGGAGTGTAATATCTGCGGAACATTATGTCGCCGTCTGGAGTAAGTTTAGTTAGGAATCCTGCCATACCAGTAGAGAGATTTGTGCCTTGACCCGCTATATATATATATCCTTCATTGTCAACATATAGGTCATAGGAACAATCTAAATCAAATATTCCTGGTCCATTATAATAATCGGAATAGTAATTTTTTATTACTTTTTCCCACAACAGATTGCCATTGTCGTCAATCTTCCTTATGCATGCGGCATCACTGGTCCTATCTTCGAAGCGGTCGGCATAGCATACGGGATATATGCCGTTCATGACATAACAGGAGTCTGGGGAGGGGGCGATGAATATTTGAAAACCATTTTTCATATCACTTCGTCCATATGTCTTATGCCAGATGGTATTAAGGGAAGTATCCAATTTTTGTATAATCCAATCGTGGTTATTATAATTCCTAAGTCCAGAGACAATAATATTTCCGTCTTGTCCTCCAATTATCTTCCTTATGCCGATATGATCACGCCTTTCTGCTTCTGCAATAACATTACCATTTGCATCGTATTTTGTTAGGTATTCACAGAAATTTTCATATTGTCCTCCCATATATATATTGTCTTCGATATAAATGTTACATAACATTAGTGGTCTGTTTGTTGAATCAGTATTTAATCTTGTGGCATCAAGAATACGAAGACTGTCATCGAATTCGTATGATTGCAATTTTATGTCGGGACCAATGTTAAATATAAACTTATACGTACCAGTCTCTGTAGTATATACAGAACTAGCCGAAACTCCGCCTTCAAAAACATCGTATTGTGCATCACCGATAAACGCGCTATATAATTTATTGCCTTCGCTATCTGTCTTTACGACCATTGAGCAACGGTTGCCGTTATATAAGGGGTGTCTTGTTCCGATTATAATTATGTAGCCATCATCCAAAGGTGTTATGGAATTAAAAACATTCATTTCGCGATATCCAAAATCGCTTACCATATTGAACCTTGTTTGTGCAGGACAATTTATTCGCAAGGAAGTCAATATTAGCAATAGAATGATATATATTCCATATAACACCTTTTTCTTCATAATATAATCATTACAATTTAACAATCTTAGTCTGCATTACATTGTCGTAACAGCTCTTTATCTCAACAAGATATGTGCCAGAAGGATATTCACTGACATCAATGCTTATGAGAGTGTCGTAATTATACTTGTCAGTACTTACAAGCCGCGAATTTACATCAAAAATATTAATTTGTATTGTTTCACAATCTTCGATATTATTTATTCCATAGTGTTTAAGGAATTCGATTATGTCATCGTCAAGAACATTGCTGGCAAGTTCAATATTTATAAAGTCGCTTGTAGGATTTGGATATATTGCATACGGATAAATTTCAGCTGCTGTTTCCGTCTTTGTCGACTTTGTAGTAAATTCTTCCTCGTATATGGGTGTATATTCGGGAATTAGAGTATCGAAGGCGTATTCGTACAATGCAGTTGCTATACCAGAATACAGATAATTGTTATCGGCAATATAATTCTCCAGTTGGGCGCTATGTTCCATAAGCATTTCCTTGCTCATAGTAGTGTCCATAGAGTTTACATACATTTCATATACATCTGCACAGTTGGCAGCCTCTAAGGTTCCAAGCGAACGGATAGCAGAGATTTGCTGACGAGCATCGTCGTAGTTATCAGCCGATACGAGTATATTGCATGCCATTGCTTTGCTGTCGACATCGGTCTTTGTGCTGAAGTAATCGAGTATAATAGCATAGTCTGTATCGGAAAGGCTGTCATTCAGAGCCTTGTCGTAAAGCAGGTTTTCGTTCAATGAAATTTCCTGTTTTATGTCTCCTATAGCCTTTTCGTCGGCAACCCTCTTATTCTCGCCCGTCTGGTAGTAAGAGAGAACCGTTTTTAGTATGTTAGAAATTTCGGCATCCTGAACATCCTCGTATGTTGCAGCAGGAAGAGGCGAATTTTCGACAAATACAGAAGTTACATATACTGGGTTTTCCTCTACCTTTGCCACAAGTGCATTGCATACGGTATCGCTAAGGTACCCGTCCTGAGGTAAGTCTTCTATTGACGGTGCCGTACCCTGCGAAATAGCAGAAACTTTCATAAGGGCATTTGCCGTATTTCCTCCATCGAGTTTTGTCTCGTACTTGTTTATGGCACTGTCGAGAGTGATGCCGAGCTGCTGGATGTGCGATTTGGTTCTGTCGACACCTGGAAATGGTATTGGATTGAATGGATTGGGATTGACTACCGGTCCGTTTCCGTCGTTACATTGGCAATACGATTCGTCATATGGCAGATCGCTATTATTATCCGGACTTACTCTTGTGCTATGATGATTGCGTTTTAGCTGGTGAGTAACTTCATAAGTATCATTTTGAGCGTTGTGCTGATAATATTCGTATCCATATACATTGTAACTATTGTTTGTGGCTAGATCAAACTGGGTTTGGAACTGGTAATGACTCCTATTAAATGTATTGGGGTTGTCATAGTAGAATGAATTGCCAGTAGGAGCAGTGTTACTTCCTTGTTCTCGGCGCATATAGCCGTCCTTGACAAATATGTCGCGGGTATTTCTTCTGAAATTATTGCACAATACTTCCAAACCAACACGACCTGTATTATTGTTGCCAGATACATAGTTTGAGTTTTTACCAACCACAACAATTGCATTGTATTGAGGTTTTGTTGCTAATGGCAATCCAAGTTGCAATGTTCTCTCGGCGGGTCGTCCTTCGAAAGTATTATACCTAACTCGGTTGCCAAGGTTGCCCGAATTGTAAACGTACAGGCCGGTAGTAGCATTGGAAATGGTATTTTGCTCGAAAGTAAATGTGTGGCAGGTGCCGATATATACGCTGTAGTCGACTTCGCGGTCTTCGCGAGCTGTACTCATTATTTCATATTGTTCGCCAGGTTCTCCGCGTGAGACAATATTGTTGTTCAGCACCTTGCAGCCATCGTTAGCGTTTATGTAGATTGCTCGGTGGTTGCCAGTAAACGAAGAGTTCTCTACTACCACGGCATTCGACCTAAAGCCGCTCGCGTGTATTCCGTGGAAAAGTTTCTTGAAACTGCATGACGCAGATACGTCGAAGTGGCCGGAGTTTGCCTGTATGCCCGAACCGCGGTTGTATCCGGTATTGGTGGCGCCATTTATTGTTGATGGAAATGGCAGGGTGTTCTCGAAAGTACATCCTCTGATGTATATGCCACTAACTTTCTCCATAAGTATATGAGCTTTGGGATATATACGGCTGTTGTTCAACTGTCTGGTTGTGGAGAATGTACAGTCGGTTATTGTCGGAGAGTTTGCGTTTCCCTGTGCCCTGGAATGTTCATTATAGTACAAGTCGTACTGGTTGTTGTTGAAATGGCTTCCGCTGGCTATAATCTTACCGCCGTCTTTCGATTCTACGGCTTTTATTGCATCTTCGATAGTGGTGCCGTCCTGGCATATCACTTTGCCGTAATTTCTTGCCTCTATAATTGCGATGTTTGGATTTGTAATGTTGATAATGCCAGATTTCGTCCTGTCTTCTTCAAAAGCGTTTAGTGATAATGGAGCGCTAATAACCTTAATTCCCTGCCACATCTTGTCGGGGCAGCCTGCCATAATTGTACAATGGTTGAATGTTACGGTCTTGCCGCCATTTACAGTCCATTGTGTGCTGGCAATGTCGTCGTAGTCGGTGTAGGCACAGTAAATTGTGCAATCGGTGAATGTAACGTCGTGGTTGAAGGTTAAACCGGAAGGAACAATATATGTTCCGCCGTTGTATGTTGTGCCCAGACTTGAAGTTTCCAATACAGCATAATTGGGAATCAGGTCAATAGTTCCCAGATTAATATTGTAGGTCTGTCCGTCGGCTGATACAATGTTAAGCCTATTGGCAACGCCTTGTGTTATTTCGACATACATGTCTGTTTGTCCGCTGTTGATGTATGTCTGGGTTGTTGTAAAATCACCACTTGTAAAAGTAGCTACGTAGGGGGCAAGTCCGCCCGAGATGGTAAAACTTATGTGGGATTCGCTTTTTATGCAGGTCTCGGACTCCATCTCTATAGGCGACACGTCAAGTATTCTAAAATCAAGAGGAATGGTGTCGCATGGTGTTATAATCATAATAGAGTCGCGAGGGTTAGCTACAAAATTGTACGTATATCCGTTAATTGTATCTTCCACATGTCCTGCGACGGATACTATATAGTTATTTGCAGGAGGTGTAAAATTCAAGTGGATTGCGACACTGTTTTCCGAAACATAATCGTAGCTTATATTAATGTTGCTAACATCAATAGAAATGGAAGTCAATTGAGTAGAGCAATAACTAGAATAATATACATCAGCGGAGTATGATCCACGACCGACATTGTTTAGCGTTGTAGTATAAATCGAGTTCGAGCCTTCCTGCAATACAAAATATGTTTGTTCTCCATTATTCCAATATGCGTATGGGGTAAATCCGTCGTCAGTATAGGCAAGTTCCATCTCAACGGTTATGGAGGCGGAGTCGTGCACATTGCATATATCGGTGTGCGAAATGTTGAAATGCGGGTGATTCAAGCTTTGAATACTAGAATATAAAGTTTCGGCACAAGAACTTGTGTAAAATACGGTAGCTGAGTAATTGCCAGGTGCACCTGCATCCAATGTTGTTGTGTATCTGGTCGAGTCGGGTGATAATTCAAATTCCGACGTGTAGGTGCCGCCATTCCATATAACGTACGGTTCAAAACCTTCTTCTACTCCTGAAAGGATTTCTATGGTTATGGTTCCGTTATTCCTATCGCTGCATGCATAAGTTGTCAAGACTTCGATTTCAGGTTCCTGAACTTCAGGCGACATAACTGTAATAGTTATCGGATCCAATGTGTCGCGACAATTTGTTGAATAATTTACAATAGGAATGTAGGTTCCCGAACCAATATTTACATGAGCACTATTATTGTTTAGCACTGTTGTATATGTAGAAACATCTGTGAGTTCGAAATAGGTTTGTCCTTCCCAAGCGCCTTGCCATTCTGCTAACATGTTAGAGCCATATTCTATTCTTGGAAGATCCATCTCAACGGCAATAGTACCGCTTCCACCTTCGTGGCATATGTCGGAATGGGAAATGTGGAATGTGGGTTTGATGCGTTGGTATGGAAGTTTTATCGGGACTTTTTCGCATAAAACGCCATTGTTATTAATAAAAACAGAGCAATCTCTGACAGAATCTCTTATTGCGATATAATAAACCCTATCTCCGTAAGGAAGTGTGTTGGTCATATAATATATACACATGTTATTATCATCGCATATATTATCATTACTAATAACGTAATAATAATTATTATTATATCTAATGTGTGATAATTCACCTCCGCTAACTGTTACAGAAACGTAGCATAGATCATGCTCGCATAATGCAGGAATGACAACACCATCAACATTAATGTTTGTATAAGTGCGAGGAATCACTACATCTGTTTCCGCCACTATATTATCTGTACTATCTGTTACAATTATTGTTGTATTAATATCGTTAAGATGTATTTGTGGAAGCGTATCTACGCCGGGTTCATGACCATATAGGTTTATATAACTATATATAAATTCATTGCTTGTGTTTTCCATAGGTCTTGATTCACCGTCAATTATAATGTTTGCCGTATAATTAGACATATCTACGTCACATGCATTATTTTTAAGCGTTACCGTTCCTTTATTGCATTCTTGTATAGTATTTGCCACAAAACTACAATCGGCCTTGGCTTTTATACTGAGTTCTGCTGTATCGAGGCATCCAAATTTGTCCATTATGCTGCATGAAATAGAGAATTCGCAGTCGTAGGCATTCGGTCGGATCATTAAGTCGGAATACCTATTATCTAGATTGTGATAGAACTCACCATTAAAGTTGTTACTTAAATCCCATGTAGTGCTATTAATTTGATTTCTAGGCTCTAATGAGATGCTATATATGGGGGATGACCCATCAATACAAATACTATCAGGACCTACTATTTGCATTTGTGCATCGAAAGACACTGTGTCGATCATATAGTGGTCTTCACATGCCGTAGATTGTTTTATAATAAAGGCATTGCGATTATGTAGTTGTGTAATACTTGACAAGTCTGGTACAGTATCCGTGTTCGTTGCTATCAGGTTGCCCGATAAGTCGTAGAACGACCATGTAAGCGTTGGCGATAGAGAAAAGTTATGCAAGGTCAGTGATTCTAAATTACAGTCACTTGAGCATATTGTGAACGAAGCTGCGCAGGTGTCGATATCCTTAGCATCTACCAAATTTGGAAGATTCATCCAGTTCCGTAATATTGACCCGGGTTCGTAATCTATTAAGTCTTCAACAACATGGCAGTCTTCGTATCCATTGAATGTTGACGCTAGGTTGTCAGGCTCCATAATGACGCCAATCCTTCTTGAACTGCCGAAGAAATCTCCAACTCTTGAAATGTATATCCTTCCGTCGGGACCTTCTTGTAAATATAGACCAGTTTTAAAATATTCTCCACGATTATCCGCAGTAAACACATCGTTGCCACGGATTTCCTGGCAATTACATGAATAATCATTATTTAAGTCGTATTGCGTAATTTTCAGTTTGCCTGTCCTATGATCTAGGTAAGATAGGTACAAAAATCTTCCATTGGGACTAAACGCCGGCATCGATACTTTAGATGCAAAATTTATTTCACAATCAATAAGACTAAAAGTACCATGTGTTGCATTAAAATATGCAAGTCTTAAACAATTATCAGATGCGTATGCAATATATTTGCCATTGGGAGACGCTTTTAGTGTTATTAGAGGGTGTGTCGCGTATATTTGAACACTTAAATTCAATTCGCTACCAGTTTCATAAACCAGAGATGTCCCGTTATATCTCAATTTTATCGAAACAATATTAGAGTTTGAGCCTATTGTGCTTATCAGCCAATATCCGCCGGTAGGGCAGGGGACTGCTGTCAACCCATTTAGAAGATAAGGGCCTTCATATATATACGTGCTAATATTAAATGATTGACCGTGTTCGATTAGGCGTGAAACGAGTTGGCCATTTTCACAAATCGACACTACTGCGCAATGAGTTTCGTCAAACTTTAGTACAATTGTTCCTTTATATGAAATATATTGGTTCAATGAATCGATAAGTTCGTGGTTCCCGTTCCATATCCTGTTGCCGTCGGTGTAGAAAAGAATATTGCCCGATTCGTCGCATATTCCCGATTCTGATTCACGGGCATCCATTGCTGAAAACTCGCCAGGTTGCGCTATTCCGCTCCTGAAATCAAGAGTAACATAGCTGTCGAAATACCATTGTGCTTGCGTAGAGTCGATGCCGTTATTGCATTCGATAATCTCGTATTGCCTCGAAATTGAAGTACAGGCATCCACACCTGTAAACGCTGTAAAATCATAATTGCCAGCTGGCAAAGGCTGAGTTAAATGTACATGTTTTACATAATCGTCTCCCTCTTGTACAAAATCGGAACTATTAAAAGTTAATGGTATGAAATCATCTCCTCTTGTTATCTCAAACCTTTGAAGAATACTAATATCTGATGCAGATATTTTTATGTCAAAATCACTATTGCCGCATATATAATTTGACCCTGGGGAAACTATTCTTATGTCTAATAAATCGGAAAGAACGGCTACAGAAGCAACCGAATCGCTATAATTAGAGAAAATTTCATCAATATTCTCCCTCATAAAAGTGGCCTGATCTTTTGTGAATCTGTATCTGCATCCGTCGGGGCTATAACTCATGATATTATCATACGCTATACTATCGAGAGCGGAATAGTCGCAACCGTAAAACTGTCCAGGATAGTCGGGAGTGTCTTCAATTCCATCATGTATGCCAACTGTATCAAGTTCTACATGTCCATTTATTATTGTAGGAGCTATTGCGTACTCTATAAATGCATGCAGAAGTCCGAAGTAATGTCCCATTTCGTGAGCGACAGTATATCCCAGCTGGCGGGTAGCCAGATTTGCATTTTCTCCTATTACGTCTTTTATTATTCCAATTATGGGCAATGACCTTATATTCAGGCACGGGCTTGATGTGATTCCATATACTTTTTCATCAAGGGCACCATATATAATGTCGTCAAATATCCAGACATTTATGTATTTATCGTAAGGGAAATCTGTATAGTAGTCGGTTATAGGTTGATAAGGATCTGTTGCTGGATAATAAACGTTGCCAGGATGTCTAACGTTGCTATCGAGGTTAATATTTTCACCATTAAATACATTATATGTAATGCCATAATAATCCTGTTCGCAATAATTTATCGGATCGGTCAATGCGGGACGGAATCTTATTTTTGTATCATAAGCAAGTTCTCCTGTTCGTCCTGCAAAAACATCGTTTAAAATACGCATACTTTGATTTATTTTGGCAGGAGAGATATAATCTGTGGGATCTCCATCAAACCAAGTAGGGACAACAACATGATAAACAATGGGGATGTTAATAATGGGAGCTGAATTTATATCAAAATTAGGAATCTCTCTTGGACTACGGGGCAACTGCCCTGCCTTTATCATATCGTGAATCATGTGGTCGGTACCACTGTCTGTAACAAGCATTACATGTTTGCTTTCTTCGGAAACATGCCACTCTTCATTCTTGTAGTACCGCATTGTAACGTCATATGTTTCAAATACGAGTAGCTGTCCTTCGTATTCCGAAATCGAGACATACGGAGTCGTAGTCTGGATGGTATCAACTGTTTCATATAAAGTAAATACGAACTCGTACATCTCCGCGCCTTCAATAGAATTGAATCGAATTGGCTCACCAAACTTGATGTGAATACTTGATTCTGGCAGTGAATCAAAACCTCTTTGTCCGTACGCTAAATGTTGTCCGCACAAAATAACGATAATAAGCAGTAAGAAAAATTTCCTCATAACATTGAACTTTAAATAAACATCCCAAAGATAAAACAAATTCGTTTTAAACTGCAAATGATTTATTAAATTTTTGAATTTTTAAATCAGCGAAGCTAACCTTTAGCTCGGCGTAAGCAATTCTTGAACCCTTGAACCTTTAAACTTTTTAACTATAAACAAAAAATCCCCCGCATCTTACGATACGAGGGATTCGGTAGATTAGTTTTATGAGATTATTTTCTGATGTCTAATTCGTTGATGAGGTTCTTAGCTCCGTAGAGTTCATCGATTACCCAAAGTACATAGCGAGCATCAACATTGATCGTCCTCTGCATTTCGGGGCTGAAGATGAGGTTCGAGCAGAGCCATTCCCAGTTGCCGTCGAAAGCAAGACCAATGAGTTCGCCGTTGCCGTTGATGATTGGTGAACCTGAGTTACCACCAGTAATGTCGTTGTCGCTGAGGAAGCAAACTGGAAGATTACCTGTTTCGTCGGCATAGCGGCCATACTGCTTCTTGTTGTAGAGTTCCTTCAGTTCCTTCGGAACAACAAATTCTGGATCGTTCGGATTTTCCTTTTCGATGATACCGTCGATGTAAGTCAAATATTTGTACTTAACACCATCACGTGGCAAGTAGCTCTGTACTGTTCCGTAAGTGAGACGGAGTGTCGAGTTTGCATCCGGATAGAAAACTCTGTCCTTTTCAAATTCGCGAAGTCCCTGAGTGTAAACTCTTTCGAGAGTTTCAATCTTATTCATTGGGCCTACAAATGCTCCTTGCAACGGCATGATTCCGCTGTAAACGCTCTTTGCAAAACCGAACATCGGGTCGGCATCGAGAGCCTTCTTGCTTGGCTTGTCGAGGAATGCGTTGAGACGGTCCTTGTCGGTGAAGATAGACTTTGAGTAAACAGCATTTATGAATTTAGAAATCGATTCAGCTTCGGTTTTGCCCTTGTAGTTCTTGAACAGATAATCGCTGAATGCAGCTACTCTTCTTTCTGCAGGGATGGTGTTTACATAGTGGTTGAGCATTCTTTCGAACGACTTTTTGTCGGTGTTTACAAAGTAGTTCTTGAACATGTCGTCAACGCCACCCTTGAAATCGGTGCAGAAATCCTTAATCTGCTCTGCGTTACCCTTTTCGTCTTCGAGAAGTCTCGACAGCATGAACATCTGCAATGAGTTCATTGTCATATCGCTACCCTGGCTGAGAAGCAATGAGATAAGAAGCATGTCCTGAGTTGCCTGTCCGTACGATTCGTAAGTGCTCTTAAGTTCGTCGAGTACGTTTCCGTAGAGTTTCTTACGGCTGTCGTTTTCGTTAGCCCATTTCTGGAATGCAGCTTCTTCCTCTTCTTTGAGCTGTATTGCGTTGGTGGTCTTCAAGGTTTCTATTTCACCGCCCCAGAGTTTGTATCCGTTTGCGAGCGATGCGTAAGTGTCAGCCATAGCAAGACGTATATTGTCGTCAACATCCATGTCTTCCTTCATTGCACCAAGCTTAACACCGAGAGCGTCAACAGCACTTGGATTGTACCAGTCGCGTTTGTATTTCATACCGTATGAGCAGAGGAAACGTTCGGTGCTTCCAGGATAACCCATAATCATTGTGAAGTCGCCTTCCTTTACACCCTTTATTGAAACAGGGAGGTAGTGGAGAGGTTTGTAAGGAACATTGTTCTTGTCGTATTCTTTGGTTGGCTTACCGTCTGCCGACATATATACGCGGAATACCGAGAAGTCGCCAGTGTGACGAGGCCACATCCAGTTGTCGGTATCGCCGCCGAACTTACCTATCGATGAAGGAGGTGCACCTACAAAACGAACATCGCCGAAAATTTCATATACGAAAAGGTAGTATTCGCCACCCTTGTACATTTCTTCAACCGATGCTTCGTATTCGTTGTCCTTTGTTGCTTCAGCAACGATTTCCTTCATAGCTTCGCCGACTTTCTTCGAACGTTCTGCTTCTGGAGTCTCGTTGGTTACGCCTTTCAGTACGCGTTCGGTAACATCTTCGATGCGAACAACGCGGCTTACTCTAAGCCATGGGCATGAAAGTTCTTCTTCCTTGCTCTTTGCCCAGTAACCGTTGTCGAGGTAGTTGTGCTCGGTGGTGCTGAGCTTTGTTATCGATTCGTATCCGCAGTGGTGGTTGGTGAAAAGCAAACCTTCCTTGCTTACTATTTCGCCGGTGCAGAAACCACCGCCATCTGCCGATTGTAATTGGAATATAGCGTCCTTGAGGCTCGAATGGTTGATGCTGTAGATTTCTTCTGCGGTAAGTTTGCAGCCGAGTTTCTGCATCTGTCCATAGTTCAACTGTGCAATCTTGTTAGGCAACCACATGCCCTCGTCGGGTTCTGGTGTTGCGTTCAGCCATATTGCGCCTGCAAATAGGGCTACTAATAATGTACTGATTCTCTTCATAGTTTATGCTTTTATTTATTTGTTATTTTTTTTGCAAAGATATTTCCTGAAGTCAGAATGTTGAATTAATAAAAAATTAAAGTTTTATAAAATTAGTTTTAAAGGTTGATTCCTCCGATGTTATAGTTATTGTATAATGTCCAGGAGCAAGCGACGATACATCAATGCTCGAAACTTCTCTTACAGAACGACTTACAAACATTACTTTGCCGTTTTCGCTTATGATTTCAATGTCGTAGGTGCCATTCTCGGGAAGGTTGATGTTAAGCATGCTGGAAGTAGGATTCGGGTATATGCTTATGAAATCGTTATCGAATTCGTTGACTCCTTGGTCTGTTGTTATTGTCATGTAGTTGTTTACTCGCTTGAAGTCGCTACAGATAGAATCTTCCGAATATGCAGTAAGTTTTACTGGGAAGGTACCTGCATTGTAGTATGTTACCTGCGGATTCTGTTCGCTTGATGTTGCTGGTATTGCACCTTCGAATTCCCAGCTCCAGTAGAACGAATTTTCGCTAAGGTCGTTGAACTGAACTATCTGGCCTCTGGCTGCTGTGGTATTTGCAGCTTCGAAATTTGCAATTACAAGACCTACCACCTTTATATATTCGTCCTTTGTGATTCTGTCGCTATCGACTTCATTGTATGCAGTGAGTTTTACCGAGTACATGCCTTCGGTGTTGTATGTAACCACTGGGTTTGGATCGGTCGAAAACTCAGGAGTTCCACCGAAGAACTGCCACTGGATGCTTGTTGTGTTTGTAGCTGCGGAGTGGAAAGTTACGGTTTGACCTTCGCATATTGCGGTAATGTCGGCGGTGAAGTCAGCGGTAACTGTTCCGTGAACAATAATCATTTCGTTTATTGTTTTGGTAATTTCGCAGTTGTCGTTCGATACGGTGAGGGTTACGCTATATGTTCCTGGCGTGTTGTACCTTATCGTCGGATTCTGCTCGTTCGATGTCGATGGCGTTCCGCCCGGGAACGACCACGACCATGTTGTCGGATCTTGTGTCGAGAGGTCGGTGAAGTGTACCTGTTCTCCTTCGATGATTTCTGTAGCGTCGGCTGTGAAGTCGGGGACAATCGGTGCCGGCTCTTCGGGAAAGGAGGGCATTTCGTCGTCGTTTACAGTAATTGGATTATCAATTGTGAGCTGACGTAGTTTTGCTTTCAGCGTTATTCCGCTTCTAGTGTATTTTTCGTTTGTGATCCAGAGTCTGCTGCTGTCGCGGAATGCGATTCCTTCGGTTTGATTATATCTGATGATGTCGGTCAGACCTACCGACGACAATTCGGTAGTCTCTACTGTTCCCGAGAAGAATTTGTTGCCTTCGAAGTTACGCAGTAGGGTGAGGTATGGCCTCGATTCGGGGATTAATCCCGACACATCGTAGGTATAACCGAGGAGTGACACTGTGTTTGTGCGGTAGTCGTAGTCGGCAGCGCATACAAGATAGTCGAGATGTAATGTGTCGATAGGCGTAATTGTGTGGAAATAATTCGCCTTGTTTGGTATAGCGTACAGATACACATCGTGGTCAACCCAGTTCTTAGAGAAGAGGAACAAGGTGTCGTCCTTGGCAATGAAGGCTTCGCAGTCGAAGCGAGTGTTTGTCACCGAGTAATCGGGTTCCGGATAGTCGGGGTTGCCATAGGTGAAATTAATAATACGCGGTTCGATAGTGCTGAGTTCCGAATTTTCAAGATCTTCGATCTTTATTCGGATGATACGCGGATTAGTATTCATTGCACCAAAGTCGCCTATGTAAATGTTGGTTGCATCCTTGGCAAGGTCTTCCCAGTCGATGTTTGTTACGCCCGAGATAGTCTTGCGTTCCAATATTTCACCTGTAGCGGTATCGATGCTGTAGAGGACAGGTTCGCCTTCCGAGTCGTTGTGCGTCCATAGCTTTCCATTGTGGAAGATAAGACCTGATGTTTCTTCTATTTCGTTGGGCAGTTCGCCTACCAGTATTGTTGCTGAACTTACCTGTGCAAACGATGCGCCTATGCTTACCAATAGAATTGCTGCTGCTGCGATCAGTTTCTTTATTGCTGTCATATTGTTGTGGTTTATAATTTTATGAATTTAAATGTTTTCGTTCCGTTTTCGGTGTTAATGATGAGATTGTAGTTGCCGGCAGGCAAAGCCGATACGTCGATAGTTGAAATATTTTCAATATGTTCGTCCGACTCTAGCAACAATGCTCCTGTCTGTGCGCATATTGTATATGAATACGGTATTCCGCTGTTGTCGATATTCAAAGTTCCTGATGTTGGGTTGGGGAATACCGAGAAGTGGCTTGATATTTCGTCAATGCCTTGGCTGGCGCTGTCGGTTACCTCGATGAGGTTTTCAACGATTATCCTGTCGCTGCAGTGTTCATTCCATGCTTCGAGCGATACCCAGAATGTGCCGATGGTATTGTATTGGATTGTTGGGTTAAGTTCGGTTGATACGCTTGGGTTTCCGCCTGCAAATACCCATTCAATTCTGTCGGCATTGGAGCACTGGCTTGTGAATGTCACTTGTCCGCCTACTGCGATTGTGGAGTCGGAGATTGCAAAGTCGGCAATAGCTGCAGGATAAACTGTTATCATGCTGTCTATTGCCATGTACTTGCTGGTTGCAGGATTCATAACTTGGAGGCTTACTCTATATGTTCCCGGTTCGTTGTATGTAATAGTTGGGTTTTGCTCGTCTGATATTTCGGGTGTTCCCCCTTCGAATTCCCAGTGACGATAAGTTACAGCTCCCAGATTGTTGGTGCTTCTGAATCTAATCTCTCCGCCTGCGCATGCTTTTGTGGTGTCGGCAGTGAAGCTGAATTCTATCTGTGGATAAACGGTTATGCTGTATTCAACTTGTTCGCCAACACAGAATTCATTGCTAGCAACAAGAGTTAAGCCGTATTCGCCTGGACGGTTGTATGTTATGCTTGGGTTCTCCTCGATTGAAGTGCTAGGATTTCCTCCTTCGAATGTCCACATCCATGAAGTTGCGTTTACGCTTGCGTTATTGAAAGTTACGGTATCGCCAACTGTTGCAAATTCATCTTCGGGAAGCATTATTAATTCAGTACGAACTCGTGGTACAACTTCGATATAGTTCTCCATTACGACAATTGTGGTATCGACTGGATTAGTTGCAATTAGCACTACATTGTAAGTTCCTGGAGTGTTGTAGGTTACTGTTGGGTTTTGTTCGGTTGATGATTCGGGTGTGCCGCCTACAAACATCCAGTTGTATGCAGTTACGCCTTCGCCTGTGCCTTCGAAATGTACTTCATAGCCTGCGCATAGTGTGTCGATGTCGGCAGTAAAGCTTGCGCTAATTGGCGGATAAACAGTTACAGCCTGTTCGAGCAGAGTGGTTTGTTCGCAGGTTCCGTTGTCGGTTGTGAGCGATATGGAGTATGTTCCTGGTTCTTCGTAAGTTACCATAGGGAATTGCTCTTCAGAAGTTGCAGGTGTGCCGCCTTCGAATTCCCAGTGCCACCATACTTCGTTGCCTTCGCCAGGTTCTGTTGCAAACATAAGAGATTCTCCTTGAGCTACGTCCATTCCTTGTAGGGCTATAATGTTTGCTTCTGAGTGGGGCACTACCTGTATGTAGTTTTCGATTGTGATTGTGTCGGTGCTAAGCGGATTATTTACGACCATCGTAACTCCGTACAGACCAGGGTTTTCATACATTACTATTGGGTTGGCTTCTGTTGATGTTTCGGGATTTCCTCCTTCGAAGTACCATTCTATTTCGTATGCGCCCAAGCTATTGTCGTAATATTCAACAGGTTCGTTTACACATGCTGCCATGACGTTGGATGTGAAAGCTGCAGTGGCGGTATCAAGTACGTGTATGTATTTCGATTTTGTCTTTGTGAGCTGGCAGTTGTCGTTGGTTGCCCTTAACGAAACATTAAACTGTCCAGCAGTGTTGTATCTTATGGCAGGTGGTGTCTGCACGGTCGACGACGATGGTGTTCCACTCGTGAATGTCCATCGGTAGGCTGTTGGGTTTTGTGTGCAACTTTCGGTGAAATTCACACTTTGTCCTCTGAGAATCAAGGTGTCGCTGGCTTCGAAGTTGATTACGATGGCTGGCGGTTCTTCGGGGTACGACGGCTCTTCGTCGGTATTCACTATTGGAAGTCCGCTAAGTGGAATTTCCCTGAGATGTGCCGGAATTGTTAGCGCTTGTATCCCCTGTATGCTTCTTGTATATCGTTCGTTTGTAATCCATAGGCGACCGCTGTCGCGGAATGTAACGCCTTCAATCTGGTTGTAGGTGATTCCTGTCGATTGGAATATTATCGATGTGGGGCTTGTGTATTCTTTTGTTTCAACCTGTCCCGACTGGAAATCATGTCCTGTGAATCCGTAGAATATTGTTATATACGGATTTGAAGTTGGGATTGTGCCGTCGTCGTAGGTGTATCCGCAGAGGGCAACCGAGTTGGTCGCATAGTCGTAGTCGGCACCGGTGACCATGTATTCGAGCTGTATGGTATCGATAGGATACAGCGTAGTATATGTGTAGTTAGCCTTGTTGGGAATTGCGTAAACGTAGCAATCCTGGTCTCTCCAGTTTTTGGTGAAGATGTATATTGTGTCGTTCATTACCATCATGGCTTCGCAGTCGAATTTGGTGTCGTTCTTGGCTGCGTCCGATTCGGGATAGTATGCCGAATTGAACCTGAACGATATGCTTCTTGCGTCAATAGTATCAAGGTCGGGGTTTTCAATGTCTTCCCATTTTACCCTGTGTATCTTCATGTTAGTCCTTTTTCCGCTGATATTGTTTCCAAAATCGCCTATGAAAAGGTGTGTCGGGCTTTTGGCTACGTCTTCCCAGTCGGAGTAGCTAACTCCTCTTATCACTTTACTTTCGAGTATTTCTCCTGTTGCTGTGTCGACAGAGTAGATTTTGGCTTCGGTTCCCGAGTCGTTGTGAGTCCACAATTTTCCGTTGTGGTAAATAATTCCTGATGTTTCCCAAATGCTTTCATCAAGATCCTGCACAAGCATTTGCGGAGTGCCAATTACTTGTGCCTTAAGGCTTAATGCATAGGCCGTAATTGCCAAAAGCAGTATAAGTCTGTGCTTCATGATAGTCTTTTTTTAATTCTTTTTTCCCTTATATTCAAATTTATAAAACGCAAAAAGCAACTGCAAACATTGTTGCAGTTGCTTTTGTCCGTTATTGTATTTGGTCTTAGTCACCATATTCTGACATAAATTCTTCTACTTTCTCAACCATTTCCTTAGAGCCGACAACGAATGGTGTACGCTGGTGTATTTCGGTAGGAACGATGTCGAGGATGCGGTGTCCATATCCGTCGGTTGCCTTGCCGCCAGCTTGTTCGGCGAGGAAAGCAATCGGGTTGCATTCGTAGAGCAGACGGATTTTTCCGTTTGGCGACGATGCGGTGCGCGGATAGATATATACACCACCCTTGAGCAGATTTCTGTGGAAGTCGGCAACCAAAGAACCGATGTAGCGCGAAGTGTAAGGACGGCTTGTCGGCTTGTCGATTTCCTGAACATATTTCAAGTACCTCTTGATTCCTTCGGGGAATTTGAGGTAGTTACCTTCGTTAATCGAGTAAATCTTGCCCTTTTCTGGAGTTACCATCAGTTCGTTCGACATGCAGAACTCGCCGATTGACGGTTCGTAGGTGAAACCTGTGGTTCCGAGACCAGTTGTGTAAACGAGCATTGTTGACGAACCGTAGATTATGTAACCTGCTGCCACCTGCTTGTTGCCGGGCTGTAGGAAGTCTTCCTTTACAACTCTGGTGCCTGGCTTCGAAATACGGCGGTAGATTGAGAATATTGTACCAACCGATACGTTAACGTCGATGTTTGAGCTTCCGTCGAGAGGGTCCATGCAGATGACGTAGTTGCTGTTGAGCGAAAGCTCATCGTCGAAGATGATGATGTCGTCTTCTTCTTCGGAAGCGATACCAGCCACCATACCTGAAGCTTGCAAAGCCTTGGTGAACATTTCTTCGGCGAACACATCGAGTTTTTGCTGGGTTTCGCCCTGCACGTTGATGTTGTCGGTAGCGCCGAGGATGTTGGTCTCGAGGCCGGCACGGTTGATACTGTTGTTTACGATTTTAGCAGCAAGACCAATGTTGCTTAAAAGTCTCGACAATTCGCCCTTTGCATATTTGAAAGCCGATTGTCTCTGAATTATAACCTCGTCAAGGGTTATGAATCTGTTTGTAGCCATGATAATTTTATTGTTTTTTTGTTCGTTTTTCGTCTTTAAATAAAACACGAAAGTACGTCTTTTCTTTTACATGGGCAAAACAATTCTTATTTTTCTATCTCCACAGCTATTATCTCTATCCGTCGTTCGCGGGCGGCGGCAGGATTATAGACCGAATTACGCTGGTCGTTGCGGTCGTCGCTCACGTTGGCGGCTGCCATTGTCTTGCCGAATGCTACGAATTTGTATTCAATCTGACCGCTTTCGATGTACTGGCGCAAGACGCCGTCTTCGTACTCGTCGAAAAAGTTCACAAGCGACGAAATCCTTCGTTTGGCAAGGTTGTTGTTGTATTCCACTGTGTTGAGAGGACTGGTGAAGCCCTTTATCGTTATTGCCACCTTTTGTCCGCTTTCGAGCAGTTCCTTCATCATCTTGGTGAATTCGATGAGGCGGTTGTAGTTTTCCTCGACCATGTCCGAGAAAAAGACATCGATGCTGTCGACCGCCTGTTCGCGGCGGGTGCGGTCGAGTCCTTTCGAGAACTCGCGGCGGTATTTTTCCTGCATCTGCATATAGCTGAAGTAGGTGTCGCTGTAGTTCTGGTTAGTAACTGTGTCCCAGGAGTTTGGATTAGGTATGTCGTTGTGGAAATACAAGCTTATTGGAACAAGCAATCTTGTGCGCTGTGTGAGTGTGGCTATTCTTATTTCGGTTTCCATGGCAATGCGTTCCTCGTCGCTCACGAACTTTTCGATATTATAGTAAAAAATGTCGTTGCAGCAGCTCTGGTGGGTTTGTGCCAATGCCCCTTTGCGGTTGCTGGTGAGGAATGCTATGCCTTCTTCGGGATAAGTCTTGTAGTAGATGTCGTTTTGGGCCGAATTTATCGGGTAGCCCAAGTTTTTCACTGTGTCCCAGACTCTGAAATTTCCCTTAACCGAAAAAATGTCGAAAGCGCCGATTGTCTGGTAATGGTTTGAACTGAAGTATAGGGTCGAGTCGAGGGTGTTGTAGAATGGCGTTATCTCGTCGCCGGGAGTGTTTATCAGCGATGTGGTATCGACAAATTGTGCGAAGCGCTCGTCTTCGATAATAGGTCGACCTATGTTCTTTACTGTGCCGAAACTTCCGTCGGGCAGTATTTCGCACGAGTAGATGTCGTATCCGCCTTCGCCTCCGGGGCGGTTGCTCGACCAGAGCAGCATGTCGGGACGATAGCCGAACTCTATGAGGTGGGGTTGCGTCGAATTGTAACCTTGCTGGTTTATTTTTTCAGGGAGTTTCTCTGGTTCCGACCAGCCATTGTCGGTGCGTGTACACAGATATATGTATGTGTTTCCGTTGGCGAAGTCGTCGGTGAGCGAAAAGTAGATTCGGTTGCCGTCGTTGCTCATGCAGGGGTTAGAAATGTCGGCTGGCGAAAGTGCGTCGAGACCTAGTTCGGAAACAGAGGCAAAATTGTCGGCCTCAGTGCTGTATATTCTTGAAATATAGGTTTTTGATGAGTCGTTTTCGGGACGAATCGACGAGAAAAGCACCTTACCGTCTGACAACGAAGCTCCAAAGTCGCTGTAAACAGTGTTCATCCCTTCGTCGGTATGCTTTATTTCGACAGCTTGCGGACGATTCTGCTGTTTCCAAGCATATTCGCAGTTCAGGATTTCCTGTTTGGCCTGCTCTGCTTTTGTCTTGTCTCCCTTGAAATTGTCTTCCTTTGCTGCCGTCATGAACCGTTTGAAGAAATATTGCGCTCTCATGAAATCCTCGTTCGACTTCAGCATCTGGGCGTAGTAGTAGGTTGCATCGGGATATTTGCTTTCGGTCTTATCAACAAGCGTTTTGTAGTGGGTAAGTGCGTTGGCGTAGTCGTTGTCCATACGATAGGCTTCGGCGGTTTTCCACACTATGTCGTACATTTTTGGGTCTTGTTTCAGGGCTTCTTCGTATAGTTTTGCCGCACCATAGAAGTTTTTTTGCTTCATGGCATTGTCGCCACTGAAAATCAAACTGTTGACATCACGTTCCTGAGCCATTGCCATGCCCGTGGCAACTACAAGCAGACACAATGCGATAGTTTTTCGCAGCGTGATATTACAGTTTGTTACATGAATTCCGGGCATTTCCTGTAGTAAGGTGTTTCTAATGGTTTAGGTTTTGAGTAGATGTAGATTAGCGAAAATTCCACGCCGCCGTTTCCTCGGCTTATGTTGGTAAGTTTCGACAGGTTAATGTCGTAGTTGACGAGAAATCTCACGTTGTAGTATTGTATTCCAGCGCATAGAATTCCAGCGTCGCTGGTGCGGGCGAATATACCGAAATATACAGCTTGCAGTCCTATTGGGTTGACTTCCATGCGACCCAGTGCGCCTATGTCGAATTCAAGATATTTCTGCTGTACCATGCTGTAGAACATTGGGGCAATCCAGAATTCGTCCTTTACATTTATATCGCCTGTGGCGTGGACAATCCATTTTGCAGGCAGGCGCGAGTCGTCGCCACCTAGGAAAGCCTTGTGGGGCTGGTTGGGGTGTGCTACCGAGAAACCCGCTTCGGCCGACCAGTTGTCTTTTAGTTTGAGTTTTACATTGGTGCCTATTGCGCAGTCGAAGTACCCGAAAGAAGTTTTCTGCCATTGTTCGCCCGATTCGCGGGTGGGGTCGTATCCGTCGGTTACGTATTGGTTGCCGAAGTTCAGTTTGTCGGGCTGTATTCCGTGGTGGGCGTATCCTGCCGATAGTCCAAGTCCTGCCATTATTTTACCAGCCATGAATGGGTAATAGTAAGCAGCGCCGAGCGATATTTGTGTGGTGCCGAATTTGCCGTCGCCAGCCACGTCGCGGTTGATTACTATTCCGAGACCCGATAGGTCTTTGTCGGTTATGAGCGACGAGTGCGAATAATCGACACTGCCGGCAAAAGTGCGGTATGCTTTTGTAAAACTGTTCCACTGGTTCTTGTTGTTGAGCACAGCGCGCCAGTCTCCGTCGAAGTTGCCTATGTTGGCGGGCGATGTCTGCAAGGGGGTTGAGTAAAACTGCGAGAAATGGATATCCTGTGCGAAGGTTGTAGCCACCGCAAGGAACATTAAAATCGCAGATATGTAAAAATATTTACTCATATGAAACACAAAGATAATGAATTTTTTGTTCCTCGCGGTGCTCGGAATGATTTTTTACCACGAATCATTAGAACGGTGTTTTTTTACCACGAATCTTTAGCTCGGTGTAGCCAATCGCACAAATAGACACGAATGGTTTTTTTCGGCAAGCCGGTTATCCTCTATTCGTGCAAATTCGTGTAATTCGTGGTCATTGTTTATTTTTTGAGCGCAGCGAAAAACTTTATAGTACAATTCGTTTTATTACAACCCCATCCCTTTCCCCAAAATTCACAAGCATGCCTAATTTTATTCCACTTGCTTTTAAGTAATTCATAATTTGAGCAATATGAGCATCCATTAATTGAGATACGGATTTAAGTTCAAGAATTATTTTGTCGTAACATACAATATCTGGAATAAAAGTGTGTTGCAGTATGATGTCACGATAATGTATCTTTATTTCTGGTTTTGAAACGAACGGGATGCCACGCCTATTAAGTTCGTGTTCTAAAGCTTCGTGATAAACACTTTCCAGGAATCCGTTTCCTAAGATGTTATACACGTCATATATAGAACGTGTTATTTCGTATGATTCTTTTTTGTATATAATTTCTGCCATATTTTTTTATGTTTATGAACACAAATATATACTTATTTTTTATTCCTCGCGGTGCTCGGAACGATTTTTTTTACCACGAATCTCACGAATCCTCACGAATCTTTAGATCGGCGTAGCCAATATTTTTTTCGGCTTGCCGAAAAATTGCAAGCTATTCTTCATTCGTGCAAATTCGTGTTATTCGTGGTCGTATTTTATTCGTTTTGAGCTTGCAAAAAACTTTATTTGTGTTATTGCTTACGCGAGCTAAAGGTTGGTTACGCCGAGCTAACGGTTCGTGGTTGTGTTATTCCTTCTAGTTTTGAGCATAGCGAAAAAACTTGTTAAATTATCTTATTTTATCATTTGTGTAACCTTTCTTATTTGTGTTTTACTTATAAATATAATATGCATTTTTGTTTGTGTTTTGTGGTGTATATTTCTTAACTTTGTCGGCTTGAATTTTTTAGTTTTGTAAAAGGTTTTTTATGAAGATAAAAAGCTCTGTAGCAGCTAGTTCCTATTTGTTAGATGCTGTTACGAATAACATAGACCAAGGCATTTCTGTGCGCACTTTTTCCTTGCATTCCGTAAGGTCCATTATCATGAAATTGATGCTGGTGATGATGATTGTTGGAGGATGGAATGTGGTGTGGGGACAATGTCCATCAATCACATTTTCTACGCAGGGATATTCCAATGGAGAGACTATTACATCTGCAACAATAAGTACTAGTATAAGCGTAACTTTTAATAAAGGATCGAATAGCAATGCCCCCAAATATTATACAACAGGTAGTGCAGTGCGTGTATATGGGGGTAATTATTTTACTATAACATCAACATCTAACAATATATCATCTATAAATATCACTTTTAGTTCTGGAGGTGATAATAACGACATAACCACTAGCACTGGCACTTATAATAATGGTTCTTGGACAGGTTCTGCTGCATCGGTAAAATTTACTGTTAGTGGGTCTTCTGGACATCGGAGAATAGCTAGTATTGAGGTATGTGTAGCTCCTTCATACACCATTACCGCCCAGTCAAATAACGATTCATATGGAACAGTTTCTTTGTCTGGTACAACAATCACAGCTACACCTGCCGATTGCTATAGAATTGCATCTCCAGCCTATACGGTTGCACCTGTAAATGCCGCAACTGTGTCGCAAAGCGGCAATACTTTTAATGTGACGCCCTCAAGCAATTGTACGGTAACGATAAACTTTGCACCAAAACCGGCATATAATGTCAACTGGATTGTGGGTGGTTCTACTATTCGCACACGTTCATATTGCCAAGGTTCTACCATTCCCGCAGGCGATGTTCCAGACGACCCGACGTCGGGCGATTGCAATGGCAAGACATTCATAGGTTGGTCGGCTACCGAAGTCGCCGAAACCGACGATGAACCAACCTTGGTTACCGCTGCTGGGGCAACAGTTAATGGGGAAATGAATTTTTATGCGGTATTTGCGGAAGCAAGTGGAAGTGGTCATAATGAATACTGTTTGTATAGTGGAGCATTAACAGAAGGTGATTACGTTATATATTATAGCGGAAAAGCTATGGATACAACAGTCTCTTCCGATAGGTTGCAATATGAAGAAGTTACTCCAATCAGCAATACTATTACAACTACAGATGCATCAATTGTTTGGCATATTGCTCCAAGTGGAAATTACTGGACGATATATAATGCTGCTGCAGGTAAATATGCCGCTTCAACAGGAGTTAAAAATAAAGCACAAATGCTAGACGATGGGACTGACGATAAATCTCTATGGTCAAATTCTGGAACTTCTACTTATGAATTCGTTAATAAAAAGAATTCTGCAAGTGCTATCAATTCCAATTTGAGAAATAATGGAACATTTGGTTTTGCTTGTTATGCATCAGGCACTGGGGGCGCATTGTCATTATACAAAAGGACAATTTCTTATTCCGCCTACTCTACATCCTGTACGCCCTGCGAAGCAGATGCTACAATTTCGTCAACAGCACTGACAGCCTCGGACATTACAATCAGCTCGGCAACAATCAATTGCCCTGGCGGAATAACTAATTTCGGAGGTGCTCACTGCCTTATTTCAAGCTATGGATTCGTTTATGGCACATCGGCTAATCCGACTTTGGAAAACGGAACAGAAGTAGTTGCAGGAACAACATATACAACCACAAATACAAGTTTCAACAAGATTATCGAAGGCCTTGATCCATGTGCGACATACCATGTGCGTGCATACGCAACAAATGGACATGGTACTGCTTACGGTCCAGATTTTACATTCACCACAGCAAACAATGCTACAATAACGTCGTTGCCTCCTGATTGCTTGAAAAATACAGAGGCAACCATCAATATTACATATTCGTCGTGTACTGCTGCCTCGGATATTTTTGTGATAGCAATTCGTAAGGGGGCAAATGGTCCTGTATCATTAGGCACAACAAGCCCAGTTTCGATAACGGCTAACACTGTAATGGGCAGTGGTTATCAGTTTGGTGAAGGTCCAAACAATTCTTACGTCGTATATAAATCTAACGGCTCCACGATGCCGACTTCGCTGACAATTACCGGGTTGGAAGCAGGAGCCACATACAAATTAAAAGCTTACAGATGGCAGTCGGCAGAAAGCCGATGGACAACCGACGGAGCATCCAGGACATTGACTATGCCATCGGTTACAAATTTGCAGGCCGACAACAACGAGACATCTGAAGTCCTTACGTGGAATATTAGCGAAACGGTTTGTGCTGGAGGGCATTATGTTGTAATTTGCAAGGAAGGTGATAGTGATATAACATCCACTTGTGCAAACTTTACTTCAATTACCGCCAATGCAGCATTTGGTAGCGGAACGCAGACACAAACGGGAGAATATGCAGTTTATTCCGGATCGGCAACCACTGCTTCGATAACCAATATTACTTCAGGTACAACCTACACTGTTGCTGTATTTTATGTCGATGCCAACGGCAATTGTTCTTTGCCTGCACAGACAACATTTACATATAGCGAAACAACAATACTAGAACCTGGCGATTTGGCTATTGTCGCAGTAAATAACAAAAGATTAGATATTTTTAAAAATACAGCGGATGAATTCAGTTTTGTAATTTTCAAGGGAATAACTCCTGAAACATCAATAGATATGACCGACAATGGCTACGGAAGAGTTTATGAAGACCTTTGGGGTACAGATGAAGGATTTTGGAGAATAACACGCAAGAATTCATCGCTTGATGCAGGAAGTGTAATAACGATTACTGAAACGACAGGAGGTATTGGATATACAGGCGAAGGCGGAGGTGGTGTAGAGCCAGACCTATGGAATAACATTAATATTTATGTAAATGGTGTGCGTGACTATGGTAACTGGGAAATTTCTGTAAATGGTCCTCTAGATTTGAATCAGAAAGACCAGATATGGATAATGCAAGGAGGAGAATGGCTGCGCGATACTGAGGGAGGAAAAACAGTGCACAATGCATATTATACAGGAAATGTGTTGTATGGATATACGGCAACGGGATGGTTGGATAATTACGGATACGACAATGTTACTATTCCCAATACTGATAATGATGATGATGGTGATGATGATGAGCATTATGGATCCAAAGGATCTAACATCTACCCTGGTTGCGGTTGTTTTGTTACTACTATAGAAGTCGGAGATGGTATTGTAAAATATACAGGGCCGCTTGACCATGCTACAAAAAGAGAATGGATAATGAGAATCAATGATGAGAGTAATTGGACAGACTATACTACATCCACTTATCCAGATGCCGAAAGAAACTATTGTAATACCAGCAAACCAGATGCAACAAATTATCCTTCAGTCAATTATCCTTTGACAATAGATCCTGGCGATTTTACCAAAGGTAAATGGAACGGCAGGGAAAGTGACGACTGGTGTGACTGTCGTAACTGGGTTTCGTTGGTTGTTCCCGACGAAAATTACGATGTGGAAATCCCAGATGTCGGTAACAGAAATAGAGTGTCGTTGCATGAAGGTGTAACTGCAAAATGCAAGACTTTGACAGTAAAGAGTGGTGGATTCTTTAATAATACTCAGGCAAATTCTGTGCTAAAGGTTGTAGATGATATAACCATAGATGTTGGAGGATCTTTCCGTCCATCGGAAAACAAAGCATTTGAAATTATCATTGGTGGAAATATATTGAATAACGGTGTATTCATAACCAATGAGAGTACATCACTAACACTTAACGGTGAATCGTCACAGAGTATTTCTGCTCCGAGCAGCGGTGGAAACTTTAAGCTCCGTAATCTTACAATTGCTTCGCCTTCGAATGTGTTCGATGCGGATACTATTGAATTGTATGGTAACCTTAGAGATAACTCCGCATCAAATCTAGGTTTTTATCTTCCGCAAGCGTTATCACTCAAGGGTAGCATAAGCCAGACTTCGACAAAAACTACCATTACTGATATAACCATAAACAAGAGTTCCAACAATCTTAACCTTTCTGGAATGCTTACAGTAAATGGAATAGCAAAGTTTGTTAAAGGTAACATCGTCGGCAACGTAACATTTACCGAAACTGCAACATCCGAAAACGCAAGCACCAGAAGCTACGTGGACGGTACTGTAACCAAGAAAGCCAATGCATCGGCATTTACCTTCCCAACAGGTAGCAACGGAGTGTTGGGCGCGCTAAACGTGACAACGCTCAGTGCCGATACCGACCTCAAGTTCAACCACGAACCCGACGGTTTCAGTGCTTCGCAGATGCCTGTATGGTGGAACCAGAACAATATGTGTCCCGCCAACGGTAGCAACGACAAGTTCGACCACGTAACCAACATGTATTTCTGGAATCTCGGTTCGTCATCGCCAATGGAGGATGCAGTTTTTACGGTTACGGCAGACGATGACATACATTTCAACGTTGCGACTGTCGAGCATGAAGAACCTGACATTGCCATGGCTATTTACGACGGCTGCTGGAAAAACCTTGGCGGAGCGGCATCGACAAATGCTTCTTCATATACCTACATTTCGATAAGCGACGTCGATTTGCCGGCGACACGTGCGGGTGGCGACAAGATTGTAACCTTCGGTTCCATTGAACACAATACACTTTTGCCAATCGAATTAGTTTCGTTTGCTGCCGAATGCAAGGATGGCGATACCGAAATATCGTGGACAACAGCCTCCGAGTATAGCAACGATTACTTTGTGCTCGAACGTTCGTATGATGCTGTCAATTTTGCGGAAGTGGCACGTATTGCAGGAGCTGGCAACAGCATAAGCCAGACAAACTACAGCCATACTGTTTATGGCGGCGGTAGTGCATATTATCGCCTCGTGCAGGTCGATTACGATGGAACAAGTACAGTTTCGGAAATGATTGTTGCCGAATGTAGCAATGCAGCTGACGGAGACATTGATGTTAAGGCTTATCCTAACCCCTTTGCTGGCGACCTTACTCTTCGATTCGAAAACTTTGGCGGCAGAATGGCACTAGTTGAGGTGTATGATATGCTCGGCAGAATGCTTGTTTCGCGCAAGGTGCTTTGCTCGCAAAACGACTATGAACTTGTAATGCCTCTCGAAGGTTTGCCCGACGGTGCGTACAACGTAAGGGTTAGTGCAGAGGATGTTGTGATAAACAGACAAGTGGTGAAGGAATAATAGTTGAAAGTTGAAAGTTGAAAATTGAAAGTTGTCAATTGTCAATGTCTGAATGAGGTTGACTGTTTCGCTTGTTTGCCTTTGAGATTGCTGGGTTGTCTAGCCGTTAGCTTGTTAGTCAATAACCATAGAGACCGCTTATAATAATAGGTATATCTCTAGTTGGATAAATCTGCAAATTATTTTATCCGACTTACGCCGTCATAATTAATGTACTGGTGTTTTTTCAGGTAGTCGAAAATTATTTCGTTAGAATGTGGGAATTCTTTGCCCTTATACTTGTTGTTGAATCCGTAAACGCTTGCCATATAGCTGTTTATAGCAATGCTGTATTTTGCATCTGGATTTAGAGAACCGCCGTTGCTTAAAATAATTTCCATACTTTCAATTTCCTCGTACTCGTTTACAGTCAAATTAATGCTGCAGCCCGAACATAGCATTGGAAAATCCTCGGTTTCGGTGTATGCCTTATTCAACATATCCATAATTTCTTGTCCGGAGACCTTGAATTTCATTATGGTGTTGTCGAAAGGGTCCATTTGATAAACGTCCTTGGTTGTGATTTTTCCCTTAAGCAGCGATTTAAGTCTAACGCCTCCCGGATTTTGGAAAGCCATGTCCGCCTTTGTGAATTCTCGTATTGCATCAGCCATAAAATAGCCGAGTTGTTCTCTGTTGGTTGTGTCGGCATCGGTGTAGCCTACCACCTTGCTGAAAATGTCGAGACTGCCAAAATCATCGACCATCTTCTGTATTTTTTCGTCCTTTTTTGCAAAATCCCTTATTGAGAACACCTGTTGTGCCTTGTAGTCGATTTTGCCATTTGTAAAATATAATACGCTTACTGTCAGGTAATTAAGATTTTTGCCCGACTGGGTTATCATAGTATTGCCGATGAGTTTTGTGCGTTCTATTTTCTTGTGCGAATGCCCGCCGAAAATGGCATCGAACTGGGGGAATTTCTTGGCAATCTCGATGTCGGCCTCGAGTCCGCAGTGCGAGATGAGAAATAGCATGTCGCATTCTTTTCGCAGGAACATATATTCTGGCAAAACATCTTCTATCGGTTTGAACGACACACCTTTGGCATATTTGGGATGAAAGTCGGGGATCCCGTTTGCTCCTATCTGTATTCCGCCTACGAAACCAATTTTAAGACCTTTGAAATCGATAATTTTGTATGGCTTTACATTTATGCTGTCGTCGAAGTAGGCGTTGGCGCATACGTAGTCGAAATCCGACCATTTTATCACATTGCGCAAGCCCTCCACACCGTTGTCAAACTCATGGTTTCCAAGTGTTGATAGGTCGAAATGAACTTCGTTCATAAGTTTTGTAATAGGGTAGGAAGGTTTTGGATAACGGTCGTTCACTGGGTGACCTGTGCGGTTGTCGCCTGCCGAGATAAGCAGAATGCCAGGGTATTGTTTGCGCAGGGTGTCGAGCAGGGCGGCAAACTGTGGAAAATTGTCGATGTTGCCATGCATGTCGTTCACCGAAACTACATACAACACCTTTTCGTCGGTTTGCTGGGCATTGACGGTGCCCGTAGCAAACAGCAATGCCGCAGCTATGCTAATTATCAGCATTGCAAATTTTGAACGACTTATGGTGTTAGGCATGTTTTGCAACTAAAGAAATTGTTATTCTGATATTTTCTGTTTTAATGTCTCCACATCAATTGGCACAACGCCGACCTTTTCGCATACGATGCCACCTGCAAAGTTTGCTATGCGTGCTATTTCACGGATGTCTTCTGATGCTGTAAGCAGAAGCGAAGCCACGCTTATAACAGTGTCGCCTGCACCCGAGACATCAACGATGTCGCGGATTTGGGCAGGAATATGAACATAGTTCTTTTGAGTGCAAATGAGTATGCCGTTTTCCGACAAGGTTACCATAAGTATGTCGATGTTGTTGTTTTGCAAAAAATTCTTTGCATACGGTTTCAGCTTTTCGATGTCGGTGGTGCGGTCGATTTTGCAACCTTCGCAGAACTCTTTGAGGTTGGGCTTGAACATGGTTACGTACTTGTATGCATCGAAGTTACGCTTCTTAGGATCGACGGTTACCTTTATTTTGTTCTGTCGGCACAGCATTGTGATTCTGTGTATTATGTCGGGAGAAAGCAGACCTTTGTCGTAATCTTCGAAAATGAGGACGTCAATATGTTCGTTTTCAATAATCTGCGAGATGCGGAACATCAGAATTTCCTTCAGTTCGTCGGAAATCTGCGAAGCGTCTTCGTCGTCGATGCGAAGCAAGTGTTGTCCTCCGCTGATTACACGAGTTTTGGTGGTAGTCTTACGGTTTTCGCTGCTGATAATGCCGTTGTCGGGCAGATTGTGTTCTTTCAGCAATTGCTTGAAAACATTACCCATGCTATCGTTGCCGATTATCGAGCAAAGATAAACTTCGGTTCCAAATGCCGAGATGTTGAGAGCAACGTTGGCGGCTCCACCTAGGCGGTATTTCCTGTCAGTTACCGAAACCACGGGAACTGGTGCTTCGGGCGAGATTCGGTCAACTTTACCCATCATATATGCATCAACCATAACATCGCCGACAACTATGGCTTTTTTGGCTGATAACTTCTCAAATAGTTCGTTATAATTATGCATCTTCTTATATTAATCCCTTGTTGTTAATCCATTTTATAGCTTCATGCTTGGCAATTTTGTCAAGCTGAGAGCTATTTTGCAAGACGAAATGGGTCACCCATTCGTAGTCGATTTTCGAATAATCCCTCAGAGCTGCTCCTATCGACTTGTTTATTATATAGTCGTCGGTGTTCATGTTTTCTGTAATAAACTTATGTAAGATTTCGGGATTAGTGTCTGCTTTGAATGTGCGCTGATACATTATGGCTGCCGACTTAAGCCAGGGATTTTTCGATTGGCTCCACGAGTTGAAAAATTCCAAAGCTGTACTTGGATAAAGTTTTGCGAAAGCGGATACAAGCTCCGACGTTATGGTTTCGGTGGTGTCCCATGCCGGTTTGGTAAGTAGCAGGCTTTCGATGAAAACAATGTCGGTTTTTCTCCACATTTTTTTGCGCTTTGCAAACAATGCTATGCCGAAATACAGGTATTCGCGTTCTTTCATGGAGAAAAACTCCCTAATTATGTTTTTTGTATCGTCGAATTTTGGCATCGGATAGTTCTGAAAGATTGTCTTGAATATATTTTTCAATTCAACCATTCTAATTCCCAAGAATTTAAGAGTGTTTTTCGACGCTCTTGACATCGCTTGGGCCGTTTTTATATCCCTGTAGCGTTCCATAAAGGAACTTACATTTTTGGTGTATTCTTTCATAAGAATATTTACTGATATAATTTCTGCAAAGTTATAAATAATAATTTGCAATTCCTACGAAAATGCTTTTGTTATTGGTTCAAATAATTCAAATCCTTGATATTGTCGAGATAATGAAATAATTGTTACTTTTGTGAAATATTTAAGATTAATAGATATGAGAAAATTCTTTTTTGTATTTGCATTTTTGATGGTAAGCATGTTTTCGTTTGCCGATTCACCGTTGACATCAACTAGATTCTACCAGCATTATATCGATAATCCGCTTGTGTATGAAGCTTCCGAAACTCACGATTTGTCGTGGGATATGGCCGAATATATCCTCGATGCCAATAATCCGGTAGCCATAAAGGTAGCAATAGTAAATGCACTTAGCTGGGGCGACAAGGCAGAGTCCAACTACGCGGGTCTTGTTTCGATTGCAATGGATGTGAAGCAGCCGCCGTCAGCAAGCAAGCTTTTTAACGTGCTAGATGGAAAAACTCTTATTTGTTTTGCTTACATGAAAGCACTGAGCGACTACTTCGACGTGAAGGAGGCCCTAAAAATAGCTAAGATGGCGCAGAAGAAGGACAAGGACAGCTATTGCGTAAACTTTATTGCGGCACTTATTCTGTCGCAGGACAATTTCCGCCAAGAAAAATGGGAAAAGATATATTCTGTCCTCGACGAAGTGAACAATACCACCTGGCGTAACGATGATCTGTCGGACGAAGCCGCAGCAAGTGTCATGGAATACATCAACGAATATAGACCTGAATAAGGTATTTTTGTATCAATTTCAAGATTTTTTTTGCTGTTATAATAAAAAGTGTTATTTTTCCCAACAAAATTTATAGCATGAGTACTCGCAAGGTTGGCTTTTTCCGTTTTCTGCTGCTTTGGCTGCCTTCGCTTATATACAAGTTTATAGGCGACATGAGAAATTTCATGTACGAAAACGGAATCCTAAAGTCGAAGGAATACGACCTGCCTATAATCTCTGTCGGCAACATAAGTGTTGGCGGAACAGGCAAGACTCCGCATGTCGAGTATGTATTGCGTATGCTCAAGAGCGATTTCAAGACCGCCATGCTCAGCCGTGGATACAAGCGTAAGACTCGTGGCTTCCGTATTGTCGAGGCCGACGACGACTATACTCTCTGTGGCGACGAGCCATTGCAGGTAAAACGCAAGTTCGGCGACGACGTTGTGGTGGCCGTCTGCGAAAGCCGTACCGAAGGCGTCGAGAAACTCCGCGAACTATATCCCGACCTCAACGTCATCGTCCTCGATGATGCCTTCCAGCATCGCCGTATAAATCCTGGACTGCACATGTTGCTCATCAACTACGACTATCCTATTTCGAAGGATCATGTGCTTCCGCTCGGTCGTCTGCGCGAGTCGAAGTCGAACGTACACCGTGCACACCTGCTCGTGTATAGCAACTGTCCGCTCAAGCTTACTCCTATCGAGCGCCGTTTGCTTACCAAGGAAGTTGGCGTATTGCCATACCAGCACCTATCGTTTACATCGGTGCTGTACGAGGATCCGAAACCTGTGTTTAGCAATGCGAAAAAGCTGAATAATGAAAGGCTGAAGGATTGCAACGTGTTGGCTGTCACTGGTATCGCCCACCCCGAAAATTTTGTTGAGGTGCTCATGCAGAAGTCGAAGGGCGTAGTTCATATTCAATTCTCCGACCACCATGCTTTTTCGTCGTCCGACATTGCCAGAATCCAGAAGGCTTACGACGAAATGAGTGCTCCCAAGGTTTTGGTCGTTACCGAAAAGGACGCAGTGCGCCTCAGAACAAACAAGTTCCTTGGCGACAAGATAAAAACGAGCATGTACTACATCCCTATCAAGATTGAACTGCTCTGCGACGAGGAAGAAAAGAAGATGTTTAACAATCAAATAATCAGTTATGTCAGAAACAACAAACGCTACAATAAACTTTATAACAACTCGCTTTAAGGAAACACCCGAAGTTGGCATTATTCTCGGTACTGGACTTGGCGGGCTTGTCAGGGAGATTGATATTATCGAAGAAATTCCGTACAGCGAAATTCCCGATTTTCCGGTATCTACCGTCGAAGGGCATAGCGGAAAATTGATTCTCGGCCGACTTGGCGGAAAAACAGTAGTTGCAATGCAGGGACGTTTCCATTACTACGAAGGCTATTCGATGAAGCAGCTTGTTTTTGCAACAAGGACATTGATACGCCTTGGAATAAAATACCTTTTCGTATCGAATGCCAGCGGAGGTGTCAATCCAGATTTCGAAATTGGCGACCTTATGGTTATTACCGACCATATCTGCATTATGCCGAACCCGCTTATCGGCAAGCATAATCCCGAAGATGGCGACCGCTTCCCCGACATGAGCTGCGTTTACGACAAGTCGCTCATTGCCCTTGCCGACAAGGTTGCCGCCGAACTTGGCTACAAGTTGCAGAAAGGTGTTTACCTGGCAACTACGGGACCAACTTTCGAAACGCCTGCCGAATACAGGTATTTCCGCGTCATCGGTGCTGATACAGTTGGAATGTCGACAGTACCCGAGGCTATTGTGGCTCGCCAGATGCGCATTCCGTGCTTTGCAATGTCGATAATTACCGACCTCGGAGTTCCGGGAAAGATCGTTGAGGTTTCGCACGAGGAAGTACAGAAGGTTGCTGCCGTTGCCGAATCGAAAATGACTGAGATTTTTACGAAGATGATAGAAAGGCTGTAGTCTAAATTTATAGATAGGAGAAAGATGGATTCGAAAAGACAAACTCAGGTAGCTGGCTTGGTGCAGAAGGAGTTGGCAAATGTTTTACAGTTTAAGTTCAACGGATTGGTACCAGGCAGGCTACTTACAATAACTGGTGTGCGCATGTCGCCCGATCTTGGATTGGCAAAGGTTTACCTAAGCATATTCCCCTCAACCGACGGACAATCGATAATTAAGGAAATAAACACTCACGTTTCGAGGATACGCTTCGAGTTGGGAAATGCAATACGCAACGATGTACGTCGTGTGCCAGAACTGATATTTTACCTCGACGACAGTTTCGACGAGGTGGAACGCATAGAAAAGGCGTTGAAGTCATAAATGTCCTTTCCGTTCTACATAGCATCACGCTATCTGGTGTCGAAGAAGTCGCGCAATGCGATTAATATAATCTCGATAATCTCGATAGCAGGAGTGGCGGTCGGTACCGCCGCACTGATTATTGTGCTGTCGGTTTTCAACGGTTTCGAGGATTTACTTATGAAACTCAACAATTCGTTCGACCCCGACATAAAGGTGCTTCCTGCTTCTGGAAAAACGTTTGTCCCCGACTCTGATTTCGAATCGACATTGCAGACTTGCGATTTCGTTTCATCGGTATCATACACCCTCGAGGAAAACGCTCTGTTGCAGTACAACGGCAAGCAAGTTATTGCAATGGTAAAGGGTGTGGATGATAAATTTTTCGAGACAACTGGGCTTGACTCTATGGTTATACGTGGCGAATCTCTGCTGTACAACGGAAAGGTTTCGTGCGCAATAATGGGTGCTGGTGTCGCTTATTCGATGGGCGTGATATGCGACTATCTGGAGCCTTTGGCGATAAGTGTGCCAAGCCGAACTACCGAAATCAAGGGAAATTTCAGCGATGCAGCCTCCGACATACTCAAGAGTGTATCGTTATATGCATCTGGAATTTTTGCAATACAGCAAGAGTATGATGCTCACTATGTGATAATTCCTCTTGTTGAGGAACGCCGATTGCTTGAATTCGACGATGAGGTTGGCGCAGCCGAAATAAAACTCAACCCAAAAACATCGAACGATGAGGCGGTGAAGCAACTTTCGGCAAAACTTGGCGATAAGTTCAGAATTCTTGATCGCAACATGCAACACGAATATTCGTACAAGATAATGCAATCGGAAAAATGGGCTATTTTCATGATTCTGATATTCATATTGCTTATTGCTTCATTCAATATAATTGCTTCTATCACAATGCTTATCATCGACAAACGCAACGACATTTCAATTCTTCGCAGCATGGGGGCAGACGATTCTTCCATACGACGGATATTTTTCATCGAAGGTCTTGGAATAAGTCTTGTCGGTGCTGTGGTAGGATTGTTTATTGGCGGATTAATATGTTGGTTGCAAATGACTTACGGATTTGTAAAACTTGGAGGAGGAAGTGGTTCGTTTATTATCGATGCCTATCCGGTGGCAATACATATTGTAGATGTGCTGTGGTCGTTTGTAGCGGTAATGCTCATAGGTCTTTTTGCTGCGTGGATGCCAGTGAGATTTGTAACAAGGAAATTAAAGGATAATTAATTGTAAAAACTGACGATAAATGGAAAACTATAGGATTGCATTGCTTATTGATGCTGAAAACATTTCGAACAAGTATGCCGACGGAATACTTAACAGTCTGACTAAATACGGTCGTGTAATAGTAAAGAAAGCTTATGTTTCGGTTGACGAAAGAGGGTCTGTAACGCCAAATGCATGGATAAATACTTGCAAAAACAAGGGTATGCATCTTGTTACCCAGACTCGTAATGCTTCGGGCAAGAATTGTGTTGATTCTAAACTCATAATCGATGCCATGGACATTCTGCATTTAAACAATGATGTGGATTGTTTTTGTTTGGTGTCGAGCGATAGCGACTTTACAACCTTGGCGTCGCGATTGCGCGAGACTGGCAAATATCTTATAGGAATGGGTGAGAAGAAGACTATTGTTACCCTGCGTAAGGCTTGTGACGAGTTCATCGAACTTGAAAGAGTAGAAACCGATGCTTCGCTCAACAAGTTCCGTCGTGCTGTTGCCGAGGGCGAGGACGTTCCACCTGTATCTAAGGAATTTATCGCCAGTGCAGTACGCAAGATGGTAGCCGACAATATGGCAAGCGACAAGCCTACAAATCTCGCCGAAATTGGTACTCGTCTGAAGAAGATGTATCCTGACTTCGATTCGCGAAACTATGGTTTTTCTCAGCTGGGAAAGTTCCTTGCTTCGCTCGATGGTCTAAGTGTTGAAAATGCCGAGGTGGAATTGGTTGCCAAGAAGAATAAGCAAAGGAAATAGCCTTTGCTTTTATTCGGTTTTATTTTTGTTTAATGAATCTCTACGGATTTGTTCTTCTAGTTTTCTCTTGCGACGTTTGGTAAGCCATCCTATAAGTAGGTTGAAAGCTTCGAGACCTATGAGAACCAAGGCTGTAGAGACTGTTGCCAGAATGTACATTCCTCCTCCGCATGCAAGACCTATAGCTGCAGTAACCCATACTCCTGCTGCGGTGGTAAGTCCGCGTATTACATTTTCGCTCTTGTGGAAGATGATTGTTCCAGCGCCTATGAAACCAATGCCTGTAACAACTTGAGCGGCAATACGGGCGATATCCCAGCGTTGTTCTTCGCCTAGTTTTATTTCGTCAAAACCATAAGCCGACACTATCATAAATAGCGCCGAACCCAATGCAACTAAAAAATGTGTGCGCAGACCAGCTTCTTTTGCACGGTATTCGCGCTCAAGACCGATTGCACCACCAAGCATGGCGGCAACAAAAATGCGCAATATGAATTCCCATGTCATATCCATGCTGCAAAAATAGGTTTTTTATCATTAAGTTGATTTGTTTTTTTGTTTCTAATCATCAAATCTTTGCATCTCCAAATTATAAAATCCTTATTTTTGCATTTACAAAAGGGGAATTAGCTCATCTGGTAGAGCGTCAGGTTCGCAATCTGAAGGTGGTCGGTTCGAGTCCGATATTCTCCACCCAAAAGCCGATTTTGTCGGCTTTTTTTATCGTTCAATAATTACCTTTTTTGTGGTGCAGTTTCCGTTGATATCGATGATTCGTGCAAAGTATGCGCCTTCGGCAAAATTTTCGGTGCCAACAGTGTATTTGTAACATGGAGCCAAGATTTTTTCGTAAACACATTTGCCGGTAATGTCGTATAATGAGATGTTTGTTATGTTTTCTCCTTCGATGTTAAGGTTTGAGCTTGCTGGATTAGGGTAAATGGAAATAGCAGTGTTACCATATTCGTCTATTCCTGTTTCTACAACACTGTATGCAAGTCTGAACCCGCCAGCTCGTACGCTGTTGTTGCTTGTGAAATATATTGTAGCGTTATCGCCATCGAAATGTATAGGTTCGGGGATGGTGTCGCCCGAGAATTTTGCATATGGTCTGCCGTTGCGGTATATTTTCACGAAATCCTTGTCGTATTCGGTGTCGAGTTCGAGGAATTCGAATGTGAACGATGATGTATTTCCTGGTGCGATTCTCCAGCGGCATGAGGTTCCGTCGTAGTAGTCCCATCTGTTGCTACCGTCGCTTATGGTGTCGCGCATTTCGGTGACGGTTACTGTCGATATACAGTACGTAGGCCTTATTGGTTCGTACGACATGTTCCAGCCATATCCAGAAACTGTAGCGTCAGAAACAAAGCGGACAAGCATCTCGGTTGAATTTACGGTATAGGTTTCGTCGGGTATGTCGCTGCCGAAAATGCTTGCAACAATAGGAGCGTCCTCGGAGTCTCCCGCGTATATTATTATGTTGTCGCTATCGTCAATATCGAACTTGTTGAATTTCAATGTGTATCCTTCCACCGAATCCTGTGGCGAAATCAGCCACGAGCAGTCGCTGTCGGGAGCATATTCATTTAACGGTCCGCTACCGTCGTCGAGGGTACCTTCGTAGAAGATCATAGTTTTAAGTCCTTCGCAGCCTTGGTTTTCGTATTTTGGAGTTGCGTTTACAATCACTTCGTGTGCCAGTCGGAAGTTTGATCCGCTAGGTGACAGGTTGCTTATAATGAAAAAACCATCGTTCGAACCGCCCCATCCCCAGTTGATGTGATAGTGGGTTGAGTCGCTGTATCCGTCGAACACAAAGGCGTGACCGCTGTTATATACATAGTCGCCCCATCCTGCGTAGTAGAGAGGTATTCGGCGGTTTAGGTGGTTAACGAGTATTCCATTCCAGATGCTGTCGGGAATTACGGTGTCGTTTTCTATATTGTCGGGGATTACTGTGGGCAGACTGTCCTTAAATATATAGCGTGCTTCATCGTTGTAACCAAAGTAATTGCGCATGGTGTATGCTCCCTTGTGGTTGTTCATGCCGCTACCGCGCGGACCATAGTTCATGTCAACCGAAACGCCTATGCTGTACAAAAGACGTGCAAGGTTGTCGTTGTAGTCGGTAGGCTTGGTGGGCATGTAGTCGTAGTCGTAGTGTTGTTGCGCAAAGTCCATTTCTAGGTGTCCGTAGGTTGGATGGTTGTAGCCATAGCTACCCGTTCCCTGTGAAGGATAACGGAAGTAGTTAAAAACCTGAGCTATAGCGGTAGCTACGCAGCCTACAACCACATGACCGTCTTCACCATTGGCATCTTCGGGGCATTGGCTGTTGAAATATTTGCCTTGATTCCATTTAGTAGAAAGCAAAGGCTCAACGGTCGGCACGTCGCGCGGCTGGAATTCGCTTGCCGAGTAGTGTTCCCATTCTGTAGTTGTGTGTGCATTGGCTGGAGAACTGTTTTTTATTGCGTATGATATTTGTGAGGCATACGATTTCAATACGGCGTCCACGCTGGAATGGCGGTCGGTAGCGTTGCAGCTGCTTTCGTGCGAAAAAGCAAGCAGAGGCTCCACCGAACGGTCGGCCGATACTATTACAAAACCAGTTGGTGCAAGGTTATAGACGTGAAACACTTCGTTTCCCTCGAAAATCTCGGTGTACGAATTTATAATTTTGTAGTCGGAGGGATTCTGCCCGAGCTGTTGGAAACGTTCGGTGATTATGTTGTTGGCAATGGTTCTGCCATCGGCTATGCTGACGGTTTGAGCGAAAGCAATGTTTGTGAGTATAATTGCTAATGCTGCGGTAAGGAAAATTCTTCTCATTGTCGTGATGTTTGTGTGAAGTGCAAATGTACGAAAAAAATGGAACTTTGAAAGACTATTGTGAGAAAACGTTAAACATTTAACTGCGTCTGCCACCGAAACTTTTATTATCTTTGCCGCTTAAAATTTTATACAAATTGACAGCAGAAGAAATTATAGACGCATCGGTTCCGAATGTTACAACAGCCTACGCGCTTTCGCGGGTGTTGTCGTTTATGGACACTTTCAAAATATCGCACATGCCTGTGGTTGAAAACGACATGTACGTAGGACTTATATCGGAGGATGAGATATACGACAGAGATTCGTTTGATGAGCCTGTTTCAGTAATTGGTGTTCTGCCCGCTCCGCATGTGCTTTCAACCCAGCATATATTCGATGCCCTAGCAGTGGCAGTGCGCTTCAATATTCCAATAATTCCTGTTGTGGGTGATGCGCATAAGTATTTGGGATCCATTTCGTTACAAACGCTTGTCGCTTCTTTGGCAAAGGTGTCGAACGTAGAGGCAAAAGGTGCGGTGCTTATTCTCGAAATGGGTGTGCACGACTATTCTTTGTCGGAAATCGCAAGAATAGTGGAATCGGAAAATGGAAGGATAATATCATCGTATGTCACCGAATACGAAGATTCCACCAAGATTGACGTTACAATCGTAATCAACCAGACCGAAATATCTCCAGTGGTAAAGTCGCTCGAGCGTTACGGATACAAGGTGAACGCCTTCTTCTCGGGAGTGAATATGATTGACGATTTTTATCGCGACAGATACGAACTGCTAATGAATTACATGAAGATATGAGAAGATTTCTCCTCGCGTACGTGTTGCTGATTTTGTCGGCTTGTGCATTTGCGCAGGAGAAGTATTTGCATATATCGAGTATCAACATTTCGGGCAACGAAAAAACAAAACCTCAGACAATTTTGCGAGAATTCCGCTATTCAGTTGGCGACAGCCTCCCCGAGGAGCGTATTGATGTCGAAATACATAATTTTTCCGACAACCTTCATCGTCTCATGTTGTTCAATAATGTGGAAGTGTTATGTTCCAAGTCCGATTCGGCATCCTCAGTATCGGTAGATGTTAATGTGGTGGAACGTTGGTATTATTGGGTGTATCCAATCCTCGAAATTGCTGATCGCAACCTTACATCTTATTTCTATTACAAGGATTTTAAGAAGATAAACTACGGTGTAGCCTTCGACTGGCTAAACTTCCGCGGACGCAACGAAATGCTCAACTTCAAGGTGCGTCTCGGTTATAAGGAGCATTATGCCGTATCGTATCAGAAACCGAATATGGGCAGAAATCATTGGAGCGGGATCTGGCTCAATGCGGAATATTTCCGCCAGAAAAAGGAAATAGCTTATATATCGGAGTGCAAGCCGGTGTATGCCGACAACGAAGGACGTTATATCCGTAACATTATTGATGTGGGTGCCGGCTATGTTTTTCGTCCGCATGTTAACTACGAGTTTTCGCTGTCGCTTACCTACCAGAACGTCCGCAGTCGCGATTCTCTATTGCTGGTCTATGTAGAAGGTTTACAGCAATATATGATTCCTTCTTTTACTTTCGACTATGATAACCGCGACAGCAAAGTGGCTCCTACATCGGGCATACGCGCACAACTTGGAGCAAAGGTGTTTGTCGATTTCGATGCCAATACGTTTGCATTTGCAAGCTTAGTGATGGAATACAACACTAGCATATATCACGATCGGCTGTTCTATCACGGAACACTATCGCATAGGCAGATTTTTGGAAGCTATACAGACGTGCCGATGAACATGAGGATAGAATTGTGTCGCGAAAACCTTATCCGTGGTTTTGACTATTATTACATTATGTCGCAGAATTTCAGCGCCTTGCAGAACACTTTTAGTATAAAGTTGCTCGACAGATGCGACTTTTCGCTACCACGTTGGATTCCTAAGAAATTCAGGGAGCCTTATATTCAAATTTATGCCGATATGTTTGTAGATTTGGCGTATTGTGGTAATTTTGCGCCAAATATAAAAGACGAGAATCCATTGGTGCAGAAACCAATATACTCGACCGGTGCAGGATTGAGTTTCGAAACCTACTACGACCGAGTTCTTAAGGTTTATGCTGCGTACAATGGAAACTTTAATTTTTTCGGGGTGTTTGTTGATTACGTGACGCCCATATATAAGAAATTTTGATTGGATTTTAAGTCGAATTGGAAGTATGAACATAGCTATTCACGGACGAAATTTTGGTAACAATTTCAGCGGAATGCTTATACAGTTGTTCGAACTGCTGAAAGAATATAACATGGAATTGTATGTAAATGAGAAGTTCTACAATTTTATGGTTGAAAAGACGATGTTCAAACCCGAGGTCAAAGGTTTGTATTCCGACAAGTTGCCCGCTGACGTAAAATTTGATTTCATGCTCAGCATTGGTGGTGATGGCACTTTTCTCGAGTCTGCCACATTTGTCGGATCATCGGGAATACCGATGCTTGGCATAAATACGGGCAGACTGGGTTTTTTGTCGTATGTAAACTCGCAGAATATTCGCAAGGCAATCGAACAGCTTGTAAATCATGATTATACGATTGAAAAAAGAATGTTGTTGGATGTTACTGCCGAAACGCCGTTTTATGGTGATATCAACTTCTGTCTCAACGACTTTTCCATTCTCAAGAAGTCGCGCCTGAGTATGATAAAAATCAAGGTTTCAGCCGACGACAACTACATCAACACTTACTGGTCCGACGGACTTATAGTTTCCACTCCTACAGGCTCCACTGCATATTCTTTGAGTTGTGGTGGACCTATCGTTACCTCGCAGTCGAATGTCATGCTTATTACGCCTATTGCAAATCACAATCTTACGGTTCGACCGCTGGTAATATCGGCCGATTCTGAGATAAAAATTTCGGTTGATTCAAACGAGGGAAGTGTGCTCGCATCGCTCGATTATAAGTCGTACGCAATAAAGAATTTGAAGCAGATTACAATTCGCAAAGCAAATTTTTATATTAATTTTGTAAATCTATTTAAAAATACATATTTTTGCACCCTAAGAGAAAAGCTTATGTGGGGAGTTGATTTAAGAAATTAACCTCGCATAAATTGTTGGTTTATAAGAAAATAGAAAATATTTTAACGATATGAAGAGATTTGCAGTCTTGACAATTCTTATGCTTTTTGTGACGCTTTTTGCTGTCGCACAGAGCAGAGATTGGAGAAGATACAGGCATGAATTAGTTTTCGGCGCTGGAACGGCAGAGTTTATGGGGGATCTTGGTGGAGGCAAAGGCGTCGGTACTCATTTTGTGAAAGACTTTGATATTCAGGCAGGTCGTTGGGCGTTTATGGCCGCATACGGATACAAGCTTTCCGAAAGATTCACATTGCGTACAGGTTTGTATTACGGACGTGTTTTCGGAAGCGACCGCTTTACTCCCGAATATGCACGTAACGGACGTAACCTTACTTTCCGTTCTCCGATAGTGGAGTTGAATGAAGTTGTCGAATTTTCGTTGCTGCGTGAAACATACGGACATCGCTACCATATTAAGCGTGCCAAAGGTAAGAAGCCGACACCAAATATTTATATTTTTGCAGGTGTAGGCGGTTTCTTCTTCAACCCGAGAGCTCAGTATCTCCCAGTTGTAAAAGACGATGCCGGCAATCCAGTTCTTGATGCCGAAGGAAACACTACTCCCAACACTTCCGATGCTAGATATGGAAAGTGGTATTCGTTGCAGCCATTGGGAACCGAAGGTCAGGGTTATGTTTCTACACGCAAGAAGTATAGCAGAATACAGATGTCGATACCTTTTGGTGTTGGTATGAACGCACTTATAACTAGAAGTTGGGGTATAGGTTTCGATTTCGGATTCCGCTACACTCTCTCCGACTATATTGATGATGTGAGCAATACTTATGTTTCTCCCGATATCTACGATGACCCAGTTGCAAGCTATTTTGCAAACCCCGACAGCAAATATCCTGTTGGTGCAGGCGAACAGCGCGGTGATAATAAGTGGAACGATGCTTATATGTTCTTGACAATCAAGGTTACATACAAGTTGTTCTCGAACCGCAGAGGTAGATCGAAATTTTAAGATTATATTAAAAATATTTTGCATGATTTTGCGTTATATCCAATATGGATAGGCTGAACAAAAGATCATATAAACTTTTAAAACAAATGACGGTAGCGACGTTACTGTCGTTTGTTTTTTTGTTTGTATCCTTGCCGTCCAGGGCGCAGTACGGACTTGAAGTCGGTTTAAATGCAGGTGTCTCATATTATATGGGCGACATAAACTATGCAAGACAGTTTTATCATCCTAGACACAACCTAGGTGCGTCGTTGAAGTTCCATTTTAGCAATAGGGTAATATTGAGACTTGGTTATTTCAACACAAGACTTGTAGGCAACGATGCAGACTTCAAGAATACGTTTCAGCAAGTAAGGAACAAGTCGTTTGCTGTATCGGTGGACGAAATTTCAGCACAAGCTGAAATAAATTTCTTACCTTATATATATGGTGATGTGGCACACAACAGCTTTACCCCGTATATGCAGGTTGGTGTTGCCGGATCTTTTGTCAGTAGAACTGCTAACGATGAGGACTTCTTTACAATGGCTATACCATTTGGCTTTGGTTTTAAGAAAAATATTTTGCCAAGGTTGGTGCTTAGCATCGAATGGGGTTTCCGTTGGACAATATCTGATATGATAGACGGAATTACAAATGAAAGCATAAAAAACGATTACCAGATTGCGTATGGCACACCATTGACCGAAGATATCAACATGAAACAATTGGGTTTCCGCTATACAAACGATTGGTATTCAGTAGCGTTGATAGGAATATCATATACATTTAAAATAGGAGGCCTTGGTTGTCCTGCATATTACAAGAAACACGACAAATGACAATGAATCTACTCGATAAAATAGATAGGACTAAACTTCCGCAGCATGTGGCATTTATCATGGACGGAAACGGTCGCTGGGCGAAAAAACTCGGGCAGATAAGGCTTTTTGGTCATAAGCGTGGTGTAAAGACGGTAAAGGAAATGCTAACTGCAGCAGGGAATCTTGGTATCAGATATGTGACCGTATATGCGTTTTCAACCGAGAATTGGAGCCGTCCTATCGATGAGGTTAGCGGAATAATGGGACTCTTGTCAAATGCAATCGACGACGAGATAGATAATATGATGAAGAATGGTGTCCGAGTGTCGGTAATAGGAGAAGTGGAACGTTTGTCGGATCCATTACGCAAGAAAATCGCATATGTTATCGATAGAACCAAGAATAACAATAAACTTGATTTTATTGTTGCACTAAGCTATAGCGGAAGATGGGATATAGTGGAAGCTTCTCGTAAGATTGCTGAGGATTGCATAAGCGGAAAAATTTCTCCAGATGATATAAACTACGATTTGTTCCCCAAATATTTGTCCACGGCAGGCGTTCCCGATCCCGAACTAATGATTCGTACAAGTGGGGAGTCTAGAATCAGCAATTTTCTTTTGTATCAACTTGCCTACAGTGAATTGTATTTTACCGATGTGCTGTGGCCTGATTTTACAAAAGAGGAGTTGTACAAGGCTTTGATAAGCTATCAGAACAGAGAACGAAGGTTTGGTAAAACTAGTGAGCAAGTAAAAAAGTAACAGGATGAGAAGGTTTGTATTGATATTGTTGTTGTTTGTTTTCTCTGTTGCCGCAGTGAATGCACAGAATACCATATATTCCAGTGGAAGCACTGTAAATTACTTGTCTCCAAAAGAATATGAGATTGGTGGTGTCACTATATCTGGAGTGCAATATCTCGACCACAATGTGTTACTATATCTTACCGGCCTCGAAATAGGAAAGAAAATTTCGGTGCCGGGACAGGATATTGCCGATGCAATAAAGAAATTGTGGGAACAAGGATTGTTTTCGGATGTGAAGATTTCGGTTACAAACACAATTGGCGATAAGATTTTTCTAGACATATATCTCGAAGAGCGTCCGCGACTGTCAAAATTCTCGTTCAAAGGCGTAAAGAAAGGCGAAGCCGACGATATTCGTGAGCATATTAAGCTCACAAAGGGTTCGCAGGTTACCGAAAACATGAAGTTGTCTTCGGAGCGGTACATCAAGGACTATTTTATTGACAAGGGTTACTTCAATACAGACGTTACCATAACCGAGGAAGCGGATTCTAGTCTTGCAAATAGTGTGATACTTGTTTTTGATGTAAACAAGCATGAGAGAATCAAGATTAGTGAAATAATTTTCGAAGGCAATAATTCGATAAAAGAGTCGAAGTTGCGACACAAGATGAAGGAAACAAAGCGCAAGAGATGGTACAGTTTCTTTAAGCCATCTAAGTACATCCCTAAAAATTTTGCCGACGACAAGAAGAAAATAATAGAAAAGTACAATGAGGAAGGCTATCGTGATGCTCTCATTACTTATGATTCAATTTCACCAAACGACGAGAAGACTATTAATTTATATATAGGTATAGAGGAAGGTCACAAGTTCTATTTCCGCAACATAAGTTGGCTTGGAAATACTATGTATTCGTCAGAACAGCTTTCGAATGTACTAGGCATAAAGAAAGGCGATGTATATAGTAGCAAGGTGCTAGATGAAAAGTTGCTTTATGACCCGACAGGCGTTATGGCTCTTTATCAAGACAATGGTTATTTGTTTTCCAATGTTCAACCTATCGAAGTGCTTGTCGAAAACGATTCCATCGACCTTGAAATGAGAATTTACGAAGGAAAGCAGGCAACTATCAATCGTGTTACTCTTGTGGGAAACAATCGTACCAATGATCATGTGATTATGCGTGAGGTGCGTACCCGTCCTGGAAGTCTCTACAACCGCTCCGAAGTGCAGCGTACAATCCGTGAACTCGCACAGTTGGGATATTTCAACCCCGAAAAGCTTAATGTCGATTTCAACCCCGATCCTGTTTCTGGAACAGTTGACCTTGAATATACTGTAGAGGAAAAGCCATCCGATCAAATTCAAATATCAGGAGGCTATGGTTCAAGAATGTTTGTCGGTACGCTAGGTGTAACGTTTACCAATTTCTCGTTACGCAACATTTTCAATTTCAAGTCGTACCGTCCTTTGCCCTCTGGCGACGGACAAAGACTGTCTATTCAGGCCTCGGCAAGTGGATTGTGGTATCAGAACTATAGTTTCTCATTTGTTGATCCATGGTTTGGCGGTAAAAAGCCAAATTCGTTCTCGTTGTCGGTTTATCATTCTAATGTAAGAAATTATTCAGGTAAAGAAGAGACAAAGGATGAACGTCAAACGTTTAAGGTGACAGGTGCTGGCATTGGTTTGGGTCAGCGTCTGCAAGTCCCTGATGATTATTTTACTTTGTATCTTGAATTGTCGTACAAACGTTACAACATCCACAACTATACTCAATATTCGATGATGTTCGACAATGGTATCTCCAACAACTTATCGGTTAAGGCTGTACTTGGTCGTTCGTCGTCGGGACCAAACCCGATTTATCCTACAATGGGGTCCGAATTCTCGGTATCGGCAGAACTTACACCTCCTTATTCGTATATGAACGGCAAGGATTATACCGATCCCGACATGACATTGCAGGAACGCTACAAGTGGATAGAATATCATAAATATAAGGCATCTGCAAAATGGTTCACTACACTGCTCGGTCCAAAGGACGGCAGTTCGAGAGCTTTGGTGCTTGTTACAAAAGCTGAATTTGGTTTACTCGGTATGTACAATAAGAATGTGGGTAAGTCTCCGTTTGAGTACTTCCAGCTTGGTGGTGATGGACTATATGGATACAACTTGTACGGAGCCGAAAATATTGGTTTGAGAGGATATTCCAACCAATCGCTTACTCCAGCATCGAATGGTTATGTTTATAATAAGTATTGTGTAGAACTTCGCTACCCTATGTCGCTAAATCCAAATGCTACATTCTATGCCATTGTGTTTGCTGAAGCAGGAAATTGTTGGTATTCAATAGAGAATTTCCGTCCATTCGATGTCAAGCGTTCTGCTGGTGTGGGCGTGAGAGTTTACATGTCGATGATAGGTCTCATCGGTGTTGACTGGGGTTACGGATTCGATCAGGTTCCTGGAAACCCGAGTGCAAACGGCAGTCAGTTCCATTTCGTAATAGGTCAGAATTTTTAAATGGAACGATTATTGCTAATGTAACACTTCGACAAATGGTGGAAATGAAATTTTTGAATTAACTTTGCAGAATTATAATAGGTTAAATCTTTGAATTGTTGAACTTTTGAACTATACAGATATGAAACGAGTATTTTTATTTACAGTTGTATTGTTTTTCGCAACTTTCTCTTTCGGACAGAAATATGCATATGTTGATACCGAATATATTTTGAATAATATTCCAGTTTACGAATCTGCAAAAACTCAACTCGAGGACCTGACTAAGGAATGGAAAAAGGAAATCGATGCAAAAAAAACATCAATAGATCAGATGTACCAGAATTACCAGTCTGAAAGGATTCTTCTTACCGAAGAACTTCGTGCAAAACGTGAAGACGAAATAATGAAAAAAGAGCAGGAACTCAAGCAGTTGCAACAGAAGTATTTCGGTGAAAGCGGTATGCTTTACAAAAAGCGTGAGGAACTTATAAAGCCTATTCAGGACGATATTTACAATGCAATCAAGGAAATCGCTACCGAAGGCAATTATGCAGTTATCTTCGATACTGCCAACAATCTCAACATGCTTTATACCGATCCGCGTCACGACAAGAGCGACGAGGTTCTTAGGAAATTGGGTTACAAAAATTAATTTTGAAATAATTTAAATTTAGGATAGATGAAAAGGACAATTTTAGTATTGGTGCTGTGCTTAGGCTGTCTGTCGATGTTTTCGCAGAAGGCTGTAAAGTTCGCCCATGTTGATGTGCAGGCTATTTTCGGTGAGATGCCAGAAAAAGCAGCTGCTACTAAGGAAGTGGAAGATTACGCAAAGACTCTCGAAGACCAGATGCAGGTTATGTACAAGGAATACGAGACTAAGATGAAGGAATATAGTGAAAACAAAGACAATTGGTCGGCTCTTATCCGTCAGGACAAGGAAGAAGCAATAATGTCGTTGCAGCAGCGTATTCAGAATTTCCAGCAGCAGGCCGAAACCGACTTGCAGAACCGCGAGGCTGCTTTGCTCGAACCTATCACAAACAAGATTAAGGATGCAATCAACGCAGTGGCTGCAGAGCAAGGATTAACTTATGTTTATGACAAAACCACTTTGCTCTACACTTCACCCGATGCAACAGACATCACTGCTGATGTAAAGGCAAAGCTTGGAATAAAGAAATAATTTGAAATTTAAATGCATTTCCAAAAGTGCGGCTTGCGTGTCGGCTTATGGAAATGCTTTTTATTTTAATATGAACGAAAACAGCCCTATAGGAGTATTCGACAGCGGAATAGGCGGTCTTACCGTCCTTCGCGAACTTCTCGCCGAACTTCCCGACGAGGATTTCATCTATTTTGCCGACAGCAAGAATGCTCCGTATGGTCCGCGTTCGGTTGAGGAAGTCACGGCATTGTCGTCGCGGATTGTGAATTTTTTGGTTTCGAAGGGCTGTAAGATTGTTGTAATTGCTTGCAACACAGCAACGGCGGCGGCTGTTTATGCAATGCGCAAGGAGTTCAAGGTGCCAATTATAGGACTTGAACCTGCCGTTAAACCAGCATGCCTAAAGACACGCACAAGGCACGTTGGTGTTTTGGCTACCGAGGGAACTTTCCGTGGCGCACATTTCAAAAACACTAGCGACAAGTACCGCAAATATGTTTCTTTGCACTTGGAAATAGCCAAGGAGCTTGTCGAACTCGCCGAGCGTGGTATTTTCAGTGGCGACGAAGTCGATTCCATAATCGAGAAGTATGTCGCACCGCTCAGGCAGAACAATGTTGACCATATAGTGCTTGGTTGCACACATTATCCGTTTTTCCGCCCCGTAATCGAGCGTGTTGCTGGCAGCGGAATCAAAATCATTGATTCGTCGGAGGCAATTGCTCGCCGCACCAAGGACATACTTATGACAACCAATATGATGCGCACGGAAAATCCACACCGTACAGTCCGTCTGTATTCCTCCGATTCTCCAGAAAAACTTTCACTTATTGCAAATGCTTATCTTAATGAAGAAGTAAGCATTGAAGGAAATGTAAGGCTATAGGGCATAAAGGCTCATAGTCCAGCAGTCTCACAGGCAAACAGCCAGACTGAATGCTGTTGCCCCCACATGCCTTAATGTCTTTAAGGGCCATAATGGCCTTAAAGATGGGGGCAAGCTTTCAAGCCTGTTCGCCTTTACGCCAAGTACTTCTTCTTATTGAATATGCTTTGGAGTTTCATCTTCAGCACACCGAATACAGCTTCACCGATTATTCCACCGCTCATTTTCGATGAGCCTTTCTGTCTGTCGGTGAATATGATAGACACATCCTCTATTTTGAATCCATGCAGCCATGCCTTGAACTTCATTTCTATTTGGAATGCATAGCCTATCATTTTTATATGATCAAGATTGATTGTTTCCAGTACTTTGCGGTTGTAGCATACGAATCCGGCAGTGGTGTCACTTAGCTTCATGCGTGTTATGAATCTTACGTATTTTGAGGCGAAGTAAGATAATAAAATGCGCTTCATGGGCCAGTTTACAACGTTTACGCCAGTCTTGTATCGTGAACCTACTGCTACGTCGGCTCCATCCTTACATGCCTTGTATAAATTTTGCAGGTCGGTGGGGTTGTGTGAAAAGTCGGCGTCCATCTCGTAGATGTATTCGTAGCCAGCGTCCAGACACCACTTGAAGCCCATGATGTAGGCGGTGCCAAGGCCTAGTTTGCCTGAGCGTTCGAGGATGAACAATCGGTCGGGGAATTCTTTCATCAGTGTTTTTACGACATCTGCGGTGCCGTCTGGCGAACCATCATCGACAATAAGTATGTCGAAGCGTACTTCCAAACCGAAGACAAAACGGATTATAGCCTCGATGTTCTCGATTTCGTTATATGTAGGTATTATTACAATGTTTTCCTTCATAAGAAAAAATTAGGTTGCAAAGTTAGTGATTATTTTGGATAATAGATAAAGTCGATAAAAATAGAGAACAGAATATTTTGACAGATAACAAAATATGATTATGTTTTTCTTTTTATAATCTCATTCCATTAATATTATAATATATTTTTTAAATAAACAAAATAAAGTATGTTTTATTATTATACGATAAGTCTATTCAAATCGTGTTAATATATTAGAGTTGAGAATTCTTTATTTATGAAATTTCAAAAGTGTTTATAATGTTGATGCACGTGTTATTATATTTTTTATGCAGAAATATCAATAACATGTATTTTGTTTTAAAATTGTTGTTATATTTGTTCCGTTGAATATGGTTAACACGTAGTGTATAATATGTTGGAGAATATTTCTCACGCTTTGGCAAAAAATAATGGTGGGAAAGGTATTATGGCATGCTTAAAACAAATTTGTGATTAATGATTTTTTTGTTGATTTAAAATTTAAGATTATGAAGAAATTTTTATTTATGACAATTTGTGCTTTCATAAGCGGACTTGCAATTGGACAGCATGAATACTATTATTTTGACAACAATGTTATAGGCTGTAGTAATTTCAATTGTGCAGGAGGCACTTATCTTACGAGTGATGGCGTATTGACATCTGTTGTCATATCAGATTACTTTACAACTAATACTTATTTGGTATCTATTAATAAGGAAAAACGAGAAATATCTGTGGCGCAACTTTCTGGTTCTAATCCTCAAGCATTTTCAAATTACATTGTAAATAATATACAATTAGATGAGTTATATAAATCTTATATATTAAATGGCGGTTTTATTGACCCAGTTGGTGATATTATTGTTTACGGTGCACTATGTGATGGAATAACACGCGATGGTGTTATAATGAAGCTATTTGCTTCTTCAGGATATACTTCAGTTGACATCTATTATACAAGCGAAGAGTATAAGGATGGTTGTTTTGCTTATAGAAATGGCACTCTAGAATATTACTTTGCTTCGAGGAATGCTTTTGTAAGGACTAAATCTACTGCAATAAATCAAGCTCCTTCAGGTTATAACCTTAATAGAAAAACAGTAAATGGAATCCGTGATTTTTCATTGGTATATGATTATTCAAATAATTACGTTATTGTAAGTGGTTGTACCGATGATGAGGTAATTCTTATGGTATATGATGCTGAAGCGTTCAATCTTACAACACCTTTATATTCATATAGATATTCTTCTCCAACAAATTATTCGTTTTGTACCAAAACAAATGCTGTCGATATAGAAGGAAATTGGTATTATTCAAATAGTACAGTTTATATCGTTCAAGATGTAATTATGGATTTGGAACCAAGTTGGGGGGGGATATGGTTGCTTATTGTAGACTGGAGTACTGGAATTGTTTCATCAAGTTACACATATGCTACATACAATGTAAATCCATATATAAATGGCGTTGCTAATAATTTTGATAATTTATTTGTATTAGGTACAGGAAAGACTAGTATTCAAAATAAATTTATTTCCCAAATAGATTTAAACAATCTGTCATCATGTACATATAGAACTATATGGAGTACGGCCCTATATAACAGCAGTTTGTATGGCACATGGAGATATAGCGATTTATTATTAAATAATATAACATATGATCACTATACTGCTAATGCTATTGCTGCTGGAGCTTTGGATTTCCTCGGATGCATATCTGATTCATATACACTAACATCAACATGTGATTATACTAATACCTTATACATAAATCCGAAGTATCCATTAAATTCAGGGAATGTGTCTACAATTGCGTATACTACGGCATTCGATTCTCCGATTACAAAATCTACATATCGTGATGTTGCTTGTTATTTAGACCGAAAAATATGTTCTAATAGTAATAGTGAAAATTATCCTAGTAGGGAGGAGAAGTTGGAACATATAAGGAATATAATAGCGGAAAAAACAGGGAATTTTGATTCTCAAGATGTGCTGTTAAAAAGCATAAAAAATGCGGATGTAGAAATAATAGGAGAAGATGAGTTTGTTTGTAAGGATTTTTGTGATGAAATAAACTATGTCGTTTATGATGTGGTTGGGCGTGTCGTATGCGATGGGCATACATTAAATGGTAAAACCAATTATATACGGACAAACGATAATGGGTTGTTTTTTATTCGTGCTACTGATAGCAAAGGAAACACAAAAGTGCAGAAAATATTTATAAAATAAACACTGATTATGTACATGACATTTGTGTCATGCACTTTTTATAGTATTATGAATAAGTACGTATTATATATTTTTTTTTTGCTTACCGTGCCTGTATGTGCATTCCCTCAGTTCTCATTTTCGGGAGGAAATGGTGGAGAAGATGAGCCATACATAATTAATACTTTGCAAGATCTAAAAGATTTTCATTCTGCTACAACTGGTCAGAATGCAAACTCTATTTATAATTTCAGTAATTATATTCAAACAAGCGATATATATATTCCAATATCAGAAATTCCTAATATACAAATCGGCGATTTTTATGGGCATTTCAATGGCAAAGGATATTCCCTTGATTTTTATGATAGTGGATTAGAATTGCCAAGTTTTGATATAATCGGAAATAGCTCTCTATTTCGTACAATTAGAGGTAGCGGAAGAGTCGATTCTATTGTGATTTCTGGGTTGAACTACGGAGGTTTTAAAATCGCAAGTGTGATTTATAGTGGTGTGTTATCTAGATGCATTAACTATAGTCAACAGGATTCTGTAACTGTTTATGCTAATATATGGTATGGTTCTTGTTCTTGCTTTGTCGATCAAATGCAAGGTGGGGTTATGGAAAATTGCATAAACTATGCTGATATATATGGCCTTGACGCATTGGGATCTGCCTTGTGTCAATCAATTTCAGGAGGCTGCATTAGAAATTGTAAGAATTATGGAAACATATATAATGCAGTAATGGCATCTGGAATATGCGGTTTTATATATGGTGATGTGGTGATTGAAAATTGTATAAATTATGGCAACATATACACTCGTAGTCAGAATGAAATTTTGCAATTAATGGGAACACAAAATTACGATGACATTACAGTTGGAGGTATTGTGGCTTATGCAGAACAATCAAACAATGTTATAAGGAATTGTCAAAATTATGGAACAATCGTTTCTGAAAAATTTCATACTGTTGGCGGTATATATGGCGGAAATCGCTACTATCCCAGTCAGGCTGATGTCAATGTTGAAAACTGTGCAAACTATGGAAAACTTTATAATGGTGGTATTGTAGGTGGCATTGCTGGAAATGTATTGGGAACGGTGAATGTACATAATTGCTATAATGCCGGGGAAATCCAGGGATATGGCAGTATATTAGCATCAGAAAATGCGATAGGTGCAGAAGTAAGAAATTGTTTGAGTGTATATGGTGGAAGCAATATGGGGCGCGCGGTTAATGGTGATAATATATCAATGTCATCAAATTATTACGACAAACAAATGGTTAGAGACACCATTGAAGACATAATTGGTATAGCAGAGGGGCGTTTGACTATGCAACTCACAGGCGACACTCCCGAACTTCGCGCTATGCTCGGCGATGGTTGGAGTTATGCCGAAGGTCGCTATCCCATTCCGCTTGGCTTGGAAAATGATTC
>DBYO01000024.1:0-169 GCA_002310235.1 Bacteroidales bacterium UBA1184
GTGGTCTTACCGTGGTCAACGTGTCCGATTGTACCGATGTTAACGTGCGGTTTCGTCCTTTCAAATTTCTCTTTAGCCATGACTTCAAATTTATTTAATGATCAATACTTAAATTATTTCCTTTACCTATTAATATATATACAAAAAAAAGAGCCAATGATGGGAATTG
>DBYO01000024.1:202-114897 GCA_002310235.1 Bacteroidales bacterium UBA1184
CTCTACCCCTGAGCTACATTGGCTTTACGAGCGGGAAACGAGACTCGAACTCGCGACCCTCAGCTTGGAAGGCTGATGCTCTACCAACTGAGCTATTCCCGCACATCTTCCTTGTAGTGGGGAGAGAAGGATTCGAACCTCCGAAGTCTTACGACAACAGATTTACAGTCTGCTCCAGTTGGCCACTTTGGTATCTCCCCAGACCATTTTTTGAGCCGATGAACGGATTCGAACCGCCGACCGGCTGATTACAAATCAGCTGCTCTACCAGCTGAGCTACATCGGCTAAAAAATAATCATCAACACTTTTAAAGATCGTTTTTACTCCCTCGAAAGGGACTGCAAATATAGATGATTATTTTTTATCAACAAAATTTTTTTTATATTTTTTAATCACGCTGTTTTTCCTTAGCCTTTACAAGCTGTTTTTTCAACGCATCTACCGATAAATCAACGGCTTCCTCAAAAGTCTTGCACTGACGTTTTGCAAATAAACCTGTTAATTTCGGCACATCAAGACTAACTTCTGCTATCTTATTTTCGTTTGTTTCCGACTTATCGAGGCGTAAAATCACTTCTGCACTCAAAATATTGTCAGCCATCTGCGACAATTTACCAACTTTCTTATCAACATAATCCAATAATTTTTGGTCAGCATCGAACTGAACCGACTGTACTTTTACGTTCATATCTTTTCCCTTTCATTTTTATGCTCGTGGATGAGCTTGTTTATAAACTGTTTTTAATTTCTCGAATGTATTGTGAGTATATACTTGCGTTGCCGAAAGACTTGCGTGCCCGAGCAACTCCTTTATTGCATTTAAATCGGCGCCGTTGTTGAGCATCTGTGTGGCGAAAGTGTGCCGCAATACGTGTGGACTCTTCTTGTCAATACTTGTCACCTCGCCTAAATAATGCGTAATCTTGCGATAAACGAATTTACTATACAATTTTTCGCCTTTGTCAGTCACAATGAGCCATGCTTGAGAACTAACATCAAAGCCTTCCTGCTTTTTCGACTCAATATATTCGTTATACCTATTAATAATATAGTCGTTCAACGGACAAATTCTCTCTTTACTCCTTTTTCCGAAAACTTTAACCTGGCGCTCGGCAGGCATAAAGTCGAGATGCTTTAGATTAACGAGTTCCGATAAACGCATGCCAGTGGCGTAGAAAAGCTCCACCATAAACTCGTCGCGCTTGCCTGCAAAACCTTCGGGATAGAATTCGTCGGTGGTCATCTTGTCCATGTCGGACTCGGCGACAAACTCGGGCAGCCGCTTGCTAATTTTCTGACTTGTAATTTTTGCCAATGGATTATGGTCAATCTTGCCGACCTTCTTGAGATATGCGACAAAAGCTTTCAAACTCGAAAGTTTGCGGTTGATACTCCGCGACGACAAGCCGCCTTTTTTCAAGTCCATCATCCATGTCCTGACGTTCTTGTCGGTAAAATACTCACTGACTGGAATATTGTTTGAGTTACCACAAATAAAATCACGAAACTGAACTAAATCAGTTTCGTAAGATTTTACAGTGTGCTCCGAACTTCTACGTTCGAGCCTCAAATATTCCGTGAACATCTTTATTTCCATTCGCCGTCTCCGTATATGATGGAGAAGCAAATTTAAGAAATAAAAATGAAAACAAAAATATTTTTAATTATTTTCCTGCATGCTCTGCAATTTCTGTACGTAAATTGCATGGAGCTTCTGCTGACGCTTAATAACTGACTGCTTGTCAAACTGCTGACGAGCTCTTAATTCCTTTACAACGCCAGTCTTTTCAAATTTTCTTTTGAATTTCTTCAAGGCTCTATCGATGTTTTCGCCTTCTTTTACAGGTACAATAATCATTTCGTTATCTTTTTAATTTTTAATTTATGTTTCCTAAAATTTTGGACTGCAAAAGTACACATAAAATCAATACTGACAAATTTTTTTTTAATGATTTTGTGTTTTTCTACCTTCTGAATAACAGAGAGTTATACAACCACACAGCTTTTTGTTGTCAAAATTAACGGTTCTACATCCAAAACATTATGTCATTATTACACATATCTTGTTGATAAAAATATCCTAGCCTCTATTTTTTACAATATCCAACGAACATTTCTTCATTACCTTTGTGCATAAATATCAAATTATAGCACAACATGACACTGATTAAATCAATATCGGGTATCCGCGGAACAATAGGCGGACAAATTTCGGAAAACCTCACTCCCATCGACATAGTAAAGTTCACAACCGCATATGGCATCTGGAACCGCAAGCAGGGACTCGACAACAACAAAATCGTTGTCGGTCGCGACGCTCGCCTTTCGGGACAGATGGTCGAAAATATCGTGGTTTCGACATTGGTATCGCTCGGTTTCGAGGTAATAAACATCGGAATGGCTACTACGCCAACCACCGAGATGGCTGTAATCCTGGAAAAGGCTGCCGGCGGAATCATCATCACCGCAAGCCACAACCCAAAGCAGTGGAACGCGCTTAAGCTCCTCAACTACCACGGCGAATTCCTTACCGACAAGGAAGGCAAGGACGTACTTGCAATTGCCGAATCGGAAGACTTCACCTACAACGACATCGACCATCTTGGCAAGGAAACCAAGATCGCCAATTACGAAGACCGCCACATCGACATGGTTCTGAAGATGAAAGTCCTGAACCTCGATGCTATCAAGGCTGCCAACTTCAAGGTTGTAATCGACTGCGTGAACTCGGTAGGCGGAATCGTACTGCCAAAACTCTTGAAAAAACTCGGCGTGAACAACATAGTTGAGCTCAACTGCGAGGCGAACGGACATTTTGCCCACACTCCAGAACCAATTCCCGAAAACCTTACGCAGATTGCATCGGAAATGCCGAAGCAGAACGCCCACGTAGGCTTTGTAGTTGACCCCGACGTCGACCGACTTGCAATAATCTGCGAGGACGGACAGATGTTCGGCGAGGAATACACGCTGGTTTCGGTTGCCGACTACATTTTGTCGAAGACTCCGGGCAATACGGTTTCAAATATGTCATCGACACGTGCTTTGCGCGACGTTACCGAAAAATACGGCTGCGCATACAATGCCGCAGCAGTCGGCGAAGTGAACGTCGTTACCAAGATGAAGGAAACCAATGCTGTAATCGGTGGCGAAGGCAACGGCGGTGTAATTTACCCCGAAGTCCACTACGGACGCGATGCCCTTGTCGGAATTGCATTGTTCCTTTCGCTTATGGCAGAAAAGAAGATGAAAGTCAGTGAGTTGCGCCGCACTTTCCCAGAATATTCAATTTCGAAGAACAAGATTCAGCTCAACGAAAAAATCAACGTTGACAACATTCTGAAGACAATGGCGCAGAAATACGCCAGCCATCCTGTTTCGACCATCGACGGCGTAAAGATCGAATTCCCCGAAACCAAGGAATGGGTACACCTGCGCAAATCGAACACCGAACCTATCATCCGTATCTACTCCGAAAGCAGCACCCTTGAAAAAGCCGATGTGCTTGCAAAGAGGATAATGGATGAAATAAATGGAATAATTAATAATTGATAATTGATAATTGACAATAAAAAAAGGCGCGTTAGCGTCTTTTTTTATATTATTAGGTGTAATCCATCGTAGGCGAGTTCCATGTTCGGTGGTAACTTCGACATTGCATCGGCGTAGGAAATGCGATGACCGATGTGTGTGAAATATGTCCGCTTCGCATCCACCGTCTTTGCAAAAGCAACAGCCTCATCGAGGGTAAAGTGCATAGGATGCACATCGTACTGCAGGGCATTTACGACAAGAGTGTCAAGGTCGTGCAGTTTTTCGAGTTCCGACTCTGGGACGAGTTTTGCATCGGTTATGTAGGCAAACTTGCCGATTCTGAAGCCAAGTATCGGCAGTTGTCCGTGGAAAGCCCGAATAGGTGTCACCTTAATCTTGCCGACCATGAAATCCGATTCAGAATCTACAATATGTATATTGACCTTTGGAACGCCCGGATAGGTGCTGTTGTCGAATATGTAGAAAAACTGCTTGTGCAAGGCATCGATTACACGTTGCTCGGCATAAATTTCCATAGGTTTCTTGGTAAGGTAGTTGAGCGGACGGATGTCGTCGAGTCCACCGGTATGGTCAATGTGTCCGTGGGTGAAAAGTATGGCATCCACGTTGTTAGCCCCCTCGCGAATCATCTGGTAGCGGAAGTCGGGTCCGCAGTCGATAAGTATGTCCATACCTTCGTTATGTATCAGCACCGACGAGCGCAAACGCTTGTCGTGCAAGTCTTTCGACCCACAAATCTCGCAGTTGCACCCCAATATTGGTGTACCCTGCGATGTGCCAGTGCCCAGGAATACGACTTCCATTCCGAAAAATTTTGCTCAAAGATATGGAAAAATTTGCATAGAATCCCAACTTATTTTTCTTCTCTAATCAGTGTAAGTTTGCTAACTTTGCGCTCTCAAAAAAAACACATACAAATGCTAATATTAGAAAAACCATACGTTTCGGAAACGCTGATACAGACAGCGATAAAGAACAATCTGCCCGTACTTCGCAACAGCATGTCGGAATTGCTCGCAAGCCGCGGCTACAAGTTGAACCTCTACAACGACGACGAGTTCGTGGCCGAATACCACAAGCGCCACCGCCTTTACTCCATGTCGGAAAACGGACTTGGATGGATAGTGGAACACCTTAAGGACAAGGAACTCATCGACAAGATAGAACTTCTGAAAAACAAGGCGACTTTCCGCCGTATATGCAGCGACATGTACCCCGATTTCTTCTTCAAGGAAGTCGAAATCAAGGAACTCTTGAAAATGGACACTGCAGGTTTGAAATTCCCGCTCGTGCTGAAGCCATCGGTTGGATTCTTGAGCGTGGGCGTATATGTTGTACACGACGATGCCGAATGGAAGAATGCAATGGCCGACATCGAGAAGAACTTTGCAAAATCGAGTGCACAGTTCCCCGAATTTGTAGTAGGCACCGCCAAATTCCTCATCGAGGAATACATCCATGGTGAAGAATATGCCGTTGACGCATACTTCGATGCCGAAGGCACACCGGCAATCCTCAACATCTACCATCATCGCTTTGCATCGGAATCGGACACCAGCGACCGCTTGTACTGCTCGAGCAAGGCTCTGTACGACAAGTACGAAAAGACTTTCACCGACTTCCTTGTCAATACCAACAAGGTCATCGGTCTGCGCAACTTCCCGATGCATATCGAGTTCCGCTACGACGGCAGCAAGGCTATTCCTATCGAGATAAACCCCTTGCGTTTCGCCGGCTTCTGCCTAAACGAACTGCAGACGCACATTACTGGAATTCATCCGGTTGTGGCATACCTCGAAAACATTCACATAAGCAAGGAAGAAATGTGGAAAGGCCGCGAAAACGACACCTACAGTTTCCTCGTGCTCGAACGTCCGGCAAAGGCTCCAGAAGGCTCTGTTTTCAATAGCCAGAAGTTCAAGGATTCGTTCTTCGACGTTCTCGAAATCCGCGAAGTGAAGGAAGCAAGCGTAGGCGTTGCCGCAACAGCCTTCACCCGCACCGACAAGGCTCACGAGGCAGAACTCGACACTATCCTCACCCTCGACATGATGGACTACATGAAGTAGAGATAAAGTATTACATACAAAAAAGGCTGTCCAACTATCTGTTAGGCAGCCATTTTTGTTTTACGACTCTTCGTCATTCCGTAAGACAAAGCGAACAGCAAAAGGGACGTTGCTTGTGAGCCTGTCTGTACGGAATCTCCTTTTGAATTTGTTAATCACGGGAGATTCCGCACAGTTGAACAATATAACACTCTCCGTTCCGTATCGTGTTATTGTTCTAACTTGCGGAATGACAGAAGCGTGGAAAACTTTAGTCAACTTGTATATGAATTCTTTTTATTATTCTGCATCGACGTAGGTCACATAGCTGCCACGGATGCATTTCCATTTTCCAGGACTTACCAGTTTTACATCGTCGCCATACACACCGTCAAGCTGACGGCCATTCGGGTTGGTCACATATATGTATTTGCCGTGTATAATTCCCCAGTAACCGTTCCAATATATGTATGGCGATTCGTCGGAATAGAAATCAACCTTCCGACCGCTGCAATGGTACACGTCCCAGTATCCGGCATTCCGCTGAACCGTCACATATCCCCACGGATAGTACAGAATCTGCTTGCCGTAAATGCCGCTTACCGAGTTGCCGTCGGGATCGAACAGATACCAGGTTCCACTGCGCCTTACGCGGTAATAGCCATTGTAGAGCAGATTTATTTCATCGCCGTAAAGTATCGAACTTCCGTCCCTGTAGATATACACGGTTCTGCCACTGATTTTTACGTAACAGCCATTCCAAAGGTCCTGCAAATTTTCGTCACAGCTTACCGACTTGCGTGTTGTAACCTCGTGGTCGGAATCTTCGAACCACAAGTCGTATTTGTCGGAAACCACATACTGTGCAAATAAAGTGGCGCTTGCCAGCAACGCGATAAATATGGTAATTATCTTTTTCATATCCTTGAATTTTATGGAGTTATTATCTGCACATAAAAAACCAAATATTATACCACAAGGATATCTGCAGCGGACTAAAATATTAATAAAAACAAAAAAATAGACCGCCTGAAACAGTCGGGCGGCCTATTTTTATAAGCGAAACAACGTTTACTTTGTCTTGCTTTCGATGTAGGCGACAACCTCGCCCACAGTCTTGAAAGGTTCCACCGTATCGAAGCGGAAATTGAATTCCTGCTCGATAGCCAATGCCAGCAGAATCATCGACAGCGAATCTACGCCCAAGTCCTGCATCAGCAATGTCTGGTCGGTGATATTGTCGGTATTTACATTAGGCTTAACGCCCTTGAATACCTTCTTCAGTCTTTCCAATGTATCCATAATCAACTTTTTAATTGTTTTTCCTATCAACCTTCATTGCACCAGTACGCTTAAAGTCCTCGGTACGGATCTTTGTAACAGCAATCTGCATGTACGACGGCAGTTTTGCGTTAACTTCGGCTACAAGCTTGTGCAATTCGGCACCAACAAACTGAGGATCCTGGTTTTCGAACGAATCCATACGCGGCAGGATTTCGATACCGATAACCTTTTCGCCGTCCTTTTCTACTTCTTTAACCAAGCAGTCGCGAACGCGTGCGTCCATATAGAAGTGTTCCTCGATAGCCTCAGGCGAAACGTTTTCACCGTTCTTCAGAAGAATAATGTTCTTGATACGGCCAGTTATATACAGGAATCCATCTTCGTCGAAACAAGCTAGGTCGCCGGTCTTCAGCCAACCGTCTTCCATTGCTTCGGCAGTAGCCTGCGGGTCGTTGTAGTAACCCATCATAATGTTTTCGCCCTTTACCCAAAGTTCACCGTTTACGAGCTTGAGTTCCTGTGCCGGATAAGGCTGACCAACCGATTCGGGTCTGTCTTCTACATTGGCATTACCAGAAACAAGGTTTGCCGACTCGGTAAGTCCGTAACCTTCGAGAAGTGTTATGCCAAGCTGCTTGAACATGGCGATTAACTTTGGCGGAACGTTTGCAGCACCGCAGATGAGCTGGTGAAGTTCGCCGCCGAGGAAACCGACACCGTACATCTTTATAAGTCCGAGGAGGATTTCAGCCATTCCAGGAACAACAACAAGGCAAGTAGGCTTTATTGCCGGAATCTTGCCGATCATACCCTTTATGTCCTCGCAGCTGTAGATGAGCGCACCAGTGTAAATGCATGAGAGGAAACCTCTTACAATACCGAAGATGTGCGACATAGGCAACAAAGCGATGTAGCGGTGAGGCTTCAGTACGCTGTCGGGCATGAAGATACCGTTGAAAGCACCGCGCATCATTGCACCCTGGCTCAACATTACGCCCTTAGGAGCACCAGTTGTTCCACCTGTGAAATATATGCAGGCAAGATCTTCCTTCTTTACGCTGGCACAAGGAGCAAACTTGTCGGAGGTTTCGCTTGCGCGAAGAACCTTAATAGGCAGACCTTCGCACATTGGCATGAATTCGTCGCGAACAAATATTGCCTCGATGTCGAACTTCTTTACCGAACCGGCAACTGCAGGAGCAGGAAGTTGTGCGGGAAGCATAACTACTGTATAGCCCGAAGTTGTAATTGCAAAGAAAAGTTCCATTGCATCGATGGTATTGCGGTCGAAGACAGCAATCTTGGCACCCTTCGAAAGGTTCAGGCTTTCGATAAGGGCACGACGTTTACCGATGCGCTCGTAGTACTGATGATATGTGTATGTATTTACCATATCCGAAACAGCCGGTCTGTCGGCATAATCACGATTTACCTTTTCCAACAAGTCAACCAGTGTCGGCAAATAAGGAAGTTTTTCCAATTCCTCTTTCGGAATCATGTTAAAAAAATAGTTTTCCATAGTATTAAGATAATTTGTTATTTACTAATTCGTTTTAATAGTTCACCTTGAAGTTCAATCATGCGGTCGTGCAATTTTTCGGTCTGCGCCTTGATGTAGTCGGCAGTCATGCCTTCGGTTGGCGGATCGAGACGGAACGGTGCACTGACGATGAGCCTTGTCCTCTTGAAAAAGTTGTAGGGACCGTCGATATATACCATCACAATCTGCACACCTGCTATTGCCGCAATTGTAGTTATGCCCGAATGGAACGGAAGTATTTCCCTGTTCTTGCCGTGACGGCCTTCGGGATATATGCAAATGTTTTCCTTCTGGTTGCGCAGGATGTCAACCGACTGGTAAACCCATTTGGTATCGACATTCTGTCGGTCGATTGGAATACATCCCGTATGACGCAGGTACCAGGCCATGCCCTTGTTGTTCTCGAAGCGGTCTTTAGCCGCGAGATGATGTATGGGGTCGCGACGGAAAATTGTTCCTATTATTGTTCCATCGAGGTGGTTTATATGATTGCTAACCAAAATCGTCGGTTCGGTTAGACGGTTTTTCTGCTTCTGCTTGTCCATGTAATATGCCTTGGGATGGAACACAAGGTGCACTAGGAAAGCTATGATCGCACAAAATATTTTGTCCATTGCCTTTTTCATCATAACATCTTCTTTAGACAAATTTGCGGTTGCGAAGTTATACAATTTATTTATAACAGCAAGTTTATTAGACCCTGATAAAAAAACAGGGAGCGGCGCACTTTATGTTATTTTATTAATAACAAAGAATATATCCGTGTATAAGCGACAAGAAACGACTAATAAACGAAAGTAAACGCTTAAAAACCGACTCGTGTTTCCGAATAGCCAGACCTTTGCAGCGGATTTCGAAAGGAAGTCCAGACGAAATGTTTAACGTTTAAAATTTTTGACTATGAAATTAGGCGGACACGTAGAATTTGAATGCAAAGTCGGTTCGGCTCCTGAACTGGTAAACGAAATGTGCGGGCACAAGCTCGTAAGGTTTTTGATTGCTGTTATCGACAGGCGCATAAATAGCAACAGGTATTCGCAACAGACACACTGGTACACAGTGAACGCATTAGGCGACACAGCCGAAATGATACTTGAATCTGGCCTGCGTATATGTGACAATATAAATATTAGTGGCAGGTGGATAATTGACGGAAACCGCGACATGTACGGAAATGATGCATGCGAAATTATTGCAGAAAGAGTATCGGTTGCAAAGAATGGCTGCGCGATGAGTTATGAAGTTGCATAGAAGGCAAAAATCTGCATGATATGGACTTACTTAATGGTGCACCGATTGTAGAACTTAGTGGCGATGAATTCTTGCCTATCAAAGGGAAAACGTTCATCCAGCAAGTTGAAGAATTCTTTCAAAAACAAGGTGGGAGCGCTCATTCGACATTTGGAGATGTAATACTTGATAAAAAAGGAATACGAAATGATTTCCATCACGGAATGAGTCCAATTAAAAGAGCTTCGTTTGCCGCAGTTAAGGATGTACTTGAATGCGGAATCATTATCCAACAATTAGACTATTATCATACTAACAATAAGAAGCAAATGACAGGTATGATAGCCGCTCCAATAAAGATAAGTGACAACCGGTATGTTTGCATAGTTGAAGTAATAGCAAATACAAACAATCAAAGACTATATCTACATGAAGCATTTTTAATAAAAAATCTCCAGGAGATTGTTGCGACTAGCCCCGTCCATGATAACATTATAATTACTTCACGGCAACCCCAAGGAGAAAATCTCTTTGAGGATGCTGCATCTAACTTGGTCCATGGTAGTGAAACTACGTCTCCACATCCTCAAGGAGAGATTGCAAAGATACTACAAAATTATGTAAGTGCAAATAAAAATAGCGTGCAAAAACAATAAAAAAGGGATACGTGTATGAGAAACAATGAATACAACATTATAAACGAAGTTTTCAATGCAAGACTTGAAGATCAGGGGAAGGCATTATATCTAAATAAAAAAAAGATTCAAAATTTGATAGATATTCAGGGAATGACTTTCTCTGAGCCGACCTATCTGGATTTGAATCTCGCTACAAAAATAGTTAAAAATTTTAAGAATCCAATAAAAATTCAAAATAATCAATAAAAAACCAAGAAATATTAACATTTAAAAATTAAAAACTATGGATTCAAGAAATCATGTACAGTTGATCGGTCGCTTGGGTGGCGAGCCGATAGTAAGAGACACAAAAAGCGGAAAAGTCGCAAGATTTTCAATCGCAATCAATGAACAGTTCACAGAGAACGGCCAGTCGCGAACAAACACACAGTGGCACAACATTGTAGCATGGAGAAAACTCGCAGAGAAAATCGAATCGTCATGCCATAAGGGTAACGAAGTTATGATCTGCGGAAAACTCACGAGCCACAGATACGAAGACCTAAACAAGGTGAAAAAATATGTCACCGAAGTGCTGGCAAGCGAGATAGTCTGCATGTCGAAGCAAGAAAAAGCAGAAGTAGCTTAGGATTATGAAATTTGTCAAGAACATAGTAGCAAAGGAAATAATAGAAGCTATTCCCTCATCAATACAACTTCGACGGACTTTTATCAAAAAACAATTAAGTCCATTAAAAGATTGTGAAGTTTTCTGTGGAAGCCTTGGCGTTTATGTAAAAATTGAAAACAAAAGTATTGTCGAAATAGCAGAAAATGCTTCTGTTTCAATAAATTCAACAATTGCTGCACTTAATCTCCTGAATCTTGTCAGAAATGCAGAATTTGAAAAATTTTATATGCCAACATCAAATACGCAGATTACAAAATTCGGTGCTGTATTTATCATTAGCCTTAAAGCAATTCTTATGGGATATGGTATCTCCAAAATTTTGATTGCAGCAACAGAATATAGAGGCGCTTTATATTATTCCGTTACAATTCCGCCATAAAAATAAAGCACGGATAAACCGTGCTTTATTTAGCAATGCGGCAGGAATACACGTTCCGCGCAACTCACAATGCTAACAATGCAAAAGTAACAACATTTTTTGGATTAGCAATACTATTAACTAAAAAAGGATAGCGCAAATTTGTTAACAAGTTTTTGCAACAACGAGCGCAAAGACAAAAAATTGAAATTAACTTTGTAGTTTTAACACACACGGCAATGATAACATTGAAAAAAGGCGATAAAGCGCCATCGTTCAGCGGAAAGAACCAGAACGATGAAATTATTGGTAGCGAACAGCTTGCCGGCAAGAAATACATCCTATACTTCTATCCGAAAGACAGCACTCCTGGCTGTACAGCGGAAGCCTGTGACCTGCGCGACAACTACAATTTCTGGATGAAACGCGGTTATACAATCATCGGCGTAAGCACCGACTCGGTTGCTAGCCACAAGAAGTTTATCGAAAAAAATTCGCTTCCGTTCGACCTTATTAGCGACAGCGACAAGGTGATTGTAAACGCTTTCGGTGTATGGGACAAGAAAAAGATGGCTGGTCGCGAATACTACGGAATTTTGCGCACAACTTTCGTCGTAAACGAAAAGGGAATCATTGACGAAGTGTTTACAAAAGTCGATACAAAGAATCACACAGAACAGATAATTAAAGTATTAGAATAACAAAAAAATTACAGATATGGCAGAAACACCAGAAGAAATCAGAAAAGAAAAGCTGAAAGCAGTTCAGCTTGCAATGGGTAAGATAGAAAAGGACTACGGCAAAGGCTCTATCATGATGCTTGGTGCTCAGGTAGTTGAAAATGTTCCAGTAATAAAGTCAGGTTCGATTGCTCTCGACGCTGCTCTTGGCGTTGGCGGTTATCCGCGCGGACGAGTAATCGAAATATACGGTCCCGAATCGTCAGGTAAGACAACACTCGCAATTCACGCCATTGCCGAAGCACAGAAAAACGGCGGTATCGCAGCAATAATTGATGCCGAACATGCATTCGACCGCTTCTATGCCGAAAAACTTGGCGTTGACATCGACAATCTAATCATCTCGCAGCCCGATAACGGCGAGCAAGCGCTCGAAATTGCCGACAACCTTATCCGCTCGGGAGCAATCGACATTATCGTAATCGACTCTGTTGCTGCTCTTACACCAAAAGCCGAAATTGAAGGCGAAATGGGCGACTCTAAGATGGGTCTTCAGGCACGACTGATGTCGCAGGCATTACGCAAGCTCACAGCAACTATCAACAAGACACAGACTTGCTGCATCTTCATCAACCAGCTGCGTGAAAAAATCGGCGTTATGTTCGGCAATCCAGAGACAACCACCGGTGGTAACGCTTTGAAATTCTATGCCTCAATCCGCCTCGACATACGTCGTATCGGTCAGCTCAAGGACGGTGACACCGTTATTGGAAACCGCACCAAGGTAAAGGTTGTAAAGAACAAAGTTGCTCCGCCATTCAAGCAGGCAGAATTTGACATTCTATACGGCGAAGGCATCTCGAAGACTGGCGAAATCATCGATATGGCAGTAGAACTCGAAATAATAAAGAAGAGCGGTTCGTGGTTCAGCTATGGTGAAACCAAACTTGGACAAGGACGCGACACCGTAAAACAGCTCATCGAGGACAATCCTGAAATGAGAGAAGAAATCGAGAACAAAATCAGAGAAAAGATTTCAGCAAAATAATGAAAAAATACGTCTATCTAACTCTGCTGATTATTTTCACGCTTCTTGCATATTCGTGCAAAGAAAATGGCGGAAATGACAACGGAGGAGAACAAAATGAACCGAAAACTTTGTCCGACAGCATACAAATGCTTTCGGACAAGATTCGGCAAAATCCTCACGATGCCGATCTTTTTGTACAGCGCTCCGACTTGCAGTTCATTAATGGCGACCTCGACGAAGCCATAAACGACATGGAAATCGCAATGAAGGTCGATTCTACAAAACCACCGTACTACTGCAAACTAGCAAGTCTGTACATGCTCAAAGCTAACGGATCAGAAAAAGCGAAAGAAGTGCTTAACAAGTGCATCAACCGCTATCCTTCGTATCAGCAGGCGCATATCGACCTTGCAAAGATTTTCCTGTATGTCGGAATGTTTCAGGAAGCTATGCAGGAAATACAGTTCCTAGAACTCAACAACCTGCAAAACGGCGATTCGTACTTTGTGCGCGGCATAATTCTACGCAAGGCATCAGAAACCGAATCGGATACAGCCAACACGCACAAGTGGAAACTCGACGCTCTAACAGCTTTCAAGAAAGCTGTTGAATATGATGCCGAAAACTGGGAAGCCTACAACCTCATCGGCGTTAGCCTTACCGAACTTGGCGATTCTATTGCATTGGAATATTTCAAGACAGCAATATCCAAATTTCCTGACAATCAAGAAATTAAATACTGGAATGGTTGGTCACTACGCAACTTCGGACATTACGAGGAAGCAAAGGACACATACATCGAAGCAGCTCAAATGGACAGTTCATCGTACTGGACTTTCATGGCATATAGCGATTTAGGCGACATGTATAGCAACATAAGCCTCGAACCCGACAGGTACAGCACTGCTATAAATTACTACTCCAATGCAATTGCCTGCGACACTACAGCTTTCGAGACAATTACCAAGCGTGGCGATGCTTACGCACAAAACAAGCAATATTCGCTTGCCGAAACCGACTACCGAAAGGCTCTGAAACTCGAAACAAACTACGAACCTGCTATCGAGGGACTTAACCGCATTGCAGGAAAACGATAGACAAAATGCAGGCAAAATTTTTGTTACATATCGCAATTGCTTTGTTTGTGCTTATGTGCGGTTGTAGTTCCAACGGGCAGACTTCCGATATTGCTACAACCGACAATAATGATACTGTTGTCGCACCCCAGCTACGCGAAGCAAAGCTAACCTTTGTCGGTGACTTTCTGTTCGAAGCACCGTTTTTCGCGGCTGTTGACAATGGCTACGACAGGAACTCCTATTTTTCACTAGTAAAAAAATACTTCGAAGACGATGACCTTTCTGTCGGCAACATGGAAGTAGTAATTGGCAACGACAAGATGAAGGTAAGCGGAGACAACTACAACTTCTGCGCACCGCACTACATTGGTGAACTTGTTTCATCGCTCGACATGCAGGTACTGTCAACAGCCAACAACCATACATTCGACCGTGGCATTGAAGGCATAAATTCCACACTCGATTTCTTCGACAGCACCGACATTGTTAATGTGGGAACTTACCGTAACCAGCAAGACCGCGAAACTCCAAGAATCGTTGAGAAAAACGGCATAAAGTTCGGATTTCTGGCATACACCTTAAGTACAAACCAACTTGTCCCGCAACAATACAGAAATCTCGTCGGATTGTATCGCAACCCAGAGACCCGGAAAGTTACCGACGAATACAAAGCATTGGTAGCCAACGAAATGTCGGCACTTAGACCGCAAGTAGATGTGCTAATCGTGATGATGCATTGGGGAACAGAATTTACATTCGAGCCTAACAGCGAGCAGAAGGAAATGGCAAAATTCCTCAACGAACATAACGCAGATATTGTCTATGGCAGTCACTCACATTCGGTACAACCAGTTGAAATTATTGGCAACGAGCATAAAACATTGGTTTACTATTCGCTTGGCAACTTTGCTTCGCAAGATGACGACATAGCCCGCACTCCAAAAGGCCAGGAAACATTCGACAATGCATACCAAGTCGGACTTTTGTCTCAGTTCAAGGTTAGCCTAACCGACAACGGTGTAGAATTCAGCGACCTTACCAATCATCTTATTGTCAACCACCTCAACTACGACATGAAAAAATTTGTCCTTGTTCCATTCGAGCAGTATGACGAATTCTACGCGAAAACCCACTACCGCTACAACCTTGGTTTCAATAGGGAATTTATCAATGGGCTATACGAGGTGGTGAATAAGAAGTTGAAGTAAAAAATAGTAACATATTATCTCATCTTTATCATATTTATGTCAAAAATCAAAGTTCAAAATTCAGAGATTACTGTCATTTCATATAATAATGATGACTATATTTCGCTAACAGATATGGCTCGCAGCCAGCTTCAAGAACATATTATCTTCCGTTGGCTTAGTCTTAAAAATACCATCGAATATCTTGGTGAATGGGAGATGTTATACAATCCTAATTTTAATTGTACCGAATTCGGTACAATTAAAAATATGGCGGGAAGCAATAACTTTGTACTATCAGTAAAAACATGGATTGAAAAGACCAACGCCATTGGAATATTCTCAAAAGCTGGACGTTATGGTGGAACATATGCTCATCGCGACATTGCTTACCATTTTGGAATGTGGATAAGTCCAAAGTTCCAACTTTTGCTTGTCAAAGAATATCAACGTTTAAAGTCAGAAGAGCAAAAATTACTGGGATGGACAGCCAAAAGGGAACTATCAAAAATAAACTATCACATTCATACTGAAGCAATCAAAGAACATTTGGTTCCAGAAGAGATAACACCTGCACAAGCTAGTATAATTTATGCAGAAGAAGCGGATGTGTTGAATATGGCAATGTTTGGCATGACAGCTAAACAATGGAGAGAAGAAAATCCAAATTTAAAAGGGAATATTCGAGACTATGCTACAATTAATGAACTTATTTGTTTGTCAAATATGGAGAACATTAATTCTGTACTCATCAACGAAAAAATACCTCAAAGCGAAAGACTTATCAAACTCAATCAAATTGCTATCCAGCAGATGAAGGTGTTGAATGGAACAACTAATACACATTTACTAAAAGAATAAAATTCTAAGAATCACTAAACTATAATCTAGACAATGACGGCAAAGCAATAATAACAAATATGTCTATATGGTATTGTTGCGAAAACTAGCCTCTAGACTGCAAGATTTTTTGTTTACTGCTCGCGAAATCGGATTTTTTATGTAATTTTGCAAATTCAAATTAATTCGATTAACGGAAATAAAATATAACAATGAATACCAGCAAAGTAGGTCTCGACTTCGAAAAAGTTGAATACGCAAGAGGAAAAGCAAGAGAGATTGCCAACCAAGTACAGGATTTCGTTGAAAACTACACCACAGTGGCTGTAGAAAGAACATTGTGCCGTCTGCTCGGAATTGATGGCATAGACAGCAACGATGTTCCACTGCCCAACGTTGTAGTTGAGGAGCTTAAAGCAAAGGGTGTACTTAACCAAGGCGTAATGTTCTACATCGGCAACGCAATGGTTGAAACGAAATTGTCGGCACAGGAAATTGCAGAACAAATTTCCGAAGGCAAGCTCGACATTTCAAAGCTTCCGATTCACCCGATGGATGAAATCAAGAAAGCCCTTGAGCCAACAATCAATAAAACCATAGAAAAAATCAGGGGCAACCGCCTGCGCCGTGAAAACTACATCAACACAATTGGCGAAGGTAGCAAGCCATACCTATATATAATTGTTGCAACTGGTAACATCTACGAGGATGTCGTTCAGGCTCAGGCTGGAGCACGTCAGGGTGCCGACATCATTGCCGTTATCAGAACTACCGGACAGAGCCTTCTCGACTATGTACCATACGGTGCTACAACCGAAGGTTTCGGTGGAACATTCGCAACCCAGGAAAACTTCCGCATAATGCGTAAGGCTCTTGACGAGGTTGGCGAGGAAGTTGGTCGTTATATCCGCCTCTGTAACTACTGCTCTGGCTTGTGTATGCCCGAAATCGCTGCAATGGGAGCTCTCGAAGGTCTCGACGTGATGCTTAACGATGCTCTCTATGGTATTCTTTTCCGCGACATCAACATGCAGCGTACTCTTATCGACCAGTATTTTTCAAGAATAATCAACGGTTTCGCAGGCGTTATCATCAACACTGGTGAGGACAACTACCTTACCACAGCCGATGCTTACGAAGAAGCTCACACAGTACTCGCTTCCGACCTTATCAACGAGCAACTAGCTCTGCTTGCTGGCCTTCCCGAAGAACAACAAGGTCTTGGTCACGCCTTCGAAATGGACCCGTCACTCGAAAACGGATTCTTATACGAACTTGCCCAGGCACAGATGATTCGCGAAATTTTCCCGAAAGCTCCGCTGAAGTATATGCCTCCTACAAAGTTTATGACTGGTAATATCTTCCGTGGACACCTCCAGGATGCATTATTCAACATCATAGGTATCTGGACGCACCAAGGTTTGCAACTTTTAGGTATGCCGACCGAAGCTATCCACACGCCGTTCATGAGCGACCGTTACCTGTCGATTGAAAACGCCAAGTACATCTTCAACAACATGAAGAGCATAGGCGAAGAAGTAGAATTCAAAGAAAACGGAATCATCAGAAAACGTGCTGCAGAAGTCCTCGACAATGCAACAAAACTTCTCGAACAAATGGTTGACGAAGGTTTGTTCACAGCATTGGAAAAAGGTATTTTCGCAAACATCAAGCGTCCGAAGAACGGAGGTAAAGGTCTTGCCGGCGTTACCGAAAAGGGTGAAAACTATTTCAACCCGTTCGTTGAGCTGATGAAAGGAAAGAAATAACGTTGTAACACAATACTATGCAAAAAAGGTCGTCGCGATGACGGCCTTTTATTTTATAATAGATTTCACGATAAACATGGTAATCTATTCAGCATAAAGCATGACCTTTACAATTTTTGTTCCCTTGATTTCGAGGATTCTAAAGCGATACGTAACATCGTTGTCGCTTATTGTAACAATCTCACCTGTTTTTGGAAAATTGCCCGAGAAATACATAATGTAACCCGCAATGGTTTCGTACTCATCCGATTCGGTGAGCGAATAGCCATATTCCTCGTTAAAAGTTTCAACGTCGAGCAAACCCGACATTATATAGTTGCCATCCTTGTTGACCACAACCGAAAGTTCTGGTGAATCGTGCTCGTCCTCGAATTCACCGAATATTTCTTCGAGAATATCCTCTACGGTAACAATACCACAGGTGCTTCCAAATTCATCAACAACTACAGCTATACTTCGGTTATTCTTTATCAAACGACCAAAAAGTTTCTTAGCCGACATAGTTTCGGGAACCACCAAAATCTGTCGCATGATGTTGCGAAGTTTCTGCGGATTCTTGAAAATGTCCTTTATATTTACGTAACCAATAATATCGTCAACATTCTCCTTGTAAACCAACAAGTTGGAATGACCAGTCTCTACAAACATCTTGCGCACATTCTCAATAGTTTCATTTACTGGAACGGCAAGAATCTTGTTGCGAGGGATAATACATTCGCGCAGTTTGATTGACGAAAAGTCCATTGCATTTTGGAAAATCTTTAATTCCTGAGCCGACTTAGCCGACGATGAGAAATCAGTGCTATTGTCAATTATATCCTCAATATCGACCTTACTGAACATATTGTTCTTTTGGTGATCGTCAATGCTAACGCCAAAAATTCTGGTTATCAGCCGTGCTATCCATACCGAAATCACCACAATAGGATAAAAAAGGAAATAAAAGAAAGCCACAGGCATAGCGAATGTCTTTAATGCAGAGTCGCTAAGTATGCGAAACAAAGTTTTGGGAAGAAATTCGGCGACAAAAAGCACAATTACGGCAGCTATAATTGTCTGCAGCAACAAGATAAGTAATTCGTTGTCGAGCGGAGCCAAGGGTTCTGCTAGCACCTTGGCCAGAAAAATACTATAAACTACATTAACTAGGTTGTTGCCAACCAACATGGTGGATATGTACTGCGACGAATCCTTGGTTATGAGTGCGAGTACCTTTGAATTGAATCCGTCTTTCTTGGTTTCGATTTCGAGTCGGAGTTTGTTGGAGGTCACAAAAGCGATTTCCATTCCCGAAAAGAAGGCGGAAAGCACAAGTGCCAATACTATGATTACCCAGTTTACCATTATTTTTCTCCGTTACGCCTTTTTTCGCGTCTTTCCTCGTTCCTACGCTGCATAAAGCGCATAACAAACATACCTGCACTTATTACAGCCATGGCGTAAAATATCCACACGTTGGACACACTGTCGTATTTCGTCTGATAGTATATGCCTGCAGCCAAGCAGAAAATTGCCATAACAACCCACAGACACTCAACCACTATTCTAAAAATCTTCTTACTATTCATCTTTTATACTTATTATTCCGGCAGGCTTCAATATTTTCCATTCAGAAAAGTCCTGATTAGACTCAAAACCATCGCCAGTTAATATTTCATCTTCGGTGGTTATCCTTACAAACTTGTCGGAATAAACCAACTCCCTGTTCATGTCCCAGTAAAGCAGCTCGGTGTTTATCTTTTCGTTACGGCTGATATTGTCAATTTCCACGTCCGACTTTATCTCCCACAACTCCTTTTCGATAAGAAAACGAGCATAGGAGCATCTAAGTGTCGCATTAACCTTACCATATCCATCAAAAAAACTTACATTCAGGCCATAACGGTATTCGTCGTATTTCAAATTCTGACCATCGTACCTTGACATTTCTTTTGCCTTCAACTCTATCATTACCCTTCCGGAATCGCTATATGCAGTTTCGAAACCATAAACCGAAAAAGCAGGCATATTGGAACGTGATGTCAGCAAATTAACCTTCTCGATATCGTTCTTACATGAAACAAATATCGTACTTGCAACAATTGCAAGCACGATACCTGTCTTGTAAAATATTTTTCTAAACCCAGACACTACTTAATAAACCTTGCAGTAGTGGTTTCGTTAATCCAGCAACCGATTGTTACGGTCTGTCCCTCCTTCATATCAGCCCAGAAAGCATCTTGTGAAGATGGGAAGTGCTCGGAATATCTTGCAATGAGCTGGTTTGCTTCAGAAGTAACAGATGGATCCACATTCTTTGCCTTCTGGAACTGATCAACTACTAACCAGTATAGGCATTTTTTCTGGAATGCGTCTTCGCCGCAATCTTTTCCGCCAGCAGCATAAACCTTGCCTATAAGTATATATGCCTTTCCGCAGTTTGGATCTGCCGACAAAGCGTTGCGAGCAGCCTGACGAGCCTTTGCATAATTGTTCATACTTGTAAAGTACAACAAACCAAGTTCGTAGTACATGTCGGCTTTCTTGGAGCCAACTTCTTCGAGCGATATAGCCTCGTTATAGTACTGTTCGGCTTTGCCAGATTCGCCACGTTTGAAGTATGCTTGTCCAATAGCATGAGCTGCTGACGAACTCTTTTCGTTTTCGTACATCACGATAGCTGCACGCATATACAAGTCGGAAAGTTTGCACTCGTCGCTATTGCCTTTTCTGAGCAAGTTTACAATCTTCTTTGCAAGCTCAACATTTGTCGGGTCAGCCTCGAACTTAGGTGAGAACACATCGATAATCGACTTGCAGTCGGCAGCCGAACTGTTTACAAACAAATCCTCAACAGCCTTTGCAGCATCTTCTATCTTTGCCTTCTTGTCTTCCTTGGCCTCATTTTCAATCTGCGAAGCCAATGCATCGGATATCGACGAGTAAATGTTTACCATTTCGTCCTTTGAGATTTCCTCCTTGTTGTAACGATTCATTGCAACAATCATATACAACTTCAAAACACCGTAAGCCGTGGAATTACCTGCGACTTCGAAAGTACGGGAAATCAAATTGAAAACTTCCACATAGTTTTGCGGACGATACTTGTTAAGCATTATTGCCTTGGAACCCAAATGCGTTCCTTCCTGACCATAAAGTGCAATACGCTTGTCGTATATCATAAGCAGAGTGTCGATTGCAGCCTCACGAGCTTCACCTTCCCTATTGGCAATAATATTTTCAAGTATTGTCGGTCCTTGTATGAACACATTCTTTGTGGTTTTTTCTGCCACCTTGTCATCACAATTGTCGAAACACCATCTCCAAGTCGGATATGCGTCCCTATAATTTTTCTGATTATAGAACTCAGTATAAGTTGACATATGAACGGTAAAATCGTCGGGACCACCATCCTGTGCAAATGCACCCGCCGAGACTAACATTCCGGCAACAACCATCAATAATAAAACTCTCGTTTTCATAACCATAAAATTTAATCAATTCTACTTTTTACAAACCAACGGTCAACCAAATTAAAGTTGACACCTAAAATATAGTAATTTTCTTTTACCAAATTATTTTTCAAAGAGCCTCTTTGTCCCACCTGCAACGTTACATTAAATACGGTTCTTGCATATCGTGGTTTAAACCCTACTCCAAAAGTAATGCCATAATCTGGGACAGAAAGTTTTGAGTTGTTCATATTTATGTATGAGTTGTTGAAATACAAGCCCATACGATAAGAAGAAGACTGCCATAAATTTTTTGGAGCAGTGCTGTTTGGAGTATATTCAGCACCCAAAGCTGCACCCAAACTATTGTTGAGAGAGTCGCAAACTCCGAAAAATTTGCTGTTCTTCCAGTTCTGCATAGTAAAGTCGGCTGCAACCGAAAGTTTTGATTTATATGTATAGCAAAGTCCGAATCCTATTGTATGTGGCATACCGATTGTTCCTTTTACATCGCTATCCTGATGTATTGTATCGATTACTGTTGTAGAAGCACTTGCCAGTGTGTTGTACACCAAAGTCGATTGTTTTGCATGAAGATCGCGATTGTAAGCATAGTAAGCACCTAAACGCAAATTGTCTTCTCCGATATGAACATTGTACTTCAATCCCACGTCGAACGTAACATCGGAAATCTTGAATGTCTTTTGGCAAAACGAGTTGACATACACGCCAGTAGAATCTTCGGCAAAAGCAATTGCATTAGAATGGTAAATCTTACCAAATAGATACGAAACACCAACGCCTATGCTCAAATCGTTTATCGGATTGAATGCATTGTCGAAAAACAACCTATTAAGGCCGCCGTCGCCTGCATACACATAATTTTTTTCAATGCCATACGAGTTGTCGGGAGAATATATGGAATATCCGACATTGCTATATGGGGTTATTCCCAATGCTATCTTCCACCATTTTGCACAAGCAAAGCCGACGGCGATCTGCGAAAGTTCGGCATCGGACTTGAGTTTCGAGGTGCGAGGATTCGAAATGGAATACTGTCTAAGTCCGGCGTCGAACCCAAAGTTGAAAACGAAAGTAAGAGTATCTATTTCGCCAATGCTAGCAGGACTCTTGTAGTTGACATCGTACATATACGGCGTAGCATATCCCACGCCTCCCATCGACGAATTGCGTGCCTGCGAATTTGAGTTCACATCGCCAATCCCATAACGCGAATACGGAGAACCGACCTTCCCCTGTGAATAGGAGAATGTCGCAACCGACAATGTGAAGAGGAAAAGCACTAATCGTCTAACCATTATATTCCAATATTTCATTCAATCCAAAGGCCACCAAATATGGCTCTGCAAAATTATTATATTTAATTCGTTTTTCAAAGAAAAAGCTATCGCCACCCGTAAAAACGACAAGCAAATCGTCGAACTGGCGACCAAACTCTTTCACTGTGGCTTCCACTTCATAGGTTATACCGTTCTGAATACCAAGGGTTAAAGCCTCTACGGTATTAGTCCCGAACAAACCTTCAGCAGACTTGTCCACTTGCAATAACGGAAGCCGGCCAGTAAAATTGTGCAAAGCCCTAAATCTCGATTTAAGTCCAACCGAAATATTTCCTCCAAGATATTCGCCCTTGTCGGTAACAATGTCGTAGGTTATTGCCGTTCCCGAATCGATTACTAGTATATTGCGTTTTGGATAGCGAGCTACAGCCCCTACAACAGCAGCCACTCTGTCGCTGCCCAAAGTTTCGGGAGTACCATACTTTATTATTATAGGTAACCTAAGCGATATGCCAAAGACTATAACCGAAAAAAACGGACGAAAAACCGCCGCTATTTCCTCAGCGGCGATGCTTACCGACGAAATTATGCACCTCGCAATACTATCAACTGGCACATTTTCCTCGAGCGTCGGCAAAAGATCAGCCACCGCCACGCATTTCATGCTGCGCTCTATCTTTCCATTTTCGAACAGGAACATCTTAATCGATGAGTTTCCTGCATCAACAACAAGATTGTACATTAAAAAATTAATTTTGCACAAAGGTAATGCAAATTGATTTACGAATTACGATTTTAGATTTACGATTTTGAATAATTGAATTTATAAACATTGTACAGTCGCGGCGCGCCACGACCACTACAACTTGAAACCAGAAACTTTGAAACGCCGCAGGCATAGAACGGCGCAGCCCTCAACGAAGTTAAACATAGAAACTTGAAACGTGCGAAGCACAAGAAACGGCGAAGCCCTCAACGAAGTTAAACGGGCTTTAGCCCGCAAAATCATTTTTTGATTATTTTTGATTGTACCAAATAATATTTATTACTATCTTTGCACCCCAAAAAATATTTTTATTATTATAGACTAATTTTAAACATTTAAGGTAATGGCAGTATTACAGAACATTAGAGAGAAATGTGGCGTTTTAGTTATCGTCATTGTCGGTTTGGCACTATTGGCATTCCTGCTGGGAGACTTCCTTAGCTCGGGACGCATCGGACATGGAGACGACTCGGTTATAGCCAAAATAAACGGTTCAAAGGTTGACCACAGCGAATGGGTGGCAAACTACAACAACCACCGTCTATTCTACGAGGTTGCACAGCAAGGCAAAAACGTTGATGCCAACACAGAAAGAAGCCTCAGAGAAAGCGCATGGAACGACATTCTCAACACATACGTATGGGACAAATACTACGATGAAGTAGGCATTGGTATAAGCGATGAAGAACTTGAAGATCTTCTTTACGGACCGAAACATGCACACAACATTATAGTACAAAACTTCAACTTGCAAAAGAATGCAGAAACTGGAGAATACGACACCAAGGCTCCGAAAAATTTCTTCGACAATGCCGAAGAAAATCAGGAATACAAGATCATAGCCGACTACTGGAAAACAGCTATCCGTCAGGATCAGATTAGTAGCAAGTACGGCAACATGGTATCGAAGGGCTTCTACACACCAACTGCTCTCGCAAAGATGTATTACGAAGACCAAACCAGCACGGTTGACTTCACCTACGCATTCAGAGACTACAGCACCATAAAGGATGAAGACATCACCGTAACCGATAAGGATATGGAAGCTTACTACAACGAGCACAAGAACAGATTCATTGAAGATCAAGACAACAGAGACATCGAATATGTAGTGTTCGACATAGTTCCATCGGATAGCGATATTGATGAAATAAAGAAGAACACCGAAAACCTTCGTACAGAAATGGGTGCTCTCACCGAAAATTTCCTATCGTTTGCCCAGACCAACAGTAGCAACAGCCGTCCCGAAGACAGATACAACCGTATGTACAAGGACGATTCCTACATGACCGAAAAAGATGCTGAAAACATCGGTTTCAATGCTGAATTCTTCAACTCGGCAGAAGGCACAATGTCGGAAATAATAATGCAGGGAGACGTATTCTTGTTCGGCAGAATTCTCGAAACTGCCAACAGACCCGACTCTGTTAACGCATCGCACATACTTCTCAGACCGAACGACAGCATCACTATGGAAATGTGCAAGGCAAAAGCCGACAGCATTGCCAACGTACTGAGAAGCATTAAAGCCGATTCTGCAGCTTTCGCAGCAATGGCAACACAGTACTCCGAAGATCCAGGTTCGAAGAACGAAGGCGGTAGCCTTGGCGACTTCACCGAAGGAACAATGATTGCAGAATTCAACGAAGCTTGCTTCTCAAATGCAGCAGGAACAATCCAAGTTGTTGAATCTCCTTATGGCGTTCACATCATTAAGATTAACTCGCAGACCAAGCCTGTAAGAAAAGCTAAAATAGCTGTTCTTGACCAGGAAATAAAGTTCTCCGACAACACTTACGAAGCTGCTTTCCATGCTTCTAACAAGTTCATGGCAACAAGCCAAACTGCCGAAGATTTCGACAAGAATGCTACCGACCAGAAACTTAATGTAAGAATGGCAAACAGAATCACCGATATGAGCGACAACGTAATCCCAGGCATCGACAATGGTCGTGAAATAGTTCGCTGGGCATTCAACGAAGACAGGAAAATTGGTGACGTATCAAATGTTTTCGAAAGCTCTGCACGTGACAAATTCCTCGTTGTAAAGCTCTCGAAGATTCGCGAAAAAGGTTTCACTCCTTTCGAGGATACCAAGGAAGTAATTGAACCGGAAGTAAGAAAGCAGATGAAGGCAGAAAAGATGATGGCAGAAATGAAGGACATGACTGTTGAAGCTGTCGCACAAAAGTTTGAAGCTAAGACCGACACCCTCACCAACATCAACTTCGCAAGTTTCTCACTGCAAGGTCTCGGACTTATCGAACCTAAGGTAAATGCAGTAGCAACCAGCCTCGAAGTAAACAAAGTTTCGGCTCCTATTGATGGCAACAACGGCGTATATGTAATAAAGGTTTTGAAGCAAACTGCTGCTCCCGAAAAGCAAGACTTCGAAAACGACAAGCTTGCCAAGATGCAGGAATACCAGAGAAACTACTCTTACCGCATGAACAATGCTGTAAAGAAAATCATAAAGATGGACGACAGAAGAGCTAAGTTCTTCTAAACAAAGCATAATACACAAAAAAGAACCTTTAACGAGGTTCTTTTTTTGTTTATACTGCCAACATGAAACGCATATTTCATTTTATAAAGCCATTCCTATTTGTCGCTTTTTGCTTCATAATAGCTATCATATTGACAAAAACTATAGAGTTTTTTGCAATAGAGATAGATCTGGATTTTGGAATATACGCGCGCTCAATAGCGACTAATCTCATTGTCTCCTGTCTTATTTGCCTCTGCATATTGCCAATATACCTTATAATAAATTATATATCGAAGAAAGGAGCATTACTTACTTTAGGCATACTACTATCAATTGTCCTATTGATGGAAATTTCGCTCGCCGTATATACAGCCCACAATGGAACGCTTTTGGGTGCAGAACTGCTCGTCAGACCAGCAGATGAATCTTTTATGGCAGTAAAGGGCGCTTTCGGAACATTTGTACCAATAATATCTGTGATTGCAATAATAACAGGCTTCACAACCATAGTAATGCTATTGTCGAAACTGAAAGTGCCAACAGGAATACACATTGCTGCTCTTGCATTAATTCTACTTTCGATACCTTGCTCATTCTTTGTCCCAAAACTTATGCTCGATGATGAAGCGGCAAATAACTACATAAGTAGCAGAACATATTTTCTTATAAGCGATTGCATCGAATCGACAAAGTCAGATTCTGCAGACTACGACACCGATGCTATCAACACCTTTCTTGCCGACAACAAAGACTACTTAGTACTTGACCCCGCCTACCCCTTCGAGCGAATTGACAAAACCCCGGATAACCTTTCCGTATATTTTAACAATTTCAAGGGCAAACCCAACATTGTCATTCTAATCGTGGAATCGCTCGGATATGAATTTATGAATCCTCACATTGTCCCGTTTATTGATTCCATTGCAAAACAAGGACTATACTGGAAAAACTGCCTGTCTGTATCAAACCGAAGTTTTGGTGCAATACCTGCTATAACATGTTCGTCAACAGGACCAAATGGCTTCCAATTCGGCAAAATGCCCGACCACAACTCGCTGATTAAGATGCTAAAATCAAACGGATACCAAACCAATGCTTTTTATGCGGGCTACTGGACATTCGACTGCATATACGAGTACCTCAACGCACAAGGAATCGACTATATGTCACCACTATGGCAAGAATACAAGAAAATAGCAGACAAGGAAGAAATAGGCACTGAATGGGGATACTACGACAATATAATGTTAGACAAAACCATTGAATACCTGAAGCAATCGAGAAACATTCCAAAGTTGAACCTTATTGTTACATTATCGTCACACGACAAATTTTCGAACAAAGACAAGACCCAGAAGAAATATATAGAGAAATTTGACAGCATAATATCTGAATACGGCGACGATTTTTGCGAAGCGGCAAGTAAAAACAAAGACTTTTGCGCTACTATGCTGTACGTTGACGAATCAATAAGGGACTTTATGACCAAATACAAGGAACTAGACGGATACGAAAATACCATCTTTGTCATAACTGGAGACCATTCCTCTGCAATAACTATAAAAAGTAAGGTTGACAAACATCACGTACCACTAATAATATGGTCGCCAATGCTTAATTCCAACAAAGAATTTTCAAATATTGTAACGCACAACGATATAGCGCCAAGCCTTACTACTCTGTTAAAAAACAAATATGACATTAACGCACCTTCAACAACACATTATATCGGAAACGGATTAATAACCGATAAAAAAAACAGTCACACGCAGAAACTTCTAATCGCAACCAGAGACAAAAGTTCAAAGCAGATGGTGTACGGCGACTATTTCATCGACATTGACCAATACGAAAGCACAAGGATATACAAGATTGACGACCAACTGAACCTAACAATAGTAGCAGACAATGATCTGCTAAAAGAGAAACTCACCGAAAAACTATATAATTACAGAGATATAGTAAAATACACATACACGAACAACCGTATTACGAAAAAGCAATGGTCGGCAACCTTTAATATTGACACGTTGGAATGCAAAACCCTAGATGAAGAACTAACATTAAAGCATCCGGAAAACAAACCGTCGGAAGTCGGGAGGGAAATATGTAAAATATTCCCCCCATTTACACTTGATGCTAATATGAAATACAAAAATATACGTATATCTTTGGATGCTACAATAATACTTAGTAACGATAGAATTGACGCCGGAGAATACTTTTCTCTCGAGTTTACGTGCTACAACAGCAAAAATCCAATTCTCTGCTCCGAAAACGTACTTATGGCAATAAACGAAGACAACATAAGAGAAAATACACCATATAGGATAAGCCTCTCGAAAGATTTCCAATACGATAAGGACGTAGTAAATTTCTATATATTATCAATTGCAACAACAAACGACGATATCTGGTGGAATCCGAACTACCAGATCAAGATTACTGACGCAACCTATTTAATCGAAGGATTATACTGAAAATGAAAAAAATTTCTTTAATAATACTTGTAATATCGCTTATTTTCCACTGTTGCACAAATGTTGACAGTCCATACCACTATCCTGAATCAAAAATGTGGGCGCACAAGGTCAACGATACAGCAATAGCAAAAGATAAGAGCAAAAAATTTGTAGGTCTGGAAGTCGATGCCTTGTATTCCGAATACCAAGACAAAATATTTGTAGGGCACAACATAGAAGATACTGCAAACAATCTGACACTTGAAAACTGGTTCAACTATGTGGAGACTCCGTCGCAAAAACATTTCTGGTTAGACATAAAAAATCTTGACAAACACAATGCAAAAAATATAGCGAAAAAAATAGTCGGCATAATGAAACAACACAATATGTCGGATAATGTTTTCGTCGAAAGTCCCGATATAAAAGCTCTAAAAAAAGTCAAAGAGTCAGGATTGAGAGTTATATTATGGACTGAGAATCTAACATGGAACAATATAGATACCTCATCGTGGATAGAACACACCAAAAAGCACATAGACGAACTTAAACCCGACGCAATAAGCGAGGAATCGGGAATGTTTGAACTGTTAACAGAATGCTTCCCCGAACAGAATATTCATCTGTGGCAAACATCAATGAAAACAAACGAGGTAGATACGGCAAAGTTAAAAGAATTATGTAGAAACAAATCGGTAAAGGTTATCCTAATTGACAATGAAGAGCCTATAGAATACTAAAAATCCAAAATATTCTTAATTTTGCAATAAATTTTCTTAATGATATTCAAGCACTACACGGCAAATGACACAGCCATCATAAAGGGAGCAGCCATACTATTGATATGCCTGCACAATTTCTTTCACTGGCTGCCGCCATCACCAGGCGAAAACGAATTCCTTTTTTTGGCACAAAGAATCAGTAACCTATTCAACTTGCTGGCAGAGAAGCCACAGGAATTTGTAAATATAATTTTCAGTTACTTCGGCCATTTTGGAGTACAGTTGTTCCTGCTCATAAGCGGATACGGGCTTGCAATGTCGATGCTAAAAAAAGAACGCACTTGGCTGCCATTTTTCTGGGAACGGATAAAGAAATTGTATCCTCTTCTTATCGTCGGAATAGTATTCCTTTTCTTGACGACAGTGCTTACTAACGGACGTCTTTTCACCGAAACCGAGCAAACCGAACTATGCTATAAACTGCTGTTCATTCAAACGCTTGTACCCGGCTCGGCACTTACATTGAATGGCCCTTGGTGGTTTTTCGCACTTATACTGCAACTATACATATTTTTCCCTTTACTATACCGACTTACAAAAAGGTTCGGATGGAAAGCTTTTCTCTCCATCTGCATATTATCTTATGCAATAATATTCATATACAAATTCCAACTTGGACTTTTCGACGGAGAAATGATAATGATGAATTTGCCCGGACATCTGCCGGAATTCTGTCTCGGAATCCTCTTGGCGACAAACAAACAACCTAAAATCAGTATAGTCTGGCTTCTCGTTGCAATAGCCATCTTTATCCTCGGCAACTTCTACGAATATTTATATCCATTCACATTCCTTGCCATTACAGTAATAATAGTTTTTACATACCAAGGGTTGAAAGCTATTCCGATAAGAAAACGTGTCCTAAAAAAAGCACTGGTTCATTTCGGAGGAATATCAATGGCTATTTTTGCTGTCCATGGTGCATTGAGGAATCCCGTTATCAAGGTTGCAATTATCTACGACAACGCTCTTTGGCATCTATTCGCAGGATTGGTATTCCTTACAATAGTATGGCTTGCTGCAATCGCAGCAAAGCGACTATATGAACTGATGCTTAGACCAATCGAAAGGATACACATCAGCGAATGCCGTACATCGCGCATACTGGGAATTACAGTACAATCCGGATTGGTCGCATTTCTAATATTCGTACTCGGATTTTATACTTATACATCCATTGATGCAAGACAAAAGGACAAAATACAGTTCGGAGAACCTACACTATCCGCAAAAATAGGACAAAATGACACCTACTCAAGAATACTGGACTTCACAATCGACAAGGAATATTCAAATCTACAGTTGGACTGCAATATGGAATACAAGGCGACCGACAATTCAACGGAAACAATTCCAATTGTAATAGAAATCAAAGATGTACTTTGGCAAAAGATTGACATTCCCGCCGAATACGCAAAAGCAGACTTCAAAAAATTCAACCTTACATACAACTATGTCAAACCTTTCAACAAAAAATTGAAAGGTTCTACATTAAAAGTCTATTTCTGGAACCACAAAAGCGTTTCGGGGGAATTCAAAAACCTCGAAGCTTCAATATGTCATTAATCCTGAATCAAATTATTGACTACCGACCCAAATCTTCTGGCTCAAGTCTCAACATATATGTGTAGGCGGCATTATCGTCAATTGATTCCTCGACACTGATACCTTTCTCATTTGCCTGCGACTTCACATTGTCGAGCCATTCGGGAGTTGAAACGATTTCGTTCTTTATGTCATTTATTACCGACTGCTTGTACGAAGCATATATGCTATCAGCCGCATCGTAGTCGGACGGCGATTTTGCGACAAAAGAATAGTCGTATGAGGCAAGATATCGCCTGCAAAAGTTGAACGGAAACAGATGATTAGTCGCTTCGGTGCAAACAAGGAGAACAAATTCCTGTTCCTCAATCTCGCGTCGATAATCAATGTCATTTATCGACTGCACAGGATTTCTCTCTGGATAAATTGTGGTATTGTAGAACCAGAAACCACCATCGGAGAATATATTCTGCGGAATAGCCACATTCCACGCCCACACCGTCCACCAGTACGAATCCGAAATAGCAAGAACCTTGGGTTTGTAGCCGTCGTGAAAACCGAGAATAGGATTGTCGATGCGATTATGCTCGATCGGAAACATAAGATTCATCGACTTATATATGTCATCGTCTTGGTTGATAAGCGAATCGGAATCGACAAAACCGTCAATTGTAAAATAGGCATGTTTCTTTCCTGTTTTTGCTTCCATATACCTCGCAAGCGAATCCATTGCCAGCGATGCTGCATATATTGTCCAATGCGCACCAAGATTACAATATATTGCCTTTTCGAAACCGCCCTTGTTGTCGCAGAAATACTTGTTAAAATCGATAAGATTCACACTGTCGCGAGCAAACTCTCCTACATATTCCTTGTAATTGTTTGTGGTATCAAGCTTTTTCAAATAATATTCGGGAATCATTTCCGGATAATACGAAGCTTTTCCTGGAGCAAAAACAGTAAGCAAAGTCACATTACGCACAGCAAGCATATCCTGCACCAGGCGTATCTGTCGTGCATTTTTACGGATCTTGTCCATCCCCACAAATGTTTCGCCAATATAGCTTATTATATACGACTCCTCGAATAGCATTTTGTCCTTACCCGTAACAAATCCCTTTGTAGCATCTTTACCATAAATAGAATAGAGGTACTGATGATAAAGCCTTATAAAAGTTTCACGGAACCCAAAATTTTCTTTGCTATACCTTTCAATACCGGCCTGATATTCGCCATTTTTGCAACTTGTAAACGAAAATTTAGGCTTTTCTATCTTTTCCTCCGCTCCATTCAATTGTTTTATGTCAACGAAATGGAATTTTCCTTGCAGGAATATCGCTACGAAAACCAGCAATGTTAATATGCACAATATTTGGGGAATCCTTTTTTTCATCAAGTAAAATGCTACTCCGGTTTATGTTGATTGTAATACCATATTGCATCGCGCGTAACCGCCGAATCGAGAGAAACATTCCATTTCTCAGCCTTCCGCCTTACATCATCGAGCCACTTTGGAGAACTATATATCTTGCTTTTTATCTTCTTTATGTATATGTCCTCATTTCTTACCTGCGGTACTCCCTCACCTCTCAGTTCCTCGAAATACGCCTCAGGATTATTGTAAAGAAGATACTTTGCGTCGCCAAGCATCACATCTTCGAGTTCGCGACCTTGCGAACTAGCCTTTTCCGAAAGCGACGCCATCCAATTTTTATCATTCTTCATAATTGAGATTATGTCATTCTGCACAGAATTTATTTTGCTGTCGCTGTAGCACAGATGGACAAGTGCATTTGGGATAAATCCATTGCCTAAATCATATATCATTGATGTGCAATAAGAAAGCATAACATAATCGGCCCCAAGCAATTCTGTTACCAAATCGATTTCGGACGTTGATGTGTAATTGGGAGAGAAATATACAGAACTATTGTAATACCAATACTGATAATCAGAAAATATTGAATCCAATGGAACCTCATTGACAAAATTCCAAAAGAACGAATCTCCTATCACTATCAACTTCGGCTTTTCCGCTGTCGCGTCATCATCTACCGACACTGAAACATACATGCTGGAATCCTTGGGAATTTCTCTTATCAAATTCATCATCTTCTCAAGGTCATCATCAGGCTTGCGCGTTTTATCGCAATATGCCGAACCTATTTTTATATTGTGGATATTCTTTTTGCCAAGATGCTCCATATATCGGAAAAGCGTGTCGGCACTATGCACAGCTGCAATATTAGACCAATGAGTGCCCGTTTGTGGGAAAAGCGGATAATCGACCTTAGACTTCTGCTCTACAAAGTATTTTGAAAAGTCCACATAGTTTACGCCAATACTATCAAATAAATATGGGTAATAATCGGCAGCCTTCACTCCCATCGGTTTTGTATATTTGTCGCCATCGGGAAGATGTTCTGGATATACGCGGTCTTTCCCAGGTTCAAGCATCACAAACATAGTAACGCCAAATTCTTCGAGTATTTTCTGTATCTTGAACAAACGACTTGCCTCGGTTTGGAAATTATTCTTTATCACTTCGGGATCATCAGTGTATTTGTACATGCGGCTCTGATAATGATCGTCAACAAACCACGTCTCGTACAACCAATTATCCTGTCCAACAGAGACTCCCCATGCATTGGTCTTGTTATAAAAATCCCACAAATACTGGTTGTAGCATCTTATCGCCCACTCCCTGAAACCGAAATTCTGCTTTGAATAATTTTCAAGATTATTTTGATATTCCCTATCAATATAATCCTTCATAGTAAATTTAGGAAATGCTACTTCCACAACAACGCCATCAAGTTTTTTCATGTGGACAAAATGAGTCTTCTCCTGCAAGAATATCAGAACGAAAACCAACATCGTCAGTATGCACAATATTCTAAGGACCCACTTCTCCATCAGAACCTGAAATAAATGAAAGGACTAAAACTTGAAACATTGAGTGCGGCAATGCTCATCAACAGCAAGAACATCGCCACTATCCATACCACAATGTGCTGCCAAGTGGAATATTCGGTATTGAATACAAATTTCTGCATTTTTTTGCCAAAGCCAAACAGAGCGACAAACGAAAATGCAAGTGCCACCACAAGTGTTGTCACAAACTGAGCATCGTGAATACTTACTGCTGCAAAGTCGAAAGAGAACAGACGCGTGATAAATGTCCAGCACTCTCCTATATTCTCGATTCTGAAAATTGCCCAACCAACCATCACGAGTATGAATGTGATCAGTACGCTTGGGACTTTGCCTATACGTTTATACACATTGCCGAGGAACAGTCTTTCCATGACAAGGAAAAAGCCGTGGTATGCACCCCAGATTACAAAGTTCCAGCTTGCGCCGTGCCAAAGTCCCGACAGCAGAAACACCACCCAGAGGTTGAAATACATACGCGGTTTCGAGCAACGGTTTCCGCCAAGCGGAATGTAAAGATAATTGCGCATGAATGAGCCGAGCGTCATGTGCCACCGTCTCCAAAACTCGCTTATGCTTGCCGAATTGTAAGGGTTGTCGAAGTTTTCGGGGAAGGAGAAGCCCATTATCCGGCCAAGTCCTATTGCCATGTCAGAATAACCCGAAAAGTCGAAGTAAAGCTGCATGGTGTATGCCGCTATCACAATCCACGATGTGGCGGTGTCGAGTGTCGCCAAGTCACCAACAAGCATACTGTCAACCCAACGGCCAAGCACATCGGCAATAAGTATCTTCTTGCTCAAGCCGATTACAAAGCGGTAGAATCCGTACAGGCATTCCGACCAGCTATGTTTGCGACCGGTAATCTGCCCTGCTATCTCGTTGTAGCGGACAATAGGTCCGGCAATAAGTTGCGGAAACATCATTATGTAAACCATATAGTCCGACAGTTTCCTCATCGGCTGGTTTACCCCGCGGTAAGTATCAACGGTATAGGTAATACTTTGGAAAGTGAAAAACGAAATACCTACAGGAAGCAGAATCTTTATCCACTCAACTGGCTCGCTGCCAAATATTCCGCGTATGGCATTGATATTTTCCATTGTAAAGTTGCCATACTTGTAGTATGCAAGCAATCCGAGACTTATGGCAATTGAAATACCGCAAACAAGTTTTTTAAGACTTGTCTTTTCAAGCCTGCACATCAACTTTACAAGGAAAAAGTTCACTATGGTGGATGCCGTGAGCTGTATTACAAAGTCGGGGGCACCGTAGGCGTAGAAAACAATCGATGCCAGAAGCAATGTATAGTTGCGGAATTTGTTAGGCGTAACAAAATACAGCACCAGAAATGCCGGCAAAAAATACAAAAGAAATATGTTGCTGCTAAATACCATCTTTCTTAATTTATTCAATCACAATTTCATAAACACGACCTTCGATATCGGACTTGTTGAACGGAATCAGTCCCTGCTCAAACACTATCGGTGGCCACCATTCCGAATAATGGTATTCCTGTGTTATGATGCAGAGCATCTGATTGTTGGGAATCGACGTGACCTCATCGTTCATATACCCAACCACTTTCATATTGTCGGGCGAACTTCCCAATCGCCAGATAATTTCGGTGGGGCGCCATTCGATTTCGTAATAATAGTAGTCCTCGTTGAAAACATCGTTCGACATCGGGCTTTTGATAGTAAGTGCCTTGTACAAATCCGACCAACGCATAGCCTCGTAAGTTGCCCCGTTGTAATTGATGTAATTTAATCCCGAAGCAAACTTCTTGGGCTGTGGGCAAGCCAAATCCCAGTTGGTACAGCAATACATGATTTCATTATTGTGCATTGCATCGTCCTTTGGTGCTGGTTTATTATGGTAATACTGCTCAGGCCAGTACCTCGAAGCCTTAACTATCTCTATATCAATCTCCGAATATTTGTTGAATGTCTCGCGCACAGGGTTTTCCGAGTCGTCGCCTTTGTCGATATAACCGCAGTTGTAGCAGCCACGGCGATTGTTCCACGGATGATTATCCTGATATATCATCCAAAATGCATATGTAAGTCCGTTCCAAATATTGTGCTCGTTGAGCATTGACGGGAACTTTATCTTTCCACGATATTTCCCGTATGTGAAGCCCAAACGCGTCTTTATGCCTGTCGATTCCTTTTTCATATTGTTGGCTTCGGAACCTGGGTTTACAATGCTTATATACTCGCCATTTTCGGCAACTTTCACAGTGGAACACGGACTGTCGGTTATCTGCGGATAGTCCTGCAAGCGTTGCGAAGCAGGATATTTCTTGTCGCCATTCATATATTCCTCCAAAGTAAAATCGGAATTACCAATCACATCGCGCACTTCGGGGATATTGCGCAGCGTATATTGCTGGCTTACAGCAGGGAAAAACTGCTGATACAATGCCTTCTGGTACAACGAATCGCTTGAACCACACTCGCTGCAAGAGGTGTCGATGGTGTATTCGGGCGTGCGGATGTTGAGCTCGTCAACAAAAACACCGTCCTTAGGTGTGATGACAGCCCTTGTTTTAAGCACTTTTTTGCTTTTTTCCACCACTATGTCTTCCGATTTGTTGTTGGCAAACCACTCGAAAGGATTTACAAATTTGCCGTTTTCATCCGTAGCACCTATGTTTTTTATGTACTCGGGAATCTTAGCAAGACCTTTTTCGTTGCAAACTACAAGCATAAACGAATAGCAGCCCACGCGCGGGTTGCGTTTCCAACGGTGGTTTACATTCCCATCGGCATGGCGGTTGTTGGCAAGCACCCACTGAGCATCGAGAAACAACTGCTTATCAACCGAATATCCGTTGTTTTTAGCTTTCTCCTTAATCGAAGCATACCATTCCGGCGAGCGCTTTATCATCTCTTCCGTCTTCTGTATCATCTCGTAGCTTGCAGTATTCTCCGTAATATCGCTGCCGTAATATATTTTCTCGTCGCGAGGATTGCCTACTATGCGAAAACTATCCTCAACCTTTTTTCCTTCGGAAATTTCCTTGAATCCAACAGAAACATCCTCCCAGCTTCCATAAAAATTCTCGCTACTCAACGAATCGCCTTCGGGGAACTTATAGGTTTCGTTTTGATAATAAATCTTATAGTACAACTTATCGCCATTCATCGACGGCACATCAAACGAAAATCTGAAGCCTCCGTCAGATGTCTGGCGCTCCGACGGCAACACAATACCATTAAGCACCACATCCTCCAAATCCATGTCAAGCGCAACAGTATCGTTTATCGAATCGAAATTTTCAATTGGATTGAAATTAAGAGTCTGACTGCTACACGACAACAATACTGCCGAAACAGCAAATGATGCAAAAACAACCCAAAATCTCATTACTCCATCAATTTTCTGTACTTAATTCTGTGAGGATCGATGTCGCCCAAGCGCTTGCGCTTGTTCTCCTCGTATTCTGAGTATGATCCCTCGAAGAATACAACCTGCGAATCGCCTTCGAACGCCAAAATGTGAGTTGCAACACGGTCGAGGAACCAACGATCGTGGGTGATTACTACCGCGCAACCTGCAAAATCTTCCAAACCGTCTTCCAAAGCACGCAAGGTGTTTACATCAATATCGTTGGTAGGCTCATCAAGGAGCAATACGTTGGCTTCCGACTTCAATGTCAATGCCAGATGCAGACGGTTGCGCTCGCCACCCGACAGCACGCCGCACTTCTTTTCCTGGTCGGCACCACTGAAGTTGAAACGACCCACGTATGCACGCGCGTTAACCAACTTTCCTCCGAGCTGAACGAATTCTGCTCCTCCCGAAATTACCTCAAAAACGGTCTTTTCGGGGTCGATTGCTTCGTGAGCTTGGTCAACATAACCTATTTTTACAGTCTCGCCAATCTCGAAGCTTCCGCTGTCTGGCTGCACAAGTCCCATCATCAAGCGGAAAAGCGTAGTCTTTCCTGCTCCGTTGGGACCAATAATACCGACGATTCCTGCAGGAGGTAGCGAGAAACTTAGGTTTTCGAACAACAACTTGTCGCCGAATGCCTTGGTGATATTGTTGGCAACCAAAACCTTATCGCCCAGACGTGGTCCGTTGGGGATGAAGATTTCGAGTTTTTCTTCCTTCTGCTTTACATCCTCGTTAAGCATTCGGTCGTATGCCGACAGACGAGCTTTCGACTTGGTTCCACGCGCCTTTGGCGACATGCGCACCCACTCGAGCTCGCGTTCCAAAGTCTTGCGACGCTTCGAAGCAACTTTCTCCTCCATAGCCATTCGGGCGGTCTTCTGCTCCAACCACGACGAATAGTTGCCCTTCCACGGAATACCTTCGCCACGGTCGAGTTCGAGAATCCAACCGGCAACATTGTCGAGGAAGTAGCGGTCGTGAGTTACGCAGATTACTGTACCCTTATATTGCTGCAAGTGCTGTTCGAGCCAATGGATAGATTCGGCATCCAAGTGGTTGGTAGGCTCGTCGAGCAACAGGATATCGGGTTCGGTAAGCAATAGGCGGCATAATGCCACACGACGGCGTTCGCCTCCCGAAAGGTGAGCTACCGACTCGTCGCCATCGGGACAACGCAAAGCATCCATGGCACGTTCGAGCTTCGAATCGATGTTCCAGGCGTCGGCGGCATCAATCTTGTCCTGCAGCTCGGCCTGACGGTTCATAAGTTTGTCCATCTTGTCAGGATCCTCGTAGTACTCGGGCAAACCGAACAAATCGTTTATCTCCTCGTACTCCTTAAGCATGGAGACTATTTCGTGTACGCCTTCTTCAACTATTTCCTTCACAGTCTTGCTGTTGTCGAGTTCCGGCTCCTGCGGTAGATAACCTACCGTGTATCCCGGAGAAAATGCAACTTCGCCCTCAAAAGCCTTGTCAACACCGGCGATTATTTTCAAGAGGGTGGATTTTCCCGAACCGTTGAGACCGATTATACCTATTTTCGCACCGTAGAAAAACGACAGGTAAATGTCCTTCAATATCTGCCTCTGCGGCGGAATCTTCTTGCTTACGTTGACCATCGAAAAGATGATCTTGTTGTCTATATCACTCATGTTTATATTTTTACAAATGAAAGCACAAAGATAAGGAAAGATTCAAGAATTAGCTTCGATGATGCAAAAATTCAATAATTTAAAAATTCAAAGATTCAATAATTTAAAAATTCAAGGATTTGAGGGTTTGAAGATTTGAGGATTTGAGGATTTGAAGATTTGAGGATTTGAGGGTTTGAGGATTTGCAGGGGATAATTTTAGGTTCCAAATCACAAAGTCGCCCGAAAAAGTGTAAAGCAAGAAATAAAAGTCGCCCGAAAAAGTGTAAATATATTTGATTTTCAATGATTTACGAATACTCCTATTTGAGTATGCATTATTTATACATTCTTTTAATCCACAATTCGAATAGTTTGTCGTAAACGTTGTAAACATTTCGGTCCTGTGTGATGAAATCTTTTTCGAGAAGTCCCTTGGCTGCCGACAGAACAGAACTGGGCGACTGTAGCCTATGTTTCTTTACAAACTCTCCGCCCGATATGTTTTTTGCTTTACCATCCAATGCTATAGAAACAAGGAGGTCACGTTGCTTTTCGGGCATCTGGTACAAAATGGCTTCGTAGGTGTCTGACGAAAAATCAAGCAACTGCTCTATAGTGCTGTCAATCATATCAATAGTGCAAGTACCATTGGCTGGTGTCTTTACAAAAAGCAGGTTCATTATGCGTTGCATATATGAGGTTATGCTGTCGAATTTTTCGTAAAGAGATGATATTACCTGCTTGTCGATGCTTTTGCCTGCTTCTTCGAAATGCTTGACAACGAACTCAGTGTATTTTTCAAGCGGGATTGGAGGAAGATTCATTATTGTTACTGACTGGAAAAAAGGTCGTGATGGCGATGCGAATATTGCACCCATAAGATGTCGTTGCGAGCCAGAAAATATAAAGTGCGTGTTTGTACATTTTTGTATATAGGTGCGCAGTGTCGCTTCTATGTTTTTGTCGTTGTAGCGAGTGATTTGCTGAAATTCGTCAATTGCAACGAGGCATTTTTTGTCGGCAGATTCAAGATAACTGAAAATTTCGTCGAGCGAGACAGCAGGGTTTTCTATTTCGCCAATCCCTATGCTCCAGCTTGGATAGCCATTCATGTCGAATCCGATGTTATGCTTGAGAGACGAAACCGCGTTGATGAACTTTTCCCAGCTTTGGCGACCCTTGGACTTTAGACCGTCGAGTACTGCCTTGCCCAAAAGGTTCACAAAATCGCGGACTGATGCCGTAGAATAAATGTCAACTATGAAGGTGTGGTACTTGTCACTTATTTCTGGCTGTGCGAAACAATGGTATATGAGGTCGGTCTTGCCGAGCCTGCGTGGAGAAATAAGTGCAAGGTTGTTCTCGTTTGTGAGCATCTGTACTATGTTTTTTGTTTCTTTCTCCCTGTCGCAGAAATATTTAGATCCTGCATATCCGTTGGTTACAAATGGGTTATTCATAGTCTAAACATTTTGATTCACAATGCAAAAGTAATATTTTTTACATTTTCATCATAAAATAATCATCAAAAAATGATGATTATTTTATGATTATTACATAATGCATTGATAGACAATTTATTACAACCGATTTTTATCTCTATTTATCTTGAAATAACAACAGAGAACCGGCAATGCACCCTTGCAGTCATCGCGGAAGTCATGAGACTCAAGGTGATATGAAATGAACCGATGAGAATCAGGCTGTCCGTGATCTCATACCTACAAAGAGATTTCATTCCGCTCAAGCCGCGGTGGCTTTTACTTTTTATTGGTAAAAAGTAAACAAAAACCATGTCCGCTGCGTCTGCTTCGCTAAAAATCAGCTGCTCTTCGCTAAAACGCAGGAACTTGTCTCCGTTTCACTCCGCCATCAAACAGCCTGCCTTTTTACGCTCCGTTTCGCCGATTTTCTTAACGCTCACCAGCCGATGCGGCAACCAAGGTATTGCTACGCAATGGTTTAATAAGTAATTATTGCTCCGTGAGATTACGTCAGAACAAACAGTGAACCGACAGTCCTCCCACACCGTCATCGCGGAAGCCATGAGACTCACGGTGATATGAAATGAACCGATGAGAATCAGGCTGTCCGTGATCTCATACCAATAATGAGACAAGTAAAGCGTTCTTGCAATGCTCGAACGAAAAAGGTTTTACCACGAACCTTTAGCTCGGCGTAGCCACCCCTAGAAACTCAGAAACGGCGCCAGCCATAGAACGGCGAAGCCCTCAACGAAGTTAAACCCAGAAACGTGCGTAGCACATGAAACGGGCGAAGCCCACAGAAACGGCGAAGCCATAGAAACTTAGAAACGGGCTTTAGCCCACGAAACGGGCTTTAGCCCCAAAAAATGACACCCCCGAGGCGGGGAACCACGGAGGCATCACGTTCTATTTATTGTGTGTGTTAAACGAGGTTATGTATTCTAAATTTAAAAATTCAAAAATTTAAAAATTCAATGATTTAAAAATTCAATGATTTAAAAATTCAATGATTTAAAAATTCAAGAATTCAACGTTCATTTATTGTTTTACGACTTTGCGGTTGATGACAAAGTCATTTGTTGCAACGCGTACCGTATAGGTTGCCTCAGGCAAGCCGCCCAAATGCAATACCGTCTGGTAGCTGTTCTGCGGAGCATCGGCATCCTCGGTGTAAACAAGGCGACCAAGCACATCGTAAACATCGATGCGTGCCGGACGGTTGCTGAAGTTCTCGAGCTCTACCGTGAGTTCTCCGTTGAACGGGTTCGGGTAAGCCACAACCTCGGGTTCGCCAGAAGCCTCAACGCAGTTGGCAAGAACAATCTCCGATGCGGTGCGAGAGCCGTCGTAGTCGACCTGGACAAGGCGGTAGTAGTTATCGCCGCCACGTACACCGTAGTCGGTGTAGCTGTAGTCGATAGGCTCGATGCTATTGCCGGCTCCTGCAATACGTGCAACCTCGGTGAAGTTGATTGCATCGTCGGAACGTTCGAGCGAGAAGTAGTCATTGTTGCGTTCGCTAGCGGTAGTCCACTCAACGAGTGCCGACTTGCCGTTGCAGGTTGCGGTGAACGAAGTAAGCTCGATCGGCAATACGGTATTATGGTCGGTTGAACCGAGGGTAATTATACCGTCGAAATTTCCAGCACGGGTGCGCGACAATGTCAGGATTTCACCCACGGTAATTGTTTGGTTCTCATTATCGAGCGATGCCGTACCTCCGATATTCTTCCAGCAGTCGTAGTGTGCTGCTGCAAAAATCTTATCGGCTTCACGACCTGAATAGTCCTGGTTGAAGTGTTCAAGCTGATTGCTAGCATCAACCTTGAGGGTTATGCTCGACAAGCTTGTGCTTGCACCAAGATTATCCATATCGACCTGCCAGTATTCGAAATTGCTTACGTGGTCAAGCTTAGGCAATCCATCGGCTTCGGGACACATATAGTTCTGGTTCCACCAATTTGGATATACATCAAGACCAAAACCAGCCTGACCTGTACCAGAAGCCCCTTCGTCACGCATGTGGTTGAACTTGACAGAAACGCCAGCATCGGTATTGGTTCCGATAGATGTTGCTATAGTTCCCAGCACACCATCGGCACCTGTCGGGAAGGTAAATGCTCCGTTACCCTTCTTGGTTACGGTTCCATCGACATAGCTGTGGTAGCGTGCATTTGCATCGAAGATTGCACTTGATCCGTCGTTGAAGAGAGCATTACCAGTAACGACACCATTCTTGAAGGTGGCAGTACCGTTGACGGTTATGCCGTTGGCAGCGGTTATTGTACCTGCTGACGACTGGTCGAAGTTTACATTGTAGAATGCAAGCGGACCAGAATTGGTAATAGTCTGCAATGTTCCCTTGAACGCCACAGTACCTGCATTGCTGGTGAAAGTACCTGTATTGTTAAGGTCTCCGGCAAGGTTCAAAGTACCTGTGCTGCCGTCGAAAGTTCCTGAATTAACGAGGTCTCCTGCTACATCGATAGTACCCGTAGCTGTAATCGTACCGCTATTGTCGATATCCTGAGCAACCTCGAGATTTTTACCCGATGCAACTGTAACGCTAGCTCCACTACCGACAGTAAGGTTTTGTGCCTTGCCAGAAGTTTCTACGCTAGCCACCTGCGACATCTGTGCAGGCCAGCCTTTCCATACGCCTGAATTATGATTTCCATCCGAACATTGCGATGTTCCAATATAAACATTGGAAGATGATGTAGGCAATGTCGTACCACTTGATACCGAATATGTTCCGCTACCACTATTATATATATACCAGTTTGCAGCGGTATTCCAGTCGGTATTTGCCGCGCCACGCCATATGTAGTCGTAGTCGGTTGGCACATCTTCCGGCACCTTAATATCCACCACCTTGTGGAGAATACCACCGCATCCAGCTGCATCGTACATCTCTACTCCAAATACATCGCTTGCCAGTTCCGGAGTTACGATAAGCTGAGTGATTGGATCGTGCGAATAAGGATATGTTGAACCATTATGCATCCAACGTATATACTCAAGTGCTACCGGATTATTGCTTGCATCGTGTAGCGTGGCATCAAATTCAGCCTCCTCGCCCAAGCATATAACAGTCGGATCCAAATCTAGAATTGTAGGCTGTGTAACAGTATATGTGAATCCATTATCTTCGCTCCTACAGCCAAGATCGTCGATAAGCGTAAGGTTACAGCTACGCAGCTCTCCAATAGTTACTGGAACTGAAGCAATATTTGCAATTGTAGGATGTATATAGAAGTCGGGACCTCCATTCGAATACACAAGATCATCGGTAGAAGTACCGCTACCAGGACAAACGCCAAGTTCTGTATTATCAAGACTTACAGTATATTTCCACGAATTGTCCTCAACTCCCTTCAAGGCTATCTCCCAGTTGAATATATAGCCGTTATCGTTTTCCCATGTGTCACATACCTGTATTTTCCAGTCACCATTAAGCTTGCAACCTACAAGGTTTTCGAAACCTTGCCAGGGCCTATAGAATCGGGTATGATTATCGACATCTGACTGCTCCACAACCATACTATTGGTGTCTCCTACCCTATGGTTCTGGGCATCCGTTACATATTCGTGACCTGCATCATCGCCATAACTGTAATCATTATTGTTTGACCAGCAATAGTCAAATCCCTCTCCGAACGGATTGTACGCAGAATGACCTAAATGCTCATTTGATATCCAGTCGTGCAAATTAGGTTTTCCAAACCCTAAAGAAGCCACTTTATGTTTACTCCATTCATAATTACCATAAGTATCACCTGTAGCAAGATTATTTGTATTATATTGATCTGCACTTTGATACCAGCCTTCGAACACATAATAAAATTCGCCATCACTAAAAGGCGCTGGGGTATTACCAGAATTTCTCATTCCTCTCAAATGTGCAAGCGCAGCATTATCCGACAATCCATCTTCGAAAGCAGTTGCCTCCTGCCTAACTCCTGTAGCGCTATAAGTACCGTCGACATATCTTACAAATGTTCTCATAGCAACGCTTCCAATCTTATTACCGTCAGATACCCATTCTCCAGGACTTCCAGCATTTCCATATTTTCCATATGTTGCTTTACATTCTATTATCTTATAATACCATTCATAAGTATCATCGTCAAGACCAGGAGGAGTAGCAGAAAAAGTATAATAATCCTGCAATATAACCACAGACTTTTCCTGTCCGGCAGGAGTCTTACAAATAAGCGAAATCTGCATGTCGCCAATATGGGAATGCTCCATATTTATGCGCACGTAGTCGATGTTTGAGGCATCGGTAATAACAGTACTCTCCTTGAAGTCGGCAAAGGTAACTCTCGATTCATAACAATCACCAACTCCATCGGGAATGAAAGTTGTTTCGGCATGACCTTTTGTTGATTTAATCTCAACCTGGTCGTTGTCGACTTCGATAATAGGCTCGGATACTACAGCAGGGTCACCGACGGTTATTTCCTTTGCCCTACCCACACATATATTTCCAATATCCGGAGAATCGTCGTGCGTAACAAGGCCCTTCGACACGAATACGCGCAGAGGAATCTGCTCATGACAACCATTGTTTGCCGTTACAGTAAGCAGTATGTCGTGACCTGTTGCATTTTCGACTGTATATGAGATACTGCCAGACGAGGATGTGAGATGGGCATTTCCGTCGTGGCGGTTAACATCCCACGAATAGGTAATAGGCCGTGCGTTGGCAGGAATTCCATCCTTCTCTTCTACAGCAAGGGTAATCTCCGAACCCTTGCAAACATTAAATTTCTGAACACCGTTATCTGCCACAACATTGCCTTCGTCATCTACCATGGAACCATCATTTGTGCCCTGCAGCGGTGTATTCTTTACTATATTCACATAGTCGCAGATAGTGTATTGCGCATACAGGGTAATATCTTCGGTGAGCATTATTGATGCGCCTGGAGCATAAGTAGTTCCCGAGCCGTCCTGGGCTGTATTCCACGACAGGAATATACCGTCGCTACACGAAGGTTCATCGCTCGATATTGTAGTTGGATAACCTTCTACACCATGGGTGGGAGGCATGGAGAAGGCTACACCACCAGTACAGTTTGCCGAAGTATTGTAGGTGACGGTATGCAAGGTGCCTCCGTATATACAAAACTTGGTATTGGGGCGATAGGTATAATCTGTCATATTTGCAGACACCTCTTCTATATCATCATTACTATAGTTATAACTATCGCTATAATATGAAATTACCGAATTAAAGCCTGTAGCAGTATATTTGAACTTATAATCCTGACCATGATATTCAGCAGAATGATCATGAATAACGACCAACAGATTCTTAGTGTCGCTGTATACGAAAGGCTCGTCGAGTGTAAACGAGTTCCAGCCATTGGAACAGTTGAGCGGACCTGAATATACGAGATTGCTCCCAGATATGGCAGTAACCCAATCGCTTCCATCTGAAAATGACTCTTTGTTGGTCTCAACCATATATATATCTACATAATTCTTTTTGCTCATAGGCGTAGAATATGCATACTGGAATCCGATAGATGTTATTATACCTGCATCTAATCCGACTTCGGTACGCCTATACAGCATCTGCGTGTATGAAAAGTTGTAATAATTGTTTAACGGCACCTTAAATGTTTCTGAACCTCCCGTACCTATTTTCGAGCAGTCGTCGGTAACCGTAACAGTAAACTCTGCCGTGCGGGCACAAAGGTCGGTATTGTCTGGTGTGTACTTTGCAATTATTACGGCACTTCCTTCGGCTACGCCTGTTATTATTCCTGCTGCACTTACAGTAGCTACATTGTCGTTGGACGAAACATACGACAATGCTCCAGGATATGTGGTTTGGTTGATACCATTGTTTACATATCCGCTTATGTCCAAGGTTGCAGGAGCAACAATGCTACCCGATGTTGTTGTAAGCGTAAAAGTTCCAGGAATAGAAGTACACGCATGCTCTATACAGATATTGTCAATAACAACACTATAATACGAACTGCTATTATACCACTTGAAGGCCAAGTATGCTCCCGACGGCATTGCTGCTGGAATTGTAAATTCATTCCGTCCTGTATATGAAGAACCACCATAATAATATGAAGGAGTAGCAGTACCTATAGAAGTAAACGTAGATGCGTCGTTAGGATTTGTCATATAGCCGAATACCAATGTTCCACTGCTGGCATTTTCCCACCATGCATTAAAACTTACCGCATCATTTTCCTGCAAGCCTTCAACATATGGAATTATAACATAGTTGCTATATCCAAAATAATCGTATTCATAATCCCAATCATCATAATCATCGCCAGATGTGATGACTATTCCATTGCCATCCATAGCGAATGTTCCATTATATATGTGAGGAGCATAATTGGAATTATAATCTGCAACAGGTGTATGTCCAGAATTGCTATATAACCTCCTCCAGCAACTTGGCAGTCCTGCATCAATATTTATTTCATCCGTTGGCGATGCAAAACCATCGAAATCGAAGCAAACTGGAACCGTATATGGATTACACGAAACAGTTACATCGTATGTAACACTTGCTGGGCAGTAGTAAGTTCCTCCTACATGAGCAGCAGGAATATTTGCTGTAATAGTAGCAGAACCTTCGGTTACACCTGTTATGGCGACACCTGTGTTTGTCCCAGAAACCGTAGCAACCAAAGGATTGCTCGAAGTCCATGTTACATCGGTATTATTAGGATTAGTAAGAACCAAATTTACAGTAGCATCGACGGATACAGAACCCGATGCGGCAGGTAAAGATAATGCTGGTTCCGTACAGGGTGTACAGTTTGTAGTGTAACCTATATATGTTTGGGTATATCTATAAATTGAAATTGGGCTCTGCGAGGCACTTGCATAACAAGCGAATATTCCGTTTCCATTATTATACTGCATCACCTTACGGCTATTTGTTCCTTGTGCCGTTATGGTTGCCGTACCACTTGATATGCTTATCACCCAACTTCCGTTGGCATCATTTACGGCTTGCGTTTTCAATTGATTATTAGAAGAACTCGCAGCATAGATATATCCAGGGTTTGTAGCATCGTAGAACGCCCAAGTTCCACTTGTCGTTCCTGCCCTAAGGTCGAATTCGCAGACACTTGATGTCCATGTAATAGTAGAACTGCTCTTTGTTATTTCCGCCTTTCCTCTATTATTGGCATTTTGTGTTAGGCTCATTGCAAAATCATAATCTTTTGCAGCAATAACTACCTTGTCGCCCACAGCAAGTAACGACGGAGATTCTACACGCGACCATGTCGGGGCAACACCGCTTTCGTATGCAAACACCGCATAGTAGGTTGTATTTGCCGAAACGTTTCCAGTAGGAGTTCTGAACAGGTCAGCTGGCGGATTGTCGGACGACCAGCTTGAATTTGCTGTCCAACCGACAAATACACGGTCGTAGCAATTATAACTGGTTGCATCGGTAGCAACTCCCGACGGAACCGTAAGCGCATAACTATTACCTATTGGATAGTTCTGTGCAGTAAGATGTCCATCAATCGACCAGGTAACAGTATAGGTGGTGGTTGTACAGGATGTCACATAATTGGTATATGTGGTTGAAGGAATTGCTGCGGACAATTCAACATTATCAATACGAGCATTTTTACCACTATTACCATTTGAACTTGTATTTTTTAGAGTCAAATTAAAATTAGAAACACCACTTGTTGCTGTGATTGTCCAACTCTTATTAGAACCAGTTATAGTTATTCCTTGCGTTGTAGATGTTAATGCAAATATATTGTTCTGATTTGATAGGAAAGTCATTGTCATTTGTGTAGCACCTCCAGTTGGAATATTTGAAATGGTCCATGTATTATTGCCTTTGGAAAGCAACAATTCCGGAGCCGTTCCTCCTGCAATATTGTTATTATATAGTTTAGTGTTATTATTACTTTGTGCATATGTAAGCGTTGCGCCACCATAAACGGTAGTACCCTCAAATCCGTATTCACTTGGTTTTTCATTATCAGACCCTCCTGTCCATGTTTCGGACCACAGTGTAGTATTTACTGGTGCACCACTCGAAACATTTGCAAACACAGCATAATAAGTTACATCTGCGGCTACGGATGCTCCTACAAGGTCACTACGTGAATACAACGGTGAAGGAGCACTATTTTGCGAACCAGATATAGGAGATGTTGTCCAGCCGACAAAAACCTTACCACCACATGAAATTGTAGGGTCTGACTGCACCTGCCCATTAGTCAATGTAGATGTAGAAACGGTACTTGTACTACCATCAACAGACCATGTTACGGTATGTGGAGAAATTGCTCCTGTTACTGTTAATTTGTAATCCTCAACTTCTCCATAATTTGCAGAAATACATGGATCCACCGAATAAGAATACAACTGCTCTACACGCATGCGATAGTCACCTGCTGCAGTATTAGCAGGTATAACAAACGAACTAGACCAATTATTTTGATTAATACTATTAGCTGAAGCTACTCGCTCCGTTGAATTGTCAAAGACAAAATCCTTGTTCCAGTCAACCCATATTGCATAATTATAAGTATCACTATATCCTCTTCCTACAGAGAAATTTATTGTCGTCCCAGGAGCAGCCGACACATAATAGTCGTTATAATAATTGGTATAACCTCCAGAACCTTGAGTTGTATTAGTATTGCTAATATTATGTTCGCCACCAGTTGTAGTAAAAGATTTGATATAATCAGTGGAATAAGCATAACTTGGGGTACAATAGGAACCACCTCCTCCACCACCAGAAGTGGTCTGCGTAACAGTAATGTCATCGATATATAGATAATACATATTTGCAGCATATGTGCAATGAACAACTACTCTTACGCTTTGTCCCTTAAGCGCAGCATCCGTACTTGAGCCCGATACTTGTGCATAAGTTTCATTAGTATAGGAAGCTGAACTAATAGCGTTGTATTTTGTTGCAGAAGCAACTGCGGCTGCAGTGGTCACGTCGCTTGCCTTTACGAAGAACACTTCAAAAGTCTCTGGATAATAAGAACTTTCGACCCTCTCATACAGACTTACGCTTAGCCTTGTCATATTTGAGGAAACACTAAATGGTTCGGAAACCAAATAGCAATTTGCCGCATAAGAAGAACTATATTCATACTTCGCACTATTTGAGACACTATATGCATAACTTGAAGTTGTATTAAGCGTCCAGTTATTGCCATTACCAGTTTTGTATGCATACCAACCCGTGGAAGAATAGCTAGTGGAAATGCTACTCATTGCATCAAAGTTCTCAGACAACAGCTGTCCCCACGCTTCTCCTCCCATCATCATGCACAGGCAGAGAGCCAGAATTGTTAAAACGGATTTAAAATGTAAAAATTTGCTGCGGGAGGCTGCAGAATTAGCATCCAGGCAAATTTGCTGTTTTTCAATAAGATTCCCTTTCTCCATAATAATCAATGTATTAGCAGTAGAGACAGCGTCCCTATATATTCCTAAATCGGTTGTCATATTTCCACACTTCGTGCCCATAATAGGCGTTAACAAATAGATTAAAAATTAACACAAATAAAACCAACGAGCCTACGTATAATAAACTCGTTGCAAAAGTATAATGTATTTGCATTTTATAGGTAATATTACGCGGTTATTATACATACAAAAATATAAATAATACAACATTAAGTTTTTATTATACGAATAATGAGAAAGGAAAGATGAAAGAGTTTTCTGATGGGCGAAACGGAAGAACAGGCGGACGGACGGGGCGAAAAGGCTGGAAGGCTAGAAGGCTAAAAGGCTGGAAGGCTAGAAGGCTGGAAGGCTAGAAGGCTGGAAGGCTAAAAGGCTAAAAGGCTGGAAGGCTAGAAGGCTAGAAGGCTGGAAGGCTAGAAGGCTGGAAGGCGAAAAGGCTAACAGGCTAACTGGCTAACAGGCGAATAGGCGAAAAGGCTAACAGCCAAATTCAAACAACTTCAAACCCAAAGGCTACCGCAGCTATCGCTGCTACGTATATGTGACCCCGCTGGGGTATGTGGCGAGAAAATACCGCAATGTTTTTTGCCCCCTCGCCCTATGTAGGGGCAGGTTTAAACCTGCCCCTACATGGCGTTAAATTGGGGCAGGGCAAAAACCTGCGGTAATGACCATGAGATCACGGATAGCCGACCGCGACAACGCTCCCCCACCGTATCGCGTGTGCGCTCTGGCTTCCGCGATGACGGAGGGAAAAGAAAAAACAAGTAACATTACTCGCTAGGAAAAACCGATTATTTCAAAAAGGCGGACAGGCGAACAGGCGGACGGACGGGGCTAAAAGGCTGGAAGGCGAAAAGGCTAAAAGGCGAACTGGCGAACAGGCTAACGGGCGACCTAGATGCGCAATATAACACTGTGCAAATGTTGGAAAAACGGACAAAATATTTTGTTTTTGTGTTGGAAAAACGGACAAAATAGATTAATTTTGCGTTGGAAAAACAGACAAAATATGATTAAACGAAAGATAGACAGATACTTAGCTGACTTTTACTCAAAGAACAAAAAGGCATTGCTTGTTACAGGAGCTAGACAAACAGGAAAATCCTTTTCGATTCGACAGTTCGGAAATACACATTTCGACAATTTTGTGGAAATTAACTTTCATGAGCACCCCGAATTTGTTGCCATGCTATCGGAAGCAGAAGGAAGCAACGATATTATATTGAGATTGTCTGCATTTGCAAGCAAACCTCTGGTTAAGGGCAAGACATTGATCTTTTTTGACGAAGTGCAGGAATTTCCCGAAATTGTTACCGCCATAAAATTCCTTGTCGAAGAAGGGAGCTACAAGTATGTTCTTAGCGGCTCGCTACTCGGAATCGAACTTAACGATTTGCGTTCGGAACCTGTGGGATATTTGGACATAAAAGAAATGTTTCCGCTTGATATCGAGGAGTTTTTTACTGCCCTAGGCATAAGCCAAAAGGTGATAGATGCGGTAAGACTGGCATGGGAACAAAAGTCGCCTGTTGATTCGTACGTCCACGGAAAACTAATGGAATTATTCAGGCTTTATCTTATTGTAGGTGGCATGCCAGCCGTTGTCCAAAAGTACATCGACACCAACAATCTACAGGAAGTGCTTGCCGAACAGCAGTCGATAATTAGGCTTTACAAACGCGACATCGCAAAGTACGACCGCAACAACAAGCTATATCTTGAAGAAATATTCGAATTGATTCCACCCGAACTCAATGCAATGAACAAGCGTTTTATTCTCAAGAACCTAAACGAAAACATAAAGTTTTCGCGCTTCGAAAATAGTTTTATCTGGCTAAAGGATGCAGGAGTTGCAATCCCGGCATACAATGTAGAGGAGCCTACTTCACCACTAAAACTATCGCGTTCCCGCAGTTTGTTCAAGCTGTTCCAGAACGACTTGGGACTGCTTGCTGCGCAATATGCCGACGGCATACAGATTAGGATTTTGTCAAATGCAGCAGATATAAATTTTGGCTCTGTCTACGAAAATGCCGTTGCTCAGGAATTGCTGGCTCATGGTTTCGACCTATACTATTTCAATAGCAAGAAGCAGGGCGAACTAGACTTTGTTGTCGAACAAAGCGGAAAGATCGTACCAATAGAAGTCAAATCGGGGAAAGATTACCGGAGGCACAACGCTTTGTCGAATGTGATGGGCAACAGCAACTATGGCATCGAATGCGCGTATGTGTTCTGCAACGACAATGTGAGTCAATCGGGAAATGTTTATTATTTGCCTATTTATATGGTAGCCTTTATGGAGAAGAATGTTCCGGTTGACATTGTATATCGTTTAGATTTGTCCGGATTGCAATGATAATTGCAGCGGAAAACAAATCTTCAAATCCACCTACTCCACCTTCACTCTTATTCCCGTGCTATGGCTCGTATATTCGGGTGCGTACATGCTCTGGATAGTCGTTATGCCATTCGAGAAATTACCCTTCTGCGTAGCGATAACCTGATACTCGAACACGTAGGTGCCCTTTGGCAGAATATCGATGAAGAAGTTGATGGAAGCATCCTTAATTGCCTGATAGTAGCCCAACGAATGCTTGAACCTATAGCCCGAAAGTTTTTCGGTTGGCTCGAACGCCGAAGCACGCATATCCTTCAGATGAACATATTCCATGTTGCGGTCAACTTCGATTTCGATGCGGACTGTAACCCTGTCGCCTACCTTGAGGTTGGCATTCTTCTGCGTGATAGGCACAATGACTTCCGTGCCGTTCTCCACACGGTTGACAAACAAATCCTTGCGAATCTTAAGCGGGGTATCCTCGAAGCCCTTTATCTTGTCGATGTCCTCAAAGTACTGCCAGTAAATACCGCCCCAAGCCACAGTGCTGTCGGCTTTGGTAACCGAAACATCGCCCCAGGTGCTCGAAATCTCGTCCTGCTTCCACATTTTCTTGTAGTAGCCGGTGCCGTCCTCGGTAGTTTCGGCAGCAAGGTCTATCTGCTTATCACCAAGAGAAATTACCGGATAGTCGGTTTCGCTGAGGATGCTTGTACCGTCGAGCAAAAGTGCATAAACGGCTTCGGCAGTGGCCTTGGTGGTCTTCCAGTTGGTAGTCTGCTTCTGCTTCAACAGCCAGACTTTCATTTCGTTGACATCGTGAACCTCGCCAATCTCATCGAAAAGTTCAATAAGCAAGGCCTGAGTCTCAATGCCACTGTTGTACCAATACCAACCGCGCTCCAAATCCCAATACATACCAAGTTCCTCGCTATGCTGTGCATACTCCTTCAACGATGCCACAATATCCTTCACTGTTGCTGTGCGATCGCTGCGCTGCATTGCCAAGGCAAGCATTCCGCGCATGTAGAAACCCCACGACGGCCAGTCCTTCTCGCCAAGCTTCATATACACATCGAAAACCTTCTGCGTGGATTTGTCCATAGGGTATTTCTTCAGGAAGAACGAACGTACATATAAATAATGTATCTGAGTGTAACCAAGAGCTACCGCATTGTACTTTTTCTGCAAATCATAAATTCTCTCGATTTCCCTGTCGATGTACTTTACAGCCTTCTTAATCATGCCTTCCATCGACGAGTCTGGAAATTTTACACCGAGTTTCTGCAGATGTCCGTAGTTGCCAACAATGTGCTGGGTGACATATAGGTTGTCGGGCATTCCGTCGAACCACGGGAAACCGCCGTTTGCCTTCTGCATCTTCGACAGTTTGTCGGTGGCTTTCTTGGTTTCGTCCTTTATGCGGTCAATATCGAAAAGTACACCTATATTATATTTACGTTCAGCTTCGTTTTCGGCATCGAGAAGCCAAGGCGAATTTTCGAGCAAAACAGATTTCAGTTCCTCGTTGCGCTGCAGGTTCGACTTCAGAGCCTCGGCATCGGTCGATTTCCACTTGTTGAACATTTCCTCAATCTTTTTGTCGGAATTTGCCACGTGCGAAGCAATGAGGTTGGAATAAATGCGCGAGAAAGTCTGTTCGGCACATTCGTATGGATATTCCATCATGTAAGGCAGTGCTAGCACGGCGTACCAAGCCGGATTTGGCGTAAATTCGAGGGTGTATGAGTAGTTTTCGAGTGATTTCGACTTGTTGTTCTTCATAGCGTTGAACGAAAAATGCGTTGTTCCGGCACGACGCACCGGCAAAGGCATTGTCTCGGTCACCATCATACGATTGGTAAGTATCGGCAACACTTTTTCCTCGCCGTCGGAATGACCTTCGGCAATAGCAACAATGCGCACTGCCACCGCGCCAATGCTCTTCGGAACAGAAATTTTCCATTCTACAGAAGTGTTGCGGCTTGCATCGGCAGAGAATGTTACAATATTGTTTTTCAGGAATTTATCTGTAATATCCTCGGAATTCTGAGTGTTTATGAATTCGATTTTTGCCTTGCCGCTGATTGTGTTTTCGGTGAGATTTGCGATCTTGGCCGAAATGTACATTTCGTCGCCCTCGCGCATGAAACGCGGCAGGTTTGGCGTTACCGAGACATTTTTCTGAGTTACCAACGAACTGCTTACATCGCCTATTTTCATGTCCTTGGTGTGGGCAAGTCCCATCACGTTCCAGCGTGTCATGCTTTCGGGCATTGTGAAATTGATGAAAATATTACCGTCCTGGTCGGTGGTAAGATTGCTAGCGAAATAGGCTGTCTCGTTGAAATTGGTACGCACTTCGGCATTGTCGAAAGCTTCGGCTTCCTCTTCAGAGAGTTCCTCCTCCATTTCAACAGCCTCGTTGAGCGCAACGGCATCGGCGGCTATCAAACTGGACTCCTCTTCGACAACACCTCCGGCAGCATTGGCTCTATAGAGTACGCGCCCGCTCTTGTAATCGGTTGCGTACGACGAATAGTAAGCACTTAGCACATTGAAGAAAACCGGTGTGGGATAAGGAGTATATTCATAGCGGTTAGATGCATAGACATAGCGTCTGGAATTGCTGTTTGAGTATCCAAAACCCTTATATTCGAAATTGTAGTTCATCGTATTCGACGAATATGGCCAGAAATACCATGAGTGCGACTTGTACGAATCGAGCGAAGCATCATAGACTGTGGCTGCAAGTTCTGCTTCGATGGGTTTGTCGAACTTGTCGGTAATCTTCATCTGCCACGACTCCTCTGATCCCGGCAAGGTCTTGTCGCGGAAAGTCACCAACTTGACATCCAATTGCTTATCGACGCGCGAAACGCTTATGGTTTTGCTTTCCTTATATGCTCTGCCATGACGCACAAAGATCGCAGTGACAAACACATCACCGTAGCACTTTTCGGTAATCGGAATATCAAAGCTCTTAACCTCGTTGCTCAGCTTCATGCTCTTTATTTCGAGTGCGCCCTTGCCTATCTGCAGTGTGTAGAAAACAGTAACATCGTCGAACGACGAACCAATACGCACCTGCACCTTATCGCCCACCTTTGCCGAGTATTTCGACACTTTGAAGTACGACGCCATTGGGTACGACATCTTGTCCGACGAGTTGTCGGTGATGTGGAAGTTTGTGGTGTCGGCTACCGGGTTGCCGTCCTTGTCCTTGGCAGTCATTATTATGCGATAGGAACCTGGCGTGAACTTCATCTTTTTGGTGATGGCGATTGGGGTTGTGTCGGCAGTATTCACAGAGCCTTTCAACATCGACGATGTAACTTTGCGATTATACAGCGTATTTTCGTCGCCATAGCCGAGTGCGGGACAAAGTTTTTCCCACTCCTCGCGGCTGTACATCTGCATGTCGGCGGTCTTTAGCCTTGCCACGGTTGCATGCGACGGCTCCTCGAGCTTGAAGATTTCGTAATCGACAGTCGCATCGATGTGGCTGCCCGAAATGTTTTCGCTATATATTTTGAAGCTGTTGAAGTCGGCAATGTCAACGGTTTCGGAAATACTATTCGAAATCCATAGCGACTGGCGCGAAACCATGAACGACCTTTCTATGGTATGCGATTCGCCGTTGATGTCGGCAACTACAGCCGAAATTCTGTAACGGTTGGTATTGCTAAAGCACTGCTTGGCGACAAAACTAATGGTAAACTCACCGTTTTCGTCGGTCTTGATGGTTCCGTCGGCAAGAAGTTTCTTTTCGGAATTGCTATAACTCCACCAATAATACGAATACGAAGAGCAGTTGACGGTGAAATTGACGTCGGCACCGCTGACGGGCACACCCGAATAGCTTTTTGCACGTCCCTTGATGCTTACCGAGTCGCCAAACGACACCTCATCCTTAATGTAGTCCATCTCTATCTCGAAGGTAGGACGCTTGTATTCCTCCACTTTGATGTATTCCGAACCCGACGAGAATCCAGTACCGCGAGCTTCGATGTGGAAATTACCGGTAAGTACGTTTTCGGGAATCTTGAATTCACCATTAACACTTCCATACTGGTTAGATTTAAGATTTAGCGTAGCTATTTCCTTGTAGTTGACATCCTTAAGCGTGACTTTTATGCTATCGTTAGGCACAACACTGAAATTGTTGTCCTTGCCGCGGTATTCGATAGCCTTGAAATACACGGTCTGTCCCGGACGATAAATCGCCCTGTCGGTGAATATCTTAATCGATGTGCGCTCCTTTTCTACCTCGTCCTGCTGGTAGTATCCGTAAACCGAGAAGCACATGTCGTCGTTGTCCTTTTTCAAGTAAATAATTGTGTTGTAATTGCATTTTTTTGTATCGAAACTGAAAATGCCATCGGCAGCGGTTTCGGTGTTAAGTAAGGTTTCGGTCTTGTTGTAGTCGCGCGTGGTGACTTTCACCTTTACCTTGTCGATAGGCTTGCCAGAATTTCGGTCAACAGCCATGTATTTGCCATCGTCGATGCGAAGCAAAGCAAAGCGAGAAACTGTGAGCATGGTAAAACTCTCGATTCTGGAGCTGTCGCTTTCGGCAAAGACAAGATAGAAACCTGTAGGCAGACCTTTTTCCACATAGTAGGTGCTGTGGGTAGAATAATCGTGAGCATCGGGAAGATTTATAGTGCCTTCGGTTACAGACTTACTTTCGTAGTATTTGTTTACATTGGCTGAATTGGTATTGAAAGTTTCGTATTCCGAAGCCTTGTCCGACACTTTTACAACCTTGATTTTAGCTGTTTTTGTATTGGCATATTCAATGTAAAGCGGAATATTTTCGTTTGGATAAGTAACCTTGTCACCCGATATGCTTATTGATGGAAATGTGAGTTTAGAAAGCAGGTTGGAGCAATGGGTTACATACTTGCTATCCTTAAACTCTTCAATTGTGGAGGTCAGAAGGTTCACAGCCTCGATGCGGTCGGCAGCTGATTTTTTCGACAGACGGTCGGCAATCTCCTTGTTGATGAAAATCACGCTTTCGTTGCCCTTGTATTGTTTTGCGGCATCGGTGAAAAGTTCCATGATAAGGTCGTCCTTACCGCTTTGCTTGCTTGCGATATAACATATGCGGCGGTAGTCGGTAAATGCGTAAGCACTACTGTTGGGTTTGTTTTCTTTAAGCATCTGTTGCATGAAAAACAAAGTCGCCATTTCGGGATTTTGGTCGGTGTCGAGGATTTCTATTTTTGAGAAATCGTCGGCATTGCAAAAGAAGCTGTTGTCCAAATTGGTGCCTGTATATCTGTATAGTTTTGCAAGCTGATTGATAATCGAATATGCAATTTCATCGTAAAGTGTTGGGAAAAAGTCGTTTTCCTTGTTGTTGTCTCTGAAAAATTCCTTGTAATCGTCGGCAGCGACATTTTTCAGTTCGGCATTCAGCGCCAGCTTGTAATGACTGATTATCAGCTTCATGAACTCGTTTTTGTCGTAAAATTCGAGGCGCGAACCTTTTTTGTCGGCAGAATCGCTCACTGCCGAACGCGAATCGATCTGATAGCGATGACGCGAGTAGTAGTTCTGATACGAAGCACCGAGTAGGAAATTGCAAACATGCTTACATGTGCCCGACTGGATTTTGGCTTGTTCCTCAAGAAAATCGACGGCTTTAAGGTTGCCGGTCTGCTCCGACTCGATAAGGAACTTGGTTTTGTATGTTATTGCTTTTAACTGCTGATATGCATCGTTGTCCTTGGTTGCCATGTCGAGAATACTTTCGACCTTCTGCAAGGCGCTCTTGGGCAGATCCCTGTTTTCAAAACCAGTGACCTCGATCCACAATTTCTTGTATTTGTCGTCGGTTGTCTGAGCAAATGCAGAAACTGCCAATGCTACAAAAATAATTAAGGTTACTATCTTCTTCATATTCAAATTGATGTTTCAATGTTTATTATAAACGCAAAGTTAGGTAAAATATTTTGATTGGTGGAATGCATAAATTGTACCAGCATTTTTGTTTAGTTGAAAGTTCAAAGTTGAAAGTTGAAAGAAGTTCAAGGTTCAACGTTCAAAATCGTAAAAAATATTTATCTTTGCAGAAAAATTTTCGATATGTACCTAAACAAAGTTATGCTTATTGGACGGCTTGGTGTAAAGCCCGAAATTCGTTATGTAAAAGAAGATACACCAGTGGCAACATTCCGTATGGCGACCACAGAACCTTACCGCACAAAGGAAGGTGAAAGACGCGAAAATACCGAATGGCACAATATAGTTGCATGGCGCAACCTCGCTAAATTCTGCGAAACCTACCTCGACAAAGGTATGCTTGTTTACGTGGAAGGACGTCTGCAGACACGCTCATGGCAGGGACAAGACAACGCCACACATTACACTACCGAAATCCTAGCCGACACAATTCGCATGATGGAACCGAAATCGGCTCGCGATGGACAGCCCTTAACACAGGGCGCATCAATGCCACAGCCCGCCGAAGCTCAGCCATTTGCCGACCAGCCGGCACAGAGCCCAGTCGCAGCAGAGCCTAGCGCATTCCAGCCAGCAGCAGAACCAGAAGACGATTTACCATTCTAATGCATATTGGAAATTTGAAATATTAAAATATTAATTTGTACGGGCGCGTTTTAAACACGCCCCTCATTCAAAATGGATCCCGACCCTTATAATCAATCGACAATAATAGGAATTATCGTTGTGGTAATTCTGCTCGTATGCTCCGGACTTGTTTCGGCAAGCGAGACTGGCTTTTTCGGACTTTCGGCAGGCGACAAGGAAAAAATCCGCAAGGCTAAGACCGCAAAGGGAAAACTTATTGCAAAACTGCTGTCGAACCCCGAAAAACTGTTGGCTACAATACTTGTAGCCAACAATTTCATCAACATTGCAATAGTGATAATCACAGCATTCCTGTCGGACAGGATTTTTGCCCACATCGACAATACAGTGCTCATAATTGTACTGCAAACCGTTGTCATTACATTCATAATCTTACTGTTCGGCGAGATGATACCAAAGATTCTGGCGGCAAAATATCCGCTGTCGATTTCAAAGTTAATGGCTTATCCTCTTTGGATACTCGAGCCGCTGTGCTTCCCGTTCAGCATAATCCTCATAAAATCGACCAATGCTGTAAAAAAACGTTTGCAGAAAAAGCACACTTCCGAAATCAGCATCGAAGACCTCTCGCAAGCCATCGAACTTGCATCAGACGACCTTAAGGACGACCGCGAAATGCTTGAGGACATCGTCGCCTCTTCGTCGCTCGATGCCCGCGAAGTAATGACCTCGCGCGTGGATGTATTCGCCATCGAGTACGACTCAAAATTCTCGAAGGTAATTGGCGACATCGTGGAATCGGGATTTTCACGAATACCTGTTTACGAAGACAATCTCGACAACGTCATGGGTATTCTTTACATCAAGGACGTGCTTGCCCATGTGGACGAACACGATTTCGACTGGCATAAGCTTATTCGTCCGCACTTTATTGTCCCCGAAACCAAGAAGATAAACGACCTTTTGTCCGACTTCCAGTCGAAGAAGATGCATATTGCAATCGTAATCGACGAATACGGAGGTGTGAGCGGAATTGTAACGCTTGAGGACATCTTGGAAGAATTTGTGGGCGAAATTCACGACGAGTTCGATACCGACGAAGACATGTTCAAGAAGATTGACGACCGCACCTACGAATTCGACGCCAAGACCAGCATTGTCGATTTCTGCAAAATTGTGAATGTTGACTACGAATTGTTCCAGGAAACAAAGGGCGAATCGGAAACTCTTGCGGGAATGCTGCTCGAAATAAACCAGGAAATCCCAGCCAAGAACAAAACCATCAGCATCAAGGATTTTGATTTTACCGTAACGGCATCTAACGAGCGTAGAATAAAGAAGATACGTGTCAAACTGCCAAAAACTGAAAATACCGACACCGATGAAAAATAAGATTCTTGCTATAATACTAGTCGTAGGACTTGCGATGCTTTGCGCCTGTGGCGAAAAAGCTTACGCGCCACGTCCCAGAGGCTATTTCCGCATCGATTTTCCAGAGAAAACCTATAAGCAGTACAACGGCGAATGCCCTTTCACGTTCGAGATTCCAGAATATTCGTATCTAATAAAGGAGAAGGAAGACAATTGCTGGTTCGACATCTATTTCCCGAAGTACAAGGCAACAGTGTATTTGACCTACCGTGGCATAGACAACAGCAAATACAGCGAAATAGACACACTGCTCAACGATGCCCACGACTTTGCATACAAACACACCATAAAAGCCGACGCCATTGAGGAAAACATTTTCGAGAAGGATTCGTCGCGGGTTTACGGATGCCTATATAACATCAAAGGGAATGTAGCCTCACAGGTACAGTTTTTCCTCACCGACAGCACTACGCATTTCATGCGCGGCTCGCTATATTTCGAAGCACGCCCCAACAAGGATTCGCTTGCCCCAGTGGTCGATTTTGTCCGCGAGGACATCGAACATTTTATGGAGAGTTTTGAGTGGAAGGATTCAAAAATTCAATGATTCAAAGATTCAATGATTCAAAGATTCAACAATTTGAAAATTTGGCTTACGCCGAGCTAAAGGTTGATGATTTGAAAATTTGATGATTTGAAAATTCAAATCGTAAATCAATTGTCCATTATTCATTATCCATTGTCAATTGTTAATTCATAAATCCATATTACCTGACAATTCCCTTCTAGCCTTCTGGAAAATGGAGGAGACTGAGGAGCAGCTGCGCACAATGTGCGACCTGTGCGACGAAGACCTGAAGGTAATCGGGAACAACTCAGCCCACAAGCGCCGCATAGAACTGCTATCGGTACGGGCATTGCTAAAGGCTGTCGGCATAAACCAGACAATACACTACAACGACCGTAGGCCATATCTCAACAAAGGCTACATCTCGATAAGCCATTCTGCCGACATTGCCGCAATAATCTATAATCCCGACTTCCCGGTCGGCATCGACATCGAAAAAATATCGCCAAAGATACAACACATAGCCTCACGTGTATTCTCCGACAAGGAACTTGCAGCAGCCAATGGCGACCTTGAAAAACTGACCGTCCTCTGGAACTGCAAGGAGTGCGTCGTCAAGCTTTCAAACGACGATGGTATCGATTTCCAGGAAATGATAGAAGTAGATATACCATCCGATTTTTTGCTTCAGGATAATATCTGCCAAGAAAAACCCATTGTCAACCTTCAGCTCAGCGAAGCTAATTATCCATTATCAATTGTACATTATCAATTACCCATTATCCATTGTACATTAAAAAAATCAGAGCACACTAAGGTTTTCTCGCTTTCCGCGATGAAAATTGAAGGAAATACTGTTGTGTGGGGAAGGCTTGATGATTGGACTGGAGGCAGACACATATAGCCAGCAAGCCTGCCTTTCAATTTTCAACTTTCAATTTTCAACTTTTTATTGTTATTCCAAAAACATTTTCTACTTTTGCTAAAAATTATAATGATTAAATTCGGAATTTTATGAAAAGATTGATAGTATTAGCATTGGCAACATTATTTTTGTCTTTTGCAGCAAATGCTCAGATTGGCAACCTGATTAGAAACAAGCTCAACCAGAAGGTCGAAGAAGGTGTAAACAATGCCATCGACAAGGCAGTTGACAATGCCGTTGACAAGACTTTCGAGAATACGCAGAAAGCCATTGAAAAGGAAAAGAACGACAACTCCAAAACAGTTCACGACGATGCTCACGACAATGGTGGCTGGACTTGTCCGGCATGTGGAGCAAAAGGTAATACCGGTAATTTCTGCAAGGAATGTGCAGCCAAGAAGCCTGGAGCATCATCACAGGAAACCAACACTGCTGACGAAAGCGGTTGGACCTGCCCTGCCTGCGGACACAAGGGCAACAATGGCAAGTTCTGCAACGAGTGCGGAGCCAAGAAGCCCGAAGAGTCGACCGCTTCGGCAACTTGGAAGTGTGAAAAATGCGGACACGAAGGCAACAAGGGTAAGTTCTGCGACGAGTGCGGTGCTCCGAAGGGCGCAGTAAATGTTGAAGGAAAGAAAAGCGACTTCGTCCCTGGTGAAATTGTAATTTTCGAAGATAAAGTTATTGGAGAACAAGTTGGGGAATTCCCTTCAAAATGGGATCTTGTAAGAGGAAATGCAGAAATTGCAAGAGTTGGAGGAGAATTAGCCATTGCAATGAATAAAGATGACAGTTGGATTTCACCATTGATGAAAGACGGCAGCAAGAATTATCTCGGCGATGTTTTCACGATTGAGTATGATATGCTTTTTGATGACACTGAAAAGAATGGCGCACCATCCATAGAACTTGATATTATGAATGAAAATTCAAGTCGCGACAATGAACTTTTCACTATTACATATTGGTTGGGAGGCGACAGACACAGTTTTGATTGCCACTATTGTCTTTCATCAGAATCTTCTTTTACATACAAACAAGGTAGTTCTAGGTCAGAATCAGGAACTTATAACGATGGAAAATGGCATCATTACGCATTGTCCTTCAACAAGAGAGCTATTAAGTTCTATGTAGATGGAAATAGAATTATCAATGTTCCTAATGCTAAGCCTGGAGCTGGCTGGGTAACATTGTTTTCAAGTGGAGGAAGCAAGGATACTTATATTAAGAACTTCCGCATTGGAAAGGGTGCTGTGGAACTCTATGACCGCAATGCTACGGACATAACTGAGGTAGAAAGAGCTATCGCTCAGAGTGGGAAATTTGTAACCAACAATATTCTCTTTGTAACAGGAAAGGCAGACCTAAAGCCTGAGAGCATGGAGGAAATCAAGAAGGTTGCAGAATATATGAAGAAGAATCCTAATGCAAGGTTTGAGGTTCAAGGTCACTGCGACAACCAAGGTTCTGACCAGGTAAACGACCCATTGTCGGAACAAAGGGCTCAAGCTGTTGTAAAGGCACTTGTTGATTTGGGTTGCGACAGTTTCAATCTTAGGGCTGTTGGCAAGGGTTCACACGAACCAGTTGCTGACAATAGTACTGAAGAAGGTAGAGCCAAGAACAGAAGGGTAGAATTTGTGAAGAAATAATATGTAACAATGTCGCGCTTACAATTGAACAAAATAGAATACCTCGTATGCTGCATAGGAAGTTTTGCTGAGCGTTTCGCTATTACAAATGCAAAAGCTTATAACTATCTTGGCAAGTATGGAGGATTTGACTTTCTTATCAAGCACTACGACATTGAACATACATTCTCGATTGACGAAGCAATAAATGATATCACAAGAATCTGTAGCCGCAACGGAGGATATTTGCAATGATACATCTTTTCCATGGTTCGAACATTCCGATAGAAGTCATCGACTTTTCTTTTTGCCATAAAGGGAAAGACTTTGGTCGTGGTTTTTATCTAAGTGACAACCTAGAACAGGCAGAAAAGATGGCTAAGCTTGTTACATACAGAGAGGAATTTGGAGAACCTACTGTCAGTTCTTTCATGTTCGACGAATCTTGCATGACTAATGGTATATTATCGGTAAAGCGTTTCGATTCATATAGCGCAGAGTGGGCAAACTTTATCATTCAAAACCGAACACACAAGCAAGATACGAACATTCATTCCTACGATATTATATATGGTCCAATCGCTAATGATACTGTTGGCGTACAAATTCGCAGGTTCATGCAACAATATATAGATGTTGAGAGGCTAATCGAAGAATTAAAATACATACATCCTACTTTCCAGTACTATTTTGGAACCGAAACAGCATTGCAATACCTAAAGAAAATAAAATGACTGTAGAGGAAAAACATAAGAACGATGTACAATTCCTGATAGAATGTCTCTCGCAGGACTTAGTTGTCATGATTATGGAAGATTTAGGCGTTGAACTGAGGCAGGCGTTTGACATATTGTACAATTCTCATACTTATAGAAAGTTGGAAAACGAATCCACGGGACTATGCTATCAGAGCAGCGTATATGTATTCGATTATCTGATGAACGAACTAAAATCACAGCAGAGAGGAATAATGTAAAACCAAATAAAAACTTAATAATATGAAAAGGACATTTTTAGCACTTATGTGCATTGCAAGTATAGCCTTAATGACTGCTTGCGGTAACAACAAGGAACAAAACACCGACAAAACCAGCGAATCCGCTGCCGAATCTGTAGAACAAGCAAAAGGTTCTGCTCCAGAATCTGTTACAAGGACAAAATGGTTTTCTGAATCAGAAAACAGTACATATCGTTTGACTATCAGCGTCGAGGATAATGCAAATCTTTTCTTCACGAAGTATGACGATGATGGCAATCTGCAGGATAGCGGCAATTTGTTTGGTGATGTCACATATAGCAACGGTGAAGGCAGTATTCCTCTTGGCGAAAATGGAAATGTTGTTGACAAGGCTACATTTACTGTCAGCGACAAGGAGATGAAGTTTACTTTTAAGGGTGAGACTGTAACAATGAAGCAAAAATCAATAGATTAACACAATACGTTCAGATGATTATGAAAAAAAATGTTTTAATACAGATTCTTGTTTTATTGGCATTAGTATTCGCCAATGCAGGGTTCGCACAGACATATATGCCCGAAAAGGTCGGCACAAAAATCACCTACGTTGACAAGGACGCAAAGGGCAAGATAATACAGGCCTTCAGGTACGAGATAACCGACGTACAGAAGGACGAAGGCAAGACCACAATACTTTTCGACATTGTTTGGCTGAAGGACAACTTCAAGGAGACTGGCGAAGTGTATAAGGGCAAGGTTTGGAGTGCCGACGGCTATTTCCACACCGACGTACGCTATGCTCTCGGTTCGCTGGCTTCGATGGTAAATATCGACTCGATAAAGGGTCACACCATTATCCTTCCAGAACATCCGTCGAATGGCGAAAAGCTCGACGACTGCCACATTACTGGTCCCGGCATAGGCATTAACAATACCAACATTGCCGTTACCACCGGACAGAGCGTAACAACCAACGCCGGCACATTCGACTGCATCCGCGTTGATTCGGAAGACAGCGCACAGATACTTTTCGTAAAGGTAAACGTAAGCTCAAAGCAGTGGTGGAAACTTGGCGTAGGCGCCATAAAGTACGAATCGTACAACAAGAAAGGCAAGATGACGCTCAACAGGGAACTGTACTCTATAGAGTAGTTGAGAGTTGAGAGTTGAAAGTTGAGAGTTGAAAGTTGAGAGTTGAAAGTTGAAAGTCGCAGTCAGTAACAAAAAAATTTGCAGCATTGCAGAATATTCATTTTATTTGCAAAAAATAATTTATTCATAATTTAAATAAAGGAGATAAACTCATGGCAGAAGAACTCGAAAACAAGCCTGCAGAAAACAATGCAGCACAAGCAGAGGTTACACCAGAAGATGTACAGAACAACAAGGCATTTGCAATTCTTGCATATTTCTGGCTATTAGTATTGGTTCCAATATTCGCAGCTAAAGAATCGAAATTTGCTCGTTTCCATGCAAACCAGGGTCTCGTACTTTGTATAGTTGAAACAGCATGGTGGTTGATCAACTTCATCATAACCGCAATATTGATTCACACTTTGTCGTGGAGTACTTTGTGGTTATTGTCGTTGTGGGGTGTAATATACTGGTTGGTTAGCGTTGGTATTTTCGTATTCGCTATCATCGGTATTGTAAACGCAGCACAGGGAAGCGTAAAACCGTTACCAATTTTTGGCAAATACAAAATCTTGAAGTAAGCGGATCTTAATTTTAAATACGACGGCTCTCAATAGGGAGCCGTTTTTGTAAAAATTTCTCGTAAAACCTATTCACAAGTCAGTTTATTTTTTTAGATTTGCGAAACAAAAAAATAACTTAAACAAAAAATATTATGAATAACGCATTATTCTCATTCAGAGAACCTAAGAACGAACCGGGATTCTCATACGCACCCGGAACTCCAGAAAGACAGCTATTGAAAGAAGAACTCGAACGTCAGTTCAACCAGTGCATCGAAATTCCTTGCATCATTGGCGGTAAGGAAGTTAAGACCGGTGACATGGGCAAGGTTGTTATGCCTACAAACCACAAGCATGTGCTTGCAAAGTACCACAAGGTTGGCAAGAAGGAAGTACAGATGGCTATCGATGCTGCATTGGCAGCTAAGAAGCAGTGGGAAGACACTCCATGGATCGAACGCGCTTCCATTATGATGCGAATCGGCGAACTCCTTTCAAAGAAGTACAGATATGTAATCAACGCAGCTACAATGCTCGGACAGGGCAAGAACCCGATGCAGGCTGAAATCGACAGCGCACAGGAAACTATCGACTTCCTCCGCTTCAACTCATACTTCGCATCGAAGATTTACGCTCAGCAGCCAATATCCGACAATTCGGTGCTCAACCGCAACGAATACCGCGCAATGGAAGGATTTGTTTACGCAATCACTCCTTTCAACTTCACATCAATCGCTTGCAACCTCAACATTTCGCCAGTATTGATGGGTAATGTTACTATTTGGAAGCCGGCAACAACCGCTATCCTCTCCAACTACTACCTGATGAAGATTTTCCAGGAAGCAGGTTTGCCAGACGGCGTTATCAACTTCCTCCCAGGCAAGGGCTCGGTTATCAGCAGCGTAGCTTTCACTTCTCCACACCTTGCTGGTATCCACTTCACCGGAAGCACATCTACTTTCAAGGCATTCTGGAAGCAGATCGGCGACAACATCGACAAGTACAACACTTATCCTAAGATTGTCGGCGAAACTGGCGGTAAGGACTTCATCTTTGCACACAAGTCGGCTGACCCACGCGAACTCGCAGTTGCAATCGTTCGTGGTGCTTTCGAATTCCAGGGACAGAAGTGCTCGGCAGCTTCACGCGCATACATTCCAAAGTCGTTGTGGAACGAAACCTTGAAGAATGTTAAGGAAATGATGAAGACCGTAAAGGTCGGTGATGTATTCGACTTCACAAACTTCGTAAACGCAGTTATCGACGAAGAATCGTTCGACAAGATTGCCGGCTACATCGACAGAGCAAAGAAGTCGCGCAAGGCTAAAATCGCTCTCGGTGGAACATACGACAAGAAGGTCGGTTACTTCATCGACCCGACCATCATCGTTACTACCGACCCGCACTACGAGGCTATCCAGGAAGAAATGTTCGGTCCGGTAATCACAGTTTTCGTTTACGACGACGACAAATATACCGAAACCCTTCACCTCTGCGACGAAACTTCGCCATACGCACTTACAGGTTCAATCTTTGCAAAGTGCCGTTATGCAATCATCGAAGCAGAAAATGTACTTCGCCATGCAGCAGGTAACTTCTACATCAACGACAAGCCGACTGGAGCAGTTGTAGGCAACCAGCCATTCGGCGGTGCTAGAGCTTCGGGAACCAACGACAAGGCAGGTAGCGAACTCAACCTTTACAGGTGGATTAGCACTCGCTCGATTAAGGAAACTTTCTGCCCACCGACAGAATACGGTTATCCTTTCCTTGGCGCAGACAAAAAGAAATAATAAGTATTAATTCAAACTATGGGCGGAGACAAAAAACTCCGCCTTTTTTTTGGCATAGCATTTGAATAACAAATATTTTGTTACTTTTGTATTAATAATTTTAAAAACGTATAAAATATGAGAAACGTACTATCGATTTCATTCTTTATGATTTTCACACTTGCAGCATGCTGCGTATATGCGCAGAAACCAAGAACACAAACCTTACAAAATAACTCCAATAGGAGGACTAATACTACTTCCGCAACAAATCTTAACCTTACAAATACAAAACCTTCATGCTGGGAGATTAGAAACAAGGAAAGTGGTGACAGAGAATATCGTTGGGACACAGAAGCCAATGTAATACGTTGGATTGATGGAATGAGAACCCAGCACAACGAAACATACCAGTATTCAGCTAGCGTAAATACTGATGTTAATTCTTGCGATGCCTGCAACGAAAAATTTCAACCGAAGAAATGCTGGAAGATAACCGCCACCAAGAACGGACAAGGATTAGAACAGTACATGTGGGCAACCGAAAACGTAGCTCGCCGTAAAATTACAAACTTGCAAGCCGACGGCTACCAGCAGGCAAAATATGTTGAAACTCCCGCCAATGATGAAAAATCGTGCCAGGCTCCTCCAGCAAATACAACCACCAACGAAATTGCATGCTGGAAAATTACTATTGGAATCACTGTCACATATAGATGGTGCTACGAACGAGACGCTCAGTCAATCGTAAATAACGCTATAAATTCGGGACAATCCGCCTCGTACGAGCTTTCGCCAAACAAGACTAAAGATAATTGCTACGAATAAAACAAAAAAGTGGCATTCGCCACTTTTTTTGTTTTAATACATTTGCACAAAGCATTACACAACTGCCAACTGTTAACTTTCAACTTTAAACTTTCAACTCTCAACTCAAATACCTCACCATGCCCAAACCAACAATCCTCCACAGATTATAATTCCACTCACAACCAAGTCTATTATGCAAAATCCCATAATATCCTTGGCATTGAGTTTTGCTATTGCAAGTGCAGGAATTGCCCAGAAAGGCTGAATTAAGTTTGTCCACGCATCACCCCACGAAATAGCCATGCCCGTCAGTCCCGGATCGACAGCAAGGTTTGCTCCGGCAGTGAACATAATAGGTGCCTGTATAGCCCAGTGTCCCCCACCCGACGGCACAAACATATTGAGCACAGCAGCACATAAGAAAGTAAGCAGCGGATATGTCTGTGGTGTGGAAACCGATATGCAAGCATCACTTATTACAGTTCCGAGACAAATGCCCGATTCTCCAACTCCAGTGATAATTCCCATTATGCCGGCATAGAACGGAAACTGCAACAATATGCCTGCAGCCCCAGTTGCCGACTTAGTAAAAGCATGCACGTATGCAAGCGGTGTTTTGTGAAGAATTACACCGAGAAACAAAAACAGCATTATCACCGAGTTTAGATCAAGCGAACCTCCACGGAAAAACAGTTTTATTGTAAGGTAAGTCAATCCCAACAATGCTATTATCCAACTCAATATGCGGCTGTTTTCCATCTTCTCGGCAGGAGTGCTGCCTTTTTCATCCTTCACTGGCTCATCTTCGGCAAGCAGTTCGGGATTTATTGCTACTACTTTGTCGGCTTTAGGATGCATAAGAGCATTTACTGCGACAAGCGCGACTATTATCAAAGCGACAATAACAATATTGTAAGGGCTAAGTACCGTGTCTGTTATCGGAATAGGATTTTCCAAGGCACCGCGAGTGACCTCCTTGAGCCCAGAACCCTGTGTAGCCATCGTAAGCGGAATAGAACCCGACAGACCAGCATGCCACACTACAAAGCCACTGTACGCCGAAGCAATGAGCAGACGATAATCGACTCCAGGCAACTTGCGAGCAATCTCCTTGGCGAAAATCACGCCCACGATAAGTCCGAAGCCCCAATTGAGCCAACAAGCAAGCGACGAAATAGCTGTCACCAATGCTATTGCACCCATGGGCTTCTTTGGCAGCGAAGCCAAACGGCTTATTCCTTTCTTTATTAACGGAGCCGATGCCAGAGTGGAGCCACACACCAACACCAAAGCCATCTGCATTGCAAAGGCCAGTAGCGACCATACTCCGTTTCCCCAGTTCTCGACCACCTCGAGAGGTGTCTGATGACAAACCGGCATGGCTATCAAAAAAGCAACTACAGTGAGTATCACTGCAAAGATAAATGGTTCAGGCAGAAGTTTCTGCACCAATTTTACGCAGCCATTTATTATTTTCTGAAACATATTCTGAAATTTTACGCAAAAATAAAAAAATTACGCAAACAGTTTTGTCTGTTTAAAAACAAACTATACCTTTGAGTAGAATTTACACAAACCATGGAACACGGCTATACATACAAGTACCCACATCCTGCAGTCACAGCCGACTGCGTGGTTTTCGGATTCAACGGACAAGATCTGAAGATCCTGCTCATCGAACGAGGAAACGATCCATACAAAGGTTGCTGGGCTTTCCCTGGCGGCTTCATGAACATCGACGAAACAGCAGAACAATGCGCAAAACGCGAGCTTAAGGAGGAAACAGGACTTGACATTGCAAACATCGAGCAATTCCACACTTTCACCGATGTGAACCGCGACCCACGCGAAAGGGTTATCACAGTGGCATTCTTCGGTTTTGCAAGACTTTCAGCAGTAAAAGGTAACGACGATGCGGCTAGCGCACAATGGTTTGCAATAAACGACATTCCACGCCTTGCCTTCGACCACGACAAAATACTTCACATGGCTATGCAAACTCTCAGAAATAAAGTCATCGCCAAACAACTATCCAACTCTATTGCCAATTTCACAGAAACAGAACAGCAAAAAATTTTAGATATGATACAAGAACAAAAAACAGAACGCATTACTCCAGAATATATAAGCTCACTTGACAAAGACGAAATTTTTGTCTTCGGTAGCAATCTTTCAGGACATCATGGCGGAGGTGCAGCAAGAATAGCACTGGACAAATTTGGTGCAATATGGGGACAAGGCGTCGGCCTGCAAGGACAAAGCTACGGCATCCCGACCATGCAGGGTGGTGTAGATACCATAAAGCCTTACGTTGATGAATTTATTGAGTTTGCAAAGGTGCATACAGAATATAAATTTCTGGTAACACGCATCGGTTGCGGAATTGCAGGCTTTACCGACCAAGAAATCGCTCCACTGTTCAGGAACGCCCAGACACTCGAAAACGTATGGTTACCAAAGAGTTTCATAAAGAACATGTAAAATTTCACACATATTCAAAAAATGTTGTAAACTTGCATTTATTATCCAAAATCGGGAATGGAACGATTTTTGAAAATAGGCGTAGAAACAAAATTGGGAGGAACTGATATGAAAACAAAAGCAATAGCTATCGCATTTGCAATCATAGCATTAACATCGCTACCATTTGCAATGAACGGACAGGAAAACGAAACTTACTTGACCGAGCCCGACACCAACACATCCACATACGACTACAAAGACGCCCCAAGAAATGAAATCAGTGCTAGCATTGGCGTTGTATCTGCTTTCGGAGGCGTATTCGACTTCTTCAAGGTTCTCATCGAAGGTGTAGGCAACGGAATTGCAGGAAATAAAACCGATACAAAATTCATCGGAACATACGGACTCGACTACTACTATCAGGTGAATAAATGGTTCCGTCCAGGTGCAAAAGTTGTCTATGAAGGCCTTACAACAACCATACGAGACTCAACCAATGCGATAGTCAACCACTACAACACATCCACATTGTCGGTTATGGCAAGCAGCCAGTTCTCGTACCTCAACAAAAAACACGTCAAGTTGTATTCGGGTATCGACCTTGGCATTGGTACCATATTCGACGACAACAAGAAGGGCTCGGGAACTACCTCTACATTCTGCGCCTTCAACGTGACTGTCATCGGAATACGTGTCGGAAACGACAATATCTTCGGTCTAGTTGAGACAAATATTGGAATGGACGCCCTAATAAAAGCAGGATTCGGAGCCCGATTCTGATGTGCTTTTGATACAAAAAAAGAAAGGCAGCCACAAAAGCTGCCTTTCTTCTCATATAACATATAAAACTATTCTTTCTCGCCTGTTCCTCTGATGATTCCCCTATTAGAATTGCGAAGGAAAAGCACTATTTCGTCGCGCTCCTTGGTAGCAGGAAGTTCGTTCTCGATATACTCGAGAGCCTGGCTTACATTCAATCCCTTGTTGTAGAGAACCCTGTAAATATCCTGAATGTTATTTATCATCTCGTTGGTAAATCCACGACGACGAAGTCCGATGGAATTAACACCCGAATAAGCCAGCGGATTTCTTGCTGCGCGAATATATGGAGGGACGTCCTTGCCAACCAGCGAATTACCGGCAAACATAGTGTGCGCACCAATGTGGCAGAACTGATGTACAAGAGTGTTGGCGCTTAGGATAGCAAAATCGTCAACGACAACCTCGCCAGCCAGAGTGGCACCATTCACAAGTATCACATTGTTTCCGACAACACAGTCGTGAGCTACATGGCAATAAGCCATTATAAGGCAGTTGGAACCTATTACGGTACGTCCCTTGGCAAGTGTGCCGCGGCTTACTGTAACGCATTCGCGAATCATAGTATTGTCGCCGATTTCGGCAGTAGTCTTTTCGCCCTTGAACTTAAGATCCTGCGGGATGGCTGCAATTACAGCTCCTGGGAATATCTTGCAGTTCTTGCCTATCTTTGCGCCTTCCATTATGGTGGCGTGCGGACCTATCCAAGTACCCTCACCTATCTCAACATTTTTCTCTATATATGCAAACGGTTCAATTATAACGTTTTCGGCTATCTTGGCCGACGGATGAACATATGCAAGTGGTTGATTCATGTCTAAAATTATCTGTTTAGTAAATAATGTCTTAAATCTTTTGATAGCTGCGTATTAGCCGAATGCCCTGGACGAACAGCGTCTATTCTTGCATTGAAACGGAAACCGCACAATGCGAGGTCGCCAATGATGTCGAGCAACTTATGGCGTGCCGGCTCGTTGTCGAACTGAAGCTTCAAGGTGTTGAGGATTCCGCTTTCCTGAGCCTTTATGCTTTCCTTTCCGCAAATAGCAGCTATGCGGTCGTACTCGCTCTGAGGCAACACCTTATCAACAACAACAATGGCATTGTCGAGGTCTCCACCTTTTATAAGGTTCATTTTGAGCAAAGGCTCTATTTCGCTTAGAAAGACAAATGTCCTGCAGTTTGCAATCTCTGAAGCAAAGCCATCAAGGTTGGAAAGTTCGGCCGTCTGCGCTGGCATGGCAGCCCCATAATCCACAAGCACCTTAACGCTATAGCTGTCCGAAGGGTTAATGGTGATCTCTGTTCCTTTGCCATTCGAATAATGTATTGGCTCGGCAATGTCGAGAACTCTTAGTTCGGCATCCTGTTCCACTACACCAACTTTGGCATAGCCTTCTACATAATATTTAGAACTGCCGTCGAGGATTGGGACTTCGGGACCATCAATGCAAAACTCGGCATTGTCGATACCCATAGCATAGGTAGCTGCAAGCAGATGTTCTATTGTGCTGACACTTATACCGTTTTCTTCGATTGTTGTACCTCTCGAAGTTGCATTAACGTTGTCGGCAACAGCCTTTACTCGCGGACAACCGTCCAAGTCTGTCCTAACAAATACATATCCGCTATTGGGTTCGGCAGGCTTTATCGTCAATGTTGACTCCTTGCCAAAATGCAAACCTCTTCCAGTTAGTCTTATTTCTGCAGCAATTGTCTTTTGCTTCATTATACGCTTATAAAAATTCGTGCAAAGGTAGTATTAATTTTGTTAATACTAAAAACTTTTTTTGCACCTACACAATAAATGCAGCGAATACTCGTTGTAACACAGATATAAACCACAAAACTTTTAGAGGAAAATATATCAGAACTACACCTTTTTACAGCTCTCTACCTAATATTTTCAGCACCTCATACGAAGCCATCTGCTCGGCTTCCTTCTTTGTCCAGCCCTTACCGCTAGCTATAAACTTGCCATCAATGCATACTTCGGTAACAAAATGATATAGTTTTTCGCAACCTTCCATGCACTCAAAGGTGTCGATTATAAGTGCAAACTTTTCCTTTTGTGAATACTGAAGCAAACGCGACTTGTAGTCGCTATTGTGTTTCATAAGATTCTCGACGTCGAAAAAGCGAGTGAAGATGTTTCGTATAAATTTCTCGCATATCGAATAGCCTCTGTCGAAGTATATTGCGCCAACCAGCGCTTCGAACGAGTTACCGGTTATGTTTTTAAGTTCGTTTGCCCTACCCTCCTTATATTGCATTAGCTTCTTGAGATCCAATTCGGTAGCCACGCGATTGAGACTCTTGCGGCTCACCAGCATCGACCTTAGCACCGACAACTCGCCTTCCGACGACTTGGGGTATTTCTCATAAAGCATAACGCTTGCAATAACGCTTATTATCGAATCGCCTAGAAACTCCAGTCGCTCGTTGTTGTAGCGTATCTCTTTTTGCTTCTTATTTGCCGAAGCATGACGAAGCGCCATCTTGTAATACAAGATTTCCTTGGGTTTGAAACCCAAAACCATCTTAAGTTGTTTCCTTAATTTTTCGTCCTTGGGATTTTTCTTCTTAAAAAGAAAAGACAGAAACATTACTCGGACATTTTTTTGAAAATGATGGATGTATTGTGACCGCTGAATCCGAATGCGTTCGACATGGCGAAATCGACATTGCGCTTTTGGGCCTTATGCAATGTAAGATTAAGTCTGCGGTCAATTTTTTCGTCAAACTGCTTGTGGTTAATTGTCGGAGGTACTATGCCCTCGTTTATTGCAAAAATGCAGAACATCGATTCGATAGCTCCAGCAGCACCGAGTAGGTGACCTACTTCCGACTTGGTGGAACTGATGTTCAAATTGTAAGCATGCTCACCGAAAACTTTCTGTATTGCAAGTATTTCGGGGAGATCGCCGATAGGAGTGGATGTTGCATGAGCATTTATGTAGTCGATCTTTTCGGGAGCGACACCTGCATTTTTCAATGCATTGCTCATTGCAATCACACCGCCTAATCCTTCGGGATGAGGAGCGGTAATATGGTAGGCATCGGCCGAAAGACCAACACCTGCAACCTCGGCGTAAATCTTTGCACCGCGGTTCTTTGCATGCTCGTACTCCTCGAGTACAAGAGCACAGCCGCCCTCGCCCATCACAAATCCGTCGCGCGTAGCGCAGAACGGACGCGATGCCGTCATGTATTCATCGTTGTTTTTCGACATTGCCTGCATCGACTGGAAACCTTCCATTCCAACCTCGTTGACCGAAGCTTCGGAACCACCCGTCACTATCATGTCGGCCATGCCGAGACGGATGAGGTTTACAGAGTCGATGATGGCATTTGCCGACGATGCACACGCCGATACCGTGTTGTAGTTCGGCCCCATTAGTCCATACCTTATAGAAATGGTTCCGGCAGCTATGTCGGCAATCATCTTAGGTATGAAAAATGGAGAGAACCTTGAAACAGCACTGCCCGCATAGTCGAGAATCTCACCGAAAATAGTGTTCGATCCGCCAATTCCCGAAGCCCAGATTACACCAGCCCTCGTCTTGTCGATTGTATTGAAATCGACTCCACTGTTCTTTATGGCCTCGTCGGAAGCTATAAGAGCAAACTGGCAGAACCTATCGAGCTTGCGGAGCTCTTTACGGTCGAAATATTGCTCGGGATTAAAATTCTTTACCGTGCAAGCAAATTTGGTCTTAGAAGAAGAGGTGTCGTAGGTGTCTATAAGGGCAGAACCACTCACACCGTCACGAACGTTGTTCCACGTTTCGAGACACGTCAGTCCAACGGGCGATATTGCGCCCATGCCGGTTACGACAACCCTCTTAAGATCCATGCTATTTACTTGATGTGCGCTTCAATATAAGCTATTGCAGCTCCTACTGTAGTGAGATTTTCTGCGTCAGTGTCAGGAATTTCAACACCAAATTCCTTTTCAAATTCCATTGTCAATTCTACTGTATCCAATGAATCAGCACCCAAATCGGAGATGAAACTTGCTTCTGGTGTTACTTCGGCTTCGTCAACGCCTAATTTCTCAACTATAATACTTTTTACTCTAGATGCAATGTCTGACATAAAACTTTAATTTTAGTTAATAAATTACATTAAAAAAAAATCGCCGCAAAATAACAAAAATCATTTCAGATAGTCAAACTTTTTTTAATTCTTTTTGCCCATGACATTTTTTTTTGTGTTCTTTGCATTGATAATCAAAACATAAAGGACAAAACTATGGACAAAACCACAAAAATAGCGTTATTTGCCTCTGGCTCAGGTACAAACGTCGAAAATATAGCAAATTATTTCAATGGCAAAACCACCGCGAAACCCGTATGTGTGCTCTGCAACAAGCCCGACGCCTACGTTCTGGAGCGAGCAAAACGTCTAGGACTCGACTCGATGACCTTCAACCGCGCCGATTTCAACGACGGAAAACGAATAATGGAATACCTTAATAAATATAACATCGACATGATAGTCCTCGCTGGCTTCCTCTGGCTGGTTCCACAGTACCTAATCGATGCTTATCCAGGTCGCATAGTGAACATACACCCGGCGTTGTTGCCAAAGTTCGGAGGAAAGGGCATGTACGGCATGCACGTACATGAGGCCGTGAAGCAGAGCGGCGAAACCGAAACCGGCATCACCATCCACCTCATCGACGGCAACTACGACCAGGGCAGCACGGTTTTCCAGGCAAAGGTGCAGGTTAGCCCCAACGACTCTCCCGACGACATAGCAACCAAGGTACACGCACTCGAATACGAATATTATCCAAAAGTGATAGAAGAAATAGCAAAATCAGTTAAAAGTTAAAAGTTGAAAGTTGGAAGTTTATAGTTCCAGCGTTACGCTCGGAAAAGGTTGTCCGTTGTTGTCAAGGTTGTCGTAAAAAGGGGAAACGACAACTAGAACAACAATCACTATTCTGCTCTGGTGCTTTTTGAATTCTGCACAAATCATTGCAAACCGGCGCAACGCATTGCGCCGCTACAATAATTGAAACATTGCGTACTGTCATGTTTGAAACATGATCCGACATAGAAACGCCGCAGGGGCGGATTACAAACCCACCCCTGCGTATTGTGATTGAGTATTATGCTGCATAGAATCGACTCGTGCCTACATCACATAGCATCTGCATTGACCTCTCATTTGTATTGCCTCTTACTATAACAGAAGAAAGTCTAACAAATTTCGTTTCGTATCTTTGATGTTCAATCCATAACTCTTTGCTCCTTATTAGCACGTTCTTTAAACCGCCCTTTCATAAAAATTTCCATACGCTTTTTCACTTCAATAGAATCGTACACTTCCAATAATTTTTTTTCAAGATATTTTTGTGTGCTACTATCAGCCTCAATTCCAGAAATTCCATTCACAAAAATTGTGTCATTCAATTTAATTAAAGGAATGTTTATGTAAAACCCGTTTATATTATCATTAATGCGAACAAAAAATAATCCAACACATTGTACCAAATCAACACTTGTGATATATGGTCTAATACTAATAGTTTCTTTCTTATCAAATATAGTATCTTGTAAAAATACTCTTTTTAAATTTTCCAATTCATAAGATTTGAAACACCTTTTTGATATTGTATCATTTAAACCAAAAAGTTCTACATTTTTGACATATTTTTCATCCGCAGCGTATGATCCATAAGGTTTTGGTCTCATCGTATTCGGCCTCCATATAAGGTGAATTTTACTTACCCCGTTTTTATTTTTTTCCTTTCGCTGAGGATAAAAACTAGAGTAAAACCATGTAGGGCAGCAAGATGTTAATTGTAACAACGATATAATTAGTATGAATTTTATTATCCTCATATTAATTATAAGTTTTTATAAATTGTTTTCTCTGATATACTTCACGGCACATTGCAGGATACTCACTCTTATAACAATTATTACGCAAATATTTACTTTGGAACAAATGCGTTTCTTCATGTGCACCATTACCATGAATATACTCCTCTATAGACCTGTAAGGGTGCATTTTATCAAACTTTTCTAATCCAGAATCTCTATATGCATCACTATAAACATCATTTCTATCGCTATTTCCACTCAAAACATTACTAGGATCAGCCGATATATCTGTAGAACTACCATCTGGATTTATTAATATAGAACTAGAATAATCGTTGTCTTTTTTATCGCCAAAGTAATATGTCGAGATATAAATATGATTGTTTTCAGCAATTCCAGGTATTCTAGAGTACCCATTAGTTTCACCATCGTTATCTTCGATAAACATCGGTTTATCTGTAACATGTATATAAAACATTTTCCTTGATCTTAGCATTCTCATAACGCCACGAGTTCCGCATTTTGTTAGAGTTCTTGCATTAATATATCGTTCGGTACCACGATCTTTCGCTTCTTGAGAATATTCAAATTTTTTAGTCTTTTTATTGTAAGTCACTCCATCTATCTTCCTTCCATCCGGGTCTCTAAGCATTATCGGATTTCCAGCGCAATACATATACGGGCTCATGCTCGGATACTTGTCGCTCATCGGGTCCACACTAAGCCACATCATAATATTGTCGGTGTAGTATCGTGCGCCAAAGTAATTGTAGCCACTTTCGCTATCCTTTTCCTTTGCAGAGAAGGTGTAGGGGGATACATATCTGTCTCTGTGCTTGTCAACAAGAACTTCTCCGTATGGCATATACTGCAGGTACTGGTAGAACTCGCCATGGTGGTTGGTAAGTGCCGATACGCTGCCCTGGTGGTTGTAGTGGTAGTAGAACTTTACAGGATCGAAATGAACATAATTGCCGCGGGCATATACAATATCGCCTCTGTAGCCGACAGAATCAAGAGCATGCTGAACCTGCTTTCTAAGTCCGTAAATGAATTCTCTTTCGGTTCTGTTGTTTATTACTTCTACCCCACTAGCATAATAATCACGTTCGGCAAAAGGAACGATCTCAGTACAAATTCTCTCTTCACCAACAAAGTAGTGCTTGTAAAGGCTACGATTGTCAATTGTTATTTGCTGTGTAGGATAGAATGTCTTGTCAAGTTCAATATCGCGGTTCATTAGCCTTTCGTTTCTATAGGCGTCAGTAACCATTCCCGAGAACTTCCATACACGTTCGCCATCGGCATCATACAGATATGCAGCAACAGCACCTCTACCGCTTGGACGGGACATTTGACGTCCGTTTTCATCAACCATCCTGTCGCTTATTGCAGCAAGGCGGTTTTCCTCGTTGAAGTAAAGTTCGCGGACTTCTGGTCGCGGCGCCGCTCCTGGGACTATACATCTTTTTATATTGCCGTTGGCATCCCATAAATATTTATTTGGACCAATTTTTGTCACAGCGTGAGGTTTCTGTGGATTTTCGTACGCATAGCCGTCCCTACGGTCGAAAACAGACACTTCCCCGTCTATATTATTGTGACCATTAAGAATATAGTCTCTTATATTTCCTGCCGGAGAATACGACATCTCAAAATGGTAACCAGCATCTATACCATTACTACGACCATCAGATTTCACAAGACGATTGAGATTGTCGTACATGTACTCATAGCTGTACTGGAAATCGCCATCATTGCTTATGCCTACGATATTATAAACATCGTCATATTGATAGTGTATATCTTGTAAAACACAACCATCGCCGGCAAAACTACTCATATGCTCCAACTGCAGACTGAGCTCGTTGTATTCATAGCGATTGTACGCACCGTTACCGTATTTACAATTGATGCGGTGGCCGTACTTGTCGTAACGAATATCGCCAACTATAATTTCTTCGCGCGAGTTCATATTGGACGAAATCATACTCTCAAGTTTTCCAGCATTATCGTACCTATATCTAACAGTTTCACCATCGGGATATGTCATGTCCATAATACGTCCCCAGGTATCATACGTCCACATAGTCTTAAAAAGCATTAATTGTCCGTCTGGCATTGCAAAGGTACGAATATCTTTCACAATATCTCCCATTTCGTTGTAAAAATATTCTTGTACGCGCACTCCGTCCTGGCGTTTGGTTACAAGACCAGCGCTCATTCCGTCGTTGATTCCTCCGTACTCGTAGTAAACGTCCATCTCTGAATTATTGGGGTAATGTATCTCCTTAAGCCTGTCACCCATGTAAACGTAGTTTACTTCTTCACCCCTATTCTCCAACTTCTGGGTAACCTTACTAATAAGGTTGCCATTACTATAGGTATAGCTTGTGTGTCCTGCATCGGGATGATAGCGAGAAACAAGACGTCCGAGCATATCGTAATAATATTTAGTACTATTATCCTCTGGATCAATACTTGCTACCAACTCGCCCATCGGAGAATATATAAACTTAGTGGTTATACCGTCCGACTCGCTTGCCTGTTTTGTAGTGGTCTGCAATCCGCGGGAATCGGTATAGGACATTAGTTCCCTGCCGAGCGGATCGCGAGTTGTTACAAGCATTGCCAATTGTCCCAATGCATCCTCCGATACATCATACGATTTTTCAATAAACTTTCCATCTGGAGTTATTGTAGTCAAAACACGATCCATGCAGTCGTAGGTATATTTAGTAGGATTTTCAAACGAAGTTTGCAGGAATCCATCATCTTCTGTATTAACAGTCACCTCGGCTGGCTGATAGCTTCCTACTACTCGGCCGTAATCGTCGTAAACATTCTTACCCGAAGCTACAAACTTTTCTACTCTGTCCACCACCGACTTGCGTGCAGTCTGCATAGTTCGTCCAAGACCGTCGCATACCGTCTGCGTTACAAAGGTATTGCCTCTATTAATTGCATCTTTATGTATAACTCTTGCCCAACGTGGAGAACGGTTTCTCAATTCGTCCCAATATTTGAACTTCAGCGAATATTCCTGATCCATTGGACCTGTAATAGTATTTATTTTACCATCGGAATAATAAGTATATACCATTCTTGTTCCGTTAGGAGCTGTAATTACTGTGGGTTTTCCAAACCTATAATCGTAACCTTCCAAAGTTGTGTTCAACCAGGCCTCTGTCTGATTTTGGTCGTTTATAAAATTCACCCCAATATTCGAAAGGTAAGTATGGGTCGCATCGTCGTAAGTATATATATAAAACATACGGTTCGGATATGTAACCCCTATCAGATTTCCATTAGATTCTTCATAAGTGTACATGGTACTTTCCCATGTGTTTTCTGTAACAAAATTTCTGACCTGGAATATTTTACCGTTTTCGGTGTACTCGCGCTCAAACTTTCTTAAAAGCTGATTATCAGCCGACTTGACAGTCATTTCTGACATCATATCCAACAAGTTCTTGGTTCTATTAGGAACATAGGTCATTTCAGCCTTTACATATTCATCGGGTCGGTAATTATTGGTGTAACTTGTAATATTTCCGTATTTACCATACTTATAGTGCTTTACCGAAACCAATTCATTCGAACCATAAACGATAGTCTGTTCCGACTCCAAGCGAGGATATACCTCCTGCTCACTACCACATTCATAGTCAGCCACTACTTCTCCTGTATTCAAGTCGTTGAGGGTCCAGTTATAGTCGGTACTTGTCTGCAAAACATCTCTAGCATCAAGAACTTCATCCCTGTATTTCAGTCCGTGACGCAATCCGTTTTCGGTAATGTAATATTCCTTTTGCTTTCTTAGCTCTTCAGAATTATCATGATTAACAATTCTAGTTGTCACTTCGGCAAATCCGTAGCTTTCGCGCTCAATGCGGTGATACTTCATGCCTGAATATTCAAATTGGTAATGTAAGTAGTCGCTACCATCTTCGAAATCTCCATCGTTATCGAGTACCGTCAATTCCGACATCAACCATTTGCTGTGAGGATTATCTGCATTAGGATACAATAGAGAATACGAGATTTCGTATTCGCCAAAAGCGGGAGTTGTAACCTTCTTAAGGATATCGCGCCTCATCGGCTTTCCGTACTTTACAGAAGCACTCCTATTAACAAAATTCAATATATCAACAGCGCCGTCACCGTTTATATCCATCACTCTTGTCTTCTCTTTGCTAATGGTATATAGGAAGTCTGCGTATAAGCTTGCCGTTACTTTTAGGTTCTCTACAGGGAAGCCAACACTTCCTGAACCATTTACAGAAATATTATGTGTGTGGTTATTAGACAAATCACTGTCAAAATTATTAACAGATATTGGCATTGCATAAAATCCTCTTCCATTGTTATAATAAACATTTATTCCACTACCGTTTTTCTCAACAATGTCAACTAAACCATCCGAATTAATATCCATCATTGTGGCATTGTCAAAACTCTTATTACTATTCACATTTATGCCACCAGAAAACGAGAAATTGCTCGTATTATAACTCATTGGTAATGGTAAGAACTGCCACAAATTATTTAAAAGATCTAATAAGCTCGAATTGCTTTTATTAGAAGAAACATGACCTGGTGTAATAGATATAGGATATCGTTTAGAGAACTTGTATCCCATATTGTACTCCACATAATATCTGTCTTCATCATCATTGAAAGTTACAATATCGGGCAGACCATCGGAATTGACATCTATATATGAATCTAGTACATTGTTTTCAGAAGCACTTGTATTTAGACCCATTGACGGAATATTCATTTCCGTAGATTCTGGACTTGTTCCCTTTCCCTTGATAATATTTGGTTTAAAAGAAATAGACCCTCCGTTTGATTTGCCTTTGCTGTAACTTGTATATACATCCTCGTGCTCATCGGCAAACCTTAAAATATTGTTAGACATGTCGCCATTGGGCAAGGTATATTGTATTTGTCTTATTCCAACAATATCGGGATAACCGTCGCCATTCATATCCATCATATCGCTAAAGCCTTTTGTCCAAGTATTAGTGTGGTTGTACCCTATCTGATTACTACTTATAACAGCGAGAGAGGCTGAGAACGAAAGATTCTGTGTTTTTGACACTTTGTTTACTACAGGGAAGTGTCTAGAACCTAATGGATCATCAAAATTAGGCAATGCATCGCCATGCTCGGCAAAACCATCAGAGTCTTGCTGCATATTTTCAAATTCATGCCTTGCATAATCCAAACCTATACCGCTACCAATAGAGCCATATACAGGATCAGGTTGCTGATTGGGAGCTGCGTTATGATTAGGCTTAACAAAAGCACTTCTAAACGGATCCATCCACCTTTCATTGCTCAAGTCGGTCAACATTGGCACAAACATGTGCATAAGTGGATACTCCGACAGGGGACCATTGTTTACATAGTCTTCCAAATTCTGAGCATAATCGTCATTTTGATGATTAGAATTAGACTGACGTACTAGTCTGGTAAGACTAGGATCTCCTGTTATATTATTTAATTCATCCTCAGTAGCATAAATTTTGTCGAAGTTGAATAAATGGAATGGTATTGCTTCGTAAGGATATATCTCAGCTACTCCGTCAGGAGTAATTCCTTCTTGAACATCAACTGGAGTCTTTACTATCAAAGTGTCCAAATAAGAGAACTGGCCCCATCCGCGATACATATTTCCACCCATATATATCTTTTTAGCAGGATGTTTTGCATAAAGACCAGCAAAGTAACTTAATGGTACATTACTGCTAGCATTGCGGACTGCAACTTTGCTATTTGCATAATAATCATACTCTTCGTCATCTTCGGCAAACTCACTATTAATATTTTTAATTGTGTAATCGAAATATACATTATAAAAATCTCTTCCTCTAGGCAAAGTGAAAGACAACTCTTCTTGCCCATTTAGAAGCAACCTTTTGACTTTATTCTGGTTCAAAGTCTTTACTGTTAAATATATTTCCGCATCTTGATTGTTGCTGCGAAGATGGTTCACCAATTCAGAATTGGGAGTCACAATATAGCGTCCAGGCCTCAAATTATATGGTCGCGACATACATAATTGATTGGAGTATATGCTCATATTGAGTGAGGGATGATATGTTTCCCTATCCTGAACATTCTCACCGACATATTTAACGCTACTAGAAAACGAAATGTCGCTCCAATCGACATTACTGTTCGACCGCAATTCGAAAAGCAATTGGTCTTGTTCAGCGACAGGAAGAGATGCATTAATTATTTCAACAGATGGTATATCCTGCACGTTATCGTTGCTAAGGAAGATCTCACTATATTCTTCTAGAACCACGCGAGTGTAAGTATCATCATCGTTGTGTTTATTATGAACTACAAAAAATTCCAAGGTATCGCTCTTGGGTCTCGTAGCATGAAGGGATACCGAGAAATTCACTTCACCGTCAAAAGTTGAATAAAATGCGCTTCCATCCTGTACTACCGCATCAGCATTGTACTCATAATGCAACAATGGCTTATCATCGGCATCAGTGCTATTTGCACCAATCTGTCCAACATAATTTACTATTTGTTGTGGGGTATGCTCATCTATAAGCGGATATCGAGGGATTATCTCAATACTAAATGCATTAAAGATATCAATAGTCTCTTCACTATTAGAATGAACATGAAATAATATGTGTCCATCTTTGGGAATAAATACATTATATTCATGTATTCCACAATCCTTATAAAATCTAGCATCCTGAAATGGGTATTCTTCACTATAAAACAGAAGGCTATCGGCTTTATATACATTATATCCCATGACACATGATCCTCTAGTTCCATATTCATCGTGAGTATAGTCTGCAACTTTAAAATATATATGGAAAGGATGTCCCATTGGTAACGGATTTCTCCACAATACCACAGCATCACGCTTAGCTTCTTTTTTGTCAGGTTCCATACTCATATCAACATTGCCATCATACTCAAACTTATAGCATTGGTCGTAACGAGATCTTTGTTCAGGATCATTCTCCCAATCTGTAAATTGTGGGATTCCTTCATTATCGGGGAAATTGATATATACAGTATTGCCAGAAACAAAATCTACAAATCCATCCCCATTTACATCCAAGAAATAATCCGAATTTATTGTCTTTGTCATAGAATAGTTGCCACCTATCTGACCTTTGACAAACTGATTGAAAAACAACTCGATACCTACGCTATTTGTTTTACTTGCCGATTTACCAAGTCTAGGTATGGTAAGCGAATGTGGTCTATCTACAAACGACACATAATTACCATCGCTTATATAACCTTTGTAAAATTTAATAATATCTCCATTTTTTTCTACGCGGTCAACAACGCCATCGCCATTAAGGTCGATAATCTGAGTTTTCTGGTTGTTGATATCGTAAGAATAATGATAATTGACACCTATTGAGTTATTTTTGAGCATTGGCATAGCATCAACAAAACCAACGCTAGCGCTTCCTCCCACATTAATGGCATAACTCGTATTCTTGCTAAGGTTAGACAATTCTTCTGTCTCTTCAACTTGACTACCATACACAACGGCCGGTTCTCCTACAGACATAGACAATGGTGTTCCTTCTTCAAAAGAAATCTCGTCATCCGAGAAATAATCGAAAGTATGTACATAAAAGCCTTGTCTCTGAATATCATCAAAATTTTGGTTTTCCATACCAGGATCGGTAATTTCAGCTATTGCCACAAGTCTCCTTTTCGGCAAATTGCCATGATTCTCATTAAGAGAACCAGCCACTTCATACTTGAACCTATAACATTTTACAAAATTGTTATCATAGGTAACCGTTATTTTCGAAAGCATTCTCATATCCGAAGTAAAGAATCCGTAGTTCGCCAATAATGAAGGGGTAACAGGTGTTTCATCATATTCAAATATCACATGGTATTTACCTGCCTCCAATTGCTGGTCTTCATATTCCCTTGATGTATATATTATTTCCGAAACTCGCATTTGCTTAGCCAATGGACGCAGTCCTAGCATAGACTCATCTTCAGTTTCTGTTTCTATATCATAAACATATTCTACAGTGTTTCCATACAGGTCTTTCATTTTAGCCAATCCCCATACTGCGATGTTGTCATCAGGGTCATCGCCAGCCAACGAGAATCTTAATGCGGTATTTTCTTCCTGTACTTTGTCACCATAAATGTAATTAACACCATTGCGGTCTGTTACTTCCCACCAATAGTTTTTCGGAGAGTCTCCGTGTCGCTTTATTTTATCAAACTTACCCTCGTTCAGATATGCATATGTCTTTTCTGCACCTCTCTCTCCTCCTCTTTCGACATACAAAGGTTTGTGGCGTGTAATTATTGTAGTATTAGGATCTTCCTCCGACTCTACTATAGCCTCACCGTTCACAAGGTACGATTCTGACTCTACATCGGCCGAATATAGAGGCACACCCCAGCGGGTATCAACCGTTATGCTCGGGATGCTGAGGCTCCAGCCGGGACCCATAAATCCGTCCTTAACGTCGCTGCTGTACGAAATGGAAATCTGCGGCGCCATACCGTTTCTTCCTGCCGGTATCTGTATGGGGTAGTTCATAGAACAATTTCCACTATTGTTGGCTGTAGGAGCCTGCATTATGGTCATTCCCTCCAGTGGATTTGCATACTCTATGCCTCGTATGCTTGTGTTAGCATAACCGCTTGCATCGGGAATTTCGGGCTGAGTAAGAATTCCATTTATAAAATCGGTAAAATGATCGGTACTGGTCACCACAAGCTGGTGCTTGTGATCGATGCTGTCGATAGGCATGCATACCCACTGCGACTGATCTTCATCGTAGAAGAACGTCCTTATATCGTCGGGACGATAACCTGCAGGAATGAGCGAGGTGTCGTATCCTATGCTCAACTGCAACGGCTTGTTGAACTTTCCGTGAGGAAGACAACGGTAACCTCCGTAAGTTGAGGTTACGTTTACCAGACCGTAATCGAGTTCGGGCAACTCATTGCCGCGCAAACCACGAACGGTTAAGTCCTTTTCGGAACTTACTGCTCCCATAGGAATCTCCAGAACAATGCTTCCTGCCGAAATCTTACATGCTTCCAAACTTGATATTTTCCTCTCTATAAACAGAATTGCATCTGACGATTCTGCGTCAAATGCATCTGTATTTCCATAATTCTCACTTGATTTGTCATCGGCACTTTCCATACCAGATGGATCTGCCATAGACTTACTCAAAAAATCATACTGCAATTCTGCAGATTTGCTCGATATTCTGTGCAACGAAATACCAAGCGATAAAACAATGATACCTACTATAATAGGTATAATGACCTTATTATTCATAACTTTATTTTATTTTTTTAATATACAACTATTGTCTTCGAAAGTTTGTCGGCTGCCGTACTTACTTCTATCAAGTATGTACCAGACATTTCAATATGCTTCTTTACCTCATAATGCTTCAATCCATCAATCTTGCTGTTCCAGATAAGCTTACCGTCAACACCAACTATTCTAATGTTGAATTTCTGTGCATCGGCGAGGTCAACGGTAACAACAAAATCACCATAGCATGGATTCGGGAAAACATCAACTCCCATTATCCTTGTATCAATGCTTCCGTCCAATCTTGAATCGGAATTGTTATGTCCACCATTTCCAGTATTGTCATTTCTACCAAAATCGCTATTGGTATAACCGTCTGCAGCTTCTGCAATTTCTTGCTCTATCTGCTCTTCCAGAACTTTGTCAACGAATACCGTACCGAAACTGAATCTGTCGAACCCACTACCGTCGGTATCCCATTTTATATTATTATAGTAATAATAGCCATCTGCATCTGCCGAATCGGGAGCAAAAGTCTCCATTTCACCTGGCATATATGTAAGACTGTCGGTGCGAACTATGAAAAGATTCGGAGCAAGAGTATCGGAAAGATTTTCGTATTTCAACTTCAGGTTTACTGGCATCATATGGAAATCTTGTCCAATGGTGGCGATTTTCCACTCTTTAAGCGACCTTACATAAAATTCTGCATTACGTCCAGAATATATGGTGTCGGCTGTTGAACTTAACGATTCTCCATTGCTGGTTACTACAAGGTAATTGCCATCTTTAAGGACAACCTCGTTTTTCCTGTTGCTTTCGCGCAGGTTACCTACATATATTGCGAGCTCAGAAGATGCACAATTGGCACCGCACTGTTTCTGGTGTACTCCATAACCATCGTCGCGGCATAGCACTGCCATTTCGTAGGGATACTCCGAATTTTCTTCGTAACGCCATATAGTGTCGTTTGCAGAATTTATAAGATCAAGGCCCTGCACTGTTATGCTGTGCTTCATCACAAGGTAACTATAAACCTTGCAAATATCAAGAGCATCAATTTGCTTGTCAAAAAACATGAACTCGGAAATCTTTCCGCAAAACTGTGTACTGTCGTCTCCAAACAATTTAACATGCGAATCGTCGCTTATTTCAAGCCCAGCCCACTTGTCCATGTATAAATTTATCACCGCCGACGCAATAGTCGTGTCGGCAAATGTTATCAGACGACCACTGCGCTTACGCAATGTCTGAGTTGTAAAATGTATGTTCTCAATCGAATCCGGCACAATAGCCCATAATGTGGAAGGCGATTTGCTACCGGTTGGTTCGTAAACAACAAACACATTAATGTCCGAATTACGTTTCATCTTGTATGGTACAAGCAAACCCTTTTCGCCATTCTTATACGAAATGCACGGGTTGTAATTCATAAAACCGTCGGCCTTAGATTCAAAAATAACCTTATCACCTTTTTCGCTCTTCGACAACAGTTTTACAATACTGTCGTTGTCCGAAACCGCTTGAACCCAGACACTGGGAGTTAACAAGCCTTTCTGTGCATAAATAGATGCACTCGATAACAGCATAATTGCTGTAAACACGCAATAATAAAAACGCAATGTTTTTCTGTATGCCCTCATAAATTTATCGTTTTAATGTTCGTGTGCAAAAATATTTTATTTTCATTAACATTACTAAACAATATTTTTACATTATACTTTATCAGAAAATTTTTTAAATATTATAGATAAGAATTTATATAATATGCAAAATTGAGTGTTCGAAAAATTTGTTAAAGGACTACCTTTTCAAAAGAAATAAAACATAAACGTACAATATTTACAATTTTAGAATAACGAATTACATTTTTTTAGAATTGGATCTGTGTGCGGATGCAATATTTTGCGTCTCATTCAGCACAAATCATTGCAAACCGGCGCAGCGCATTGCGCCTCTACAATCTTCGAATCATCAAATCAATCGAACATCACACCTCGTAACCTTTAGCTCGGCTTTGCCAAATCGTAAATAATATTTATTTTTGCACAAAAATATTTGCTGATGAACTTTTTGTCGAAAACCATTATTTTTGCAGCTTGCCTCTGCGCTACAACTGCATTCGCACAGGTTCCCGCCGGATACTACAACTCCACTCGCGACCTCTGCGACGAAGAACTGCGGCAACAACTACATACAATAATCAAAAATCACCTGGAACTTGACTACACTCAGTTGTGGGCAAAATTCCACCAAACCGACATGCGCAACGGAGATACTATTTGGGACATATACTCCGACTGCACTTTCATATACTCCGCCGATCAGTGTGGAAACTACAGCGAAGAATGCGACTGCTACAACCGCGAACACTCAGTGCCCCAAGAGTGGTTTGGCAGTACCACACCAATGAAAACCGACCTTTTTCACGTTTACCCCACCGATGGGTTTGCAAATAGTAAGCGTAGCAACCACCCTCTTGGCACAGTTTCAAATCCCACCTACACATCAAGCAACGGAAGCAAGGTGGGACCATGCACATTTTCGGGCTACACGGGTACGGTTTTCGAACCTATCGACGAATACAAGGGAGATTTCGCTCGCACCTATTTTTATATGAGCGTGTGCTACAAAGACAAAGACCTCGGACAATCCGACGAGTCGATGTTCAACGGAAGCCAGCTTAAACCCTGGGCTCTGCAATTGCTCATACAATGGCACTACGCCGACCCAGTGTCGCAAAAGGAAATAGACCGCAACAACGCCATTTACCGTATTCAGCGCAACCGCAACCCGTTTATCGACTGCCCATACTTCGTCGATGCCATATGGCACGACCACTGCGAATTCGAATCTTGCCTCGACGCCGATGCTGGAACCGACATAGCGCAAACCACAGTAAAACTTTCGGCCTATCCAAACCCGTCGGCAGACATTGTAAACATATCGTGCGAAAAAACAATGACTTCCCTGTCAGTATTCAACATTCTCGGTGAAAAAACTTTTTATAGCGAAACAGATGCTAATTTTGCAACAATTAACTTAGAACTGTACGAAAGCGGCGTCTTCTTCGTAAAAGCAACTTTCGACGATGGCAGTTCGGCAACGACAAAGATTATAAAGTATTAGAATGAAGAATTTTATAGTAAACGTCCTCAAGGGCGTTGGAATGGGAATAGCAAACGTAATACCCGGCGTTTCGGGCGGAACAATAGCCCTCATAGTCGGAATTTTCGAAAGACTTATCAATTCTCTGAAGTCTTTTAACTTTAAAGCACTAAAACTGCTCTTCACAGGCAAGTTCAAGGAATTTGCAAAATACACCGACTTCGTATTCCTAATCGAAGTAATACTTGGCATGGCAGTAGCTATGATATCGGTGGCAAAACTTTTCAAGTTTCTGTTCGAGAACTACCCTGTATATATCTGGGCATTTTTCCTCGGATTGCTCATCGCATCAATATTTTACGTTGGCAAAACAATAAAGAGATGGAATTTCTGGGTGGTGTTGTTTTTCCTTATAGGTGCTGGCATCTCACTACTAATTTCGTTCGGCACCCCGGCACAGGAAAACGACAATTTCTTCTACCTTATCCTATGTGGCGCAATAGGTGCTAGCGGTATGATACTTCCCGGAATATCAGGATCTTATATTCTCGTACTTATGGGCGATTACCAACTTGTGGTCATCAACGGCATCGACATGCTCACCAAAAGCCCCATGGAAGCAATGAAAATCCTCCTTCCTGTAATTATAGGCGCTGTCGTTGGAATTTTAGCATTCGCCCACGTGCTGGCTTGGATTTTCAAAAACTACCACGACATGACGATTTCGTTGCTCACAGGATTTATAGTCGGTAGCCTCCCAATAATATGGCCTTGGAAAGAAAACATCTGTGAAACTCTGTCGAACGGCAAAGAAATTGTTACCGGCTACAACTGGAAACTGCCGGAAATGAATTCCGAATTTATCATTGCCCTAGCAATAATCATTATAGGTGCAGCCTTGATAATAATCACCGAAACTATTGCAAACCACAAGAAAAGAAAGGAAAACGATAAGGGGCTAGAAGGCTAAAAGGCTGACAGGCTAAAAGCCCAAAAGTCAGTAAGCCAGCAAGCCATTCAAATTGTACAGACGCAAAATTTTGCGTCTCAACAGAAACGGGCGTTAGCCCATAGAACGGCGAAGCCCTCAACGAAGTTAAACTCAGAAACGTGAAACAAGAAATTTAGAAACAAAAAAACTCACTATATGCCCAAACGTCTATTCGGACTCATCGGCGGCTCACTTAGCCACTCTCTTTCGCAAAAATACTTCACCAAGAAATTTGCGGAATTAGGACTTACAAACTGCAAGTACTCCCTTTTCCCCATCTCCGAAGTATCGAAGGTTACCAACATAATCGATGGCAATCCATCGCTCGTCGGACTCAACGTTACCTCGCCCTACAAGGAGACCATAATCCCATTTCTCGATGAACTCGATACCAAAGTCCTTAAAGTAGGCACGGTAAACGTCATCAAGATTACCCGCGACGGCGAATACACTCACCTCAAGGGCTACAACACCGACATATTCGGACTGCGCAAGACCTTCGAAATGCTGGAACTGCCGTCAAACAGCAAAGCTCTGATTCTCGGCAGCGGAGGCTCGGCAAAAACCGCCAAAGTGGTGCTTTCCGAAATGGGCATAACATCTACCAATGTGTCACGGCATCCTGGAACTCTCGACGAACTGTCGTACCAAAAGCTAACAGCAAACAAAATAAAGGACTACAAACTGATAATAAACGCCACACCAGTAGGCATGTTCCCCAATGTGTCGCAGTTTCCACAGATTCCGTACGAGGGAATAACCTCCAACCACATCTGCCTCGATCTCGTTTACAACCCAGCCAAGACAAAATTCATCGAGAAATGCGAAGCTCACGGAGCACGAACAGCCAATGGACTTACAATGCTTTACGAACAGGCAGACAAAGCTTGGGAAATTTGGAACGAATAAATCACATATAATATGGAAGACGAAAAAAAATACATATTGTTTAGGGTTTTCCGCGAAGAGGACGACATGAAGTTTTTCACCGATGTACTTGACGACTGCGGAATAGACTATACTATTGAGAATCCACGTGCCGACAGCAACGATGTTCTTGCATCGGCTTATGGAGTACAGATGGCCGAAGATGCCATGCAGTACAAATTCATGCTCATGATTGCAGAGGACGATTTCGAACGCGCACAAACCGAAGTCCACAAACATATCGCCGAATGGATAAGTAATGCCGGAAGCGAGGAAAACTCACTGCTCAACGAGTTTAACGACGAGGAACTGCTCGATGTTATTAAAAAGCCCGACGAATGGGCGGTGGAAGACATTGTAATGGCCCAATCCCTACTCGAAAAGCGAGGTAAGCACGTAAGCGACGAGGTTGTGGAAGCCTACCGCAACAAACGCCTCGAAGAAGTACGCCAACCCAAATTTGGTGGCTACGGAACAATAATTATCGGATATATCTTCGCTTTTCTTGGCGGTGTAATCGGTATTTTCCTCGCAGCATCGCTACTCGGCAAAAAACGCATCTTCAACGGCGAAAAAGTCGTCATCTACGACAAACCTACCCGCGTAAACGCAATCATTTACCTGACAATCTCGATACTGGACATAATCGCAATAGCGACATACTTCGCAGTTAAAAGTTGAAAGTTGAAAATTGAAAGTTTGTAGAGTCGTTGCTCGCAACGACTGTCTGCGCCTGCAAGCCTGCAAAAAAATTTTGTTATTTCAGAAAAAAGCAGTATTTTTGCGCAAATTTAGAACTGACAGGGGGATAGATTTCCCCCGTTTTATTTTCTGACGTTGATAAGGAAGGAAGATATAGAAGTTTTAAGCAAACGGTTTCTTTCTGAAACACAGTTTGTTGTGGATATTGCTGTAAGTGTATCCAACGATATATCTATATACGTTGACGACATGAACGGCATTACCATTGACGAATGCCGCCGCATAAGCCAGGCCATCGAAGAGTGCCTCGATCGCGAAAAGGAAGACTATTCGCTCGAAGTAAGCTCACCAGGACTGACAAATCCTTTCCGCGTAAAGGAACAGTACCTCAAAAACATTGGTAAGCAGGTGGAAATAGTTTACGTTGATGGTGAAAAAATCGTTGCTACACTCAAAGCATATTCCGACAACGCCATAACCGTAGAGACTTCCACCGTGAAAAAAGAAGCCAACAAAAAAGTGGTTGTGACAGAACAATTTGATATTGAACGAATTAATATAAAAACAGTTAAAAGCGTAATTGACTTTAAATAATAGAAGCCATGGGACTACAGGAAAACTTAATTGACACCTTTGCCGAATTTAAGGAACTGAAAAACATCGACAGATCGACGATGATTGGTGTTATGAAGGATGTATTTTCATCAACATTAGTAAAATTGTATGGCGAAGACAGCAAGTTCAACGTGATTGTAAACGACAAGACCGGTGACCTTGAAATATGGCGTACAAGAACAGTTGTTGACGATGACGACTACGATGATATCGAGGACAAATACACCAAAATTCCGTTGTCGGAAGCACAAAAAATCGATGAAGACTACGAAGTTGGCGAAGAATATTCCGACGAAATCCGTCTCCAGGATTTCGGTCGCCGCGCAATCCTCGCTCTGAAGCAGAACCTCCAGGCAAAGATTATGGAACGTGAAAAGGACAACATTTACTTGAAATACAAGGATAAAATCGGTGACCTTATCACTGCCGAAGTATATCAGGTATGGAAGCGTGAAATCCTTGTACGCGACGAAGAAGGAACCGAACTACTTCTCTCGAAGCAAGACCAAATTCCTAGCGACAAGTACCGCAAGGGCGACACCCTCAAGGCTGTCATCTCGAGCGTAGAACTCAAGAACGGAAGCCCGATCATAAAGATTTCACGTACTTCGGAAAAGTTCCTCGAAAGACTTTTTGAACAGGAAATCCCTGAAATTGGAGATTCTGGACTTATCACAATTAAGAAAATCGTACGCATCCCTGGCGAAAGAGCTAAGGTTGCTGTTGAATCGTACGACGAACGCGTTGACCCGGTTGGAGCATGCGTAGGTATGAAGGGTAGCCGTATCCACGGTATTGTTCGCGAACTTCACAACGAAAACATCGATATCGTAAACTACACAACCAACATGCCGCTGTATATCCAACGCATACTCAGCCCAGCAAAGATTTCCTCGCTCAAGATCATAAACGAAGAAAAGCGCGTCGAAGTTTATTTGAATCCCGACCAGGTATCGTTGGCTATCGGTAAGGGCGGCCTCAACATCAAGCTTGCTTGCCAGTTGCTTGGCTACACTATCGATGTATTCAGAGTATCGCAGGAAGAAGATATCGACCTCGATGAATTCAACGATGAAATCGAACAGTGGGTAATCGACCAGCTCAAGGCTGTCGGCTGCGACACAGCACTCAGCGTACTCGAACTTAGCAAAGACGAACTCGTTCGCCGTACCGACCTCGAAGAGGAAACTATCGACGATGTAATTAGAATCTTGAAAGCCGAATTTAACAAGTAAAACGCGCAAAAAAGAAAGAAACAGGTAATTTAGGAGAAAAATATGACTTCGGAAACGAAACCAAAAAGATTAAGTGCCGTAGTTGCTATCTACAACGTAGCGACTTCAACCATCGTGGAATATCTCGCCAGCAAGGGTATTGAAATCGAAAACAACCCTAACACCAAGGTGCAGCCCGAATGGTTGGCTCTGCTTGACGAAAAGTTCAAGGACTCGAAAGCCATGAACGAAACCGCCATCAAGGATACCGAGAAGGCAAAGGAAAACAAGGAACTGAACATTTCTATCGAAAAGCAGCAGAACCTTGAAAAGCAGAAAATAGATGCAGAAAAGGCAAAGGAAGCAAAGGAGAAGGAACGTCTCCAAAAAGAGGCAGAAGAGGCTAAACCTCAGGAGAAACCTGCCGAAGCTCCAGTAAAGGAAGAAAAAGCAACTCCTAAACCACACGAAATTCAGCCAATCGAAGGCAACGTCGATACCGACGAAAACGGACCAAAGGTTCTCGGCAAGATTAACCTTGACCAGATAAACCAGAATACCCGTCCGAAACGTAAGACCGCTGCCGAGAAGGAAGAAGAAAGAAAGCAGAAGGAAGAGGAACAGAAGGCTGCAAAAGAAGCCCAGAAGAAGGCTAAGAAGCAGTCCAAGGCCGAAGAGACGAAAAATGAAAAGCCTGTTGCCGCTCCCAAGCCTGCACCTGCAGAACCAGAAAAACCAGCAGAACCTGAACCCGAAGCAAAGCCAGAAAAGGTCGTTCCTCCAGAACCTGAATTCATAAAGACTCACGTCGAAAAGCTACAAGGACCTAACATTATAGGCAAAATAGATATTAGCGAATACGAGCGCAAGCAGGAAGCGGCAGAAAGAGCTCGCAAGGAAGCTAAGGAAGAACGTCAGAAAAACCGTGAAAAAGAAAAAGCAGAGCGCAAAGAAAAACGCAAACGCATCAAACGCGACAACATCAAGGTTGATATAAACAAGGTAAGCGGTACCAACGACTTCTCTAAAAAAGGTCAGTCCGGCGAACTTGGCGGCAAGAAGAAAAAAGGCGGTAAGCCTGCTCCTAAGAAACCTGAAATAAACGAAGAGGACATACAGGAAAAAGTAAAAGAAACTCTTGCAAAGCTCACTGCAAACAAGAACAAATCGAAAGCAGCAAAATTCCGTAAGGAAAAGCGCGACATGTTCTCGATGCGCCGCGCCGAGGAAGAAGAACGTCTCGAAGCCGAAAAGAAAATCATAAAGGTTACCGAATTCGTTTCGGCAAACGAACTTGCAACCATGATGGGCGTTCCTGTAACAAAAATCATCGCAACCTGCATGAGTCTTGGTTTGTTCGTTTCTATCAACCAGCGTCTCGATGCTGAAACTATGTCTATTGTGGCAGAAGAATTCGGGTTCCAGGTTGAATTTGTCAGTGCCGAAATCCTTGACGAAATCAAGGAGAGCGAAGACAAAGAAGAAGACCTCGTTCCACGTCCACCTATCGTTACCGTTATGGGTCACGTCGACCATGGTAAGACAAAATTGCTCGACTATATCCGTCACACTAACGTAGTTGCAGGCGAAGCTGGTGGTATCACACAGCACATCGGTGCTTACAGCGTTAAGTTGAACGACAAGAGGATAACCTTCCTCGATACTCCAGGTCACGAGGCATTTACCGCAATGCGTGCCCGCGGTGCCCAGATTACCGACGTGGCAATCATCGTCATCGCTGCCGACGACGACATAATGCCGCAGACAAAGGAAGCTATCAACCACGCTTCAGCGGCGAATGTTCCTATAGTATTTGCTATCAACAAGATAGATAAGCCAACCGCTAATCCAGACAAGATTAAGGAATCGCTAGCTAACATGAACTACCTTGTCGAGGAATGGGGCGGCAAATACCAGTCGCAAGATATTTCGGCAAAGGCAGGTCTCAACATCGAGGAACTTCTCGAAAAGGTTCTCCTCGAAGCCGAAATGCTAGACCTCAAGGCAAATCCAAACAAGAATGCTAACGGTACTGTAATCGAATCGTCTCTCGACAAGGGACGCGGTTACATTGCTACTCTAATAGTTCAGTCGGGAACATTGCATGTTGGTGACATTCTGCTTGCAGGATGCGCAACAGGTCGTGTAAAAGCTATGTACAACGAACGCAACCAGAAGGTAACCGAAGCAGGACCTTCAACTCCTGTACTTGTACTTGGTCTCAATGGTGCTCCGCAGGCTGGTGACAAATTCAACGTACTCGACTCCGAACAGGAAGCCAAGAGCCTTGCAAACAAACGTTTGCAGTTGCAGCGTGAACTTAGCATCAGGACACAAAAGCATATCACTCTCGGCGAAATCGGCCGTCGTATGGCTCTCGGCGATTTCCACCAGATAAATATCATTGTAAAGGGCGATGTGGACGGCTCTATCGAGGCTCTGTCGGACGAATTGATAAAGCTCTCGACCGAATCCTTCGAGGTGAACATCATACACAAGGCTGTTGGACAGATTTCCGAATCGGATGTTATGCTGGCTGCAGCATCGAATGCAATCATCGTTGGTTTCCAGGTTCGTCCTTCGACCTACGCACGCAAGACCGCCGAGAAGGAAGGCATCGAAATCCGCCTTTACTCCATCATCTACGACGCTATCAACGAAATAAAGGACGCTATGGAAGGTATGTTGAAGCCGGTTGTAAAGGAAACTATTACAGGTTCTGCAGAAATTCGCGAAGTATTCAAGATTTCGAAGGTTGGTTCGGTTGCCGGATGTCTCGTTACCGACGGCAAGATTTCACGCAAGTCGAAAGTCAGAATCATCCGCGATGGTATCGTCATATACACTGGCGAACTCGGCAGCTTGAAGCGTTTCAAGGACGATGCCAAGGAAGTCATTGCCGGTCAGGAATGCGGTCTTAACATCGACAAGTTCAACGATATTAAGGTCGGTGATATTGTTGAGGCATTCGACGAAACCGAAGTAAAGGCAACATTGAGCTAAAAGCAAATGTTTAAAATCGGTAATACCGAATTTAACGACAGGCCTGTATTCCTCGCACCTATGGAGGACGTTACAGACCCGTCGTTTCGTTATATGTGCAAAAAGTTCGGTGCCGACCTTATGTTCACCGAGTTCATCTCTGCCGACGGACTTATCCGCGAAGCCAAGAAAACAGTACAAAAACTCGACATTTACGACTACGAAAGACCTGTAGGCACACAAATCTATGGTCATATACCCGAAGCAATGGAAGAAGCCGCACGCTTCATCAACAATGCCGACCCCGACATTCTGGATATCAACTACGGATGCCCAGTGAAAAAGATTGCTGGTCGTGGTGCCGGTTCGGGAATGATGCGTAACTTACCTCTGATGAAGGACATTACCGAGCGCGTTGTAAAGGTGTCGAGGTTCCCTGTTACAGCAAAAACACGTCTTGGCTGGGACAGCGAATCGCTCAATGTGGAGGAAGTTGCGCTGATGTTGCAGGACTGCGGCATTCAGGCACTCACAATACATGGACGCACCCGAGCACAGATGTACAAGGGCGAAGCCGACTGGACGCTCATAGGCAAAGTCAAAAACAACCCTGCAATTCACATACCAATCATTGGCAACGGCGACATCACAAGTGGGAAAATTGCTGCCGAACGTTTCAATACATACGGAGTTGATGCCATAATGATAGGCCGTGCCGCCATTGGCAGACCATGGATTTTCCGCGAAGTAAAACATTACCTTGAAACCGGCGAGGAACTGCCTATACCGACAGTTCTCGAGCGCGTCGACTATGCACGCGAACATCTGCACAAGTCGGTTGACTACAAGGAAGGTATGCGCGGAATTTACGAGATGCGCCGCCATTTCACTATGTACTTCAAGGCTATTCCAAATTTCAAGGAAACAAGACTAAAGCTCCTCACAGCCAATACAGTTGAAGAAATCGAAAGCTTACTCGACCTCATCGCCGACAAGTTCGGAAATGTAGAGCTGAACAAAGACGTAGCAAATCAAGGAATTTACGAGGGCTAGAAGGCTAACAGGCTTGCAGGCTAACAAGGGGAACAAGGGGCATGAAGGCTAAAAAGGCATGAAGGCTTTTCCCCCGCCCAGCGTTAAGGCCGTTAAAGGCTTTAATGCCCTTAACGCTTTTGTGGGGGGCAACAGCCTTCTGCTAACCTTTGGGCTGTTTGACTGTTAGCCCTCTTAGCCCGATTGTCCATTGAAATAAAATCCTAAATCTAAAATCTAAAATCGTAAATAATTTCTACTTTTGTCACATCTAAAAAACATCACAATGAACTACGAACAATTATTCCAGCAAATCAAGCAAAAGAAAAGTTTTCTTTGCACAGGACTCGATTCCGACATACAGAAACTGCCGAAGCACCTGCTCAATGCAGAATCGCCAATCTTCGAATTCAACAAACAGATTGTCGATGCAACGGCAAAATACTCGGTGGCATACAAACCAAATCTTGCTTTCTACGAAAGCGAAGGTACTGCTGGCTTGAAAGCCCTCGAAAAAACCGTGGACTACATCCGCAGCAAATATCCTGAAATATTCATCATAGCCGATGCTAAACGTGGCGACATAGGCAACACCTCGAAACTATACGCCCGCGCATTCTTCGAGAAGATGAATTTCGACGCCGTAACAGTCGCTCCGTACATGGGCGAAGATTCGGTAACGCCTTTCCTACCCTACGACGACAAATGGGTAATACTGCTCGCACTCACCAGCAACAAAGGCTCCGAAGACTTCCAGATGTTCAACAACGGCAACCGCCGTATGTTTGAGGAAGTGCTTACAAAGTCGCAGCAGTGGGCAGGCAAGGATAAGATGATGTACGTTGTAGGTGCAACCAAAGCAGATATGCTCGCCGACATTCGAAAGATTGTTCCCGACCATTTCTTGTTAGTGCCAGGTGTAGGCGCACAAGGCGGTTCGCTCGAGGAAGTAGCCAAGTACGGCATGAACGACCACTGCGGCCTGCTGGTAAACTCTTCGCGTGGAATTATTTTCGCCGACAGCACCGAAAACTTTGCAAAGGTTGCTGGACAGAAGGCAGAGGAACTGCAGAAGCAGATGGAAGAGCTGCTGAAGGAGAAAGGAATTGCATAGTATATTGCTGTTTTTTGCCCCCAGCCATTAATGGCTTTAACGACTTTAATGCCCTTAAGGCATGGGGGGCAAGAAGAAAAAACAGCAACCATATAAACAAAAAAAAGGCGGACCGAAATCCGCCTTTTTTAGTTATCCCCTACTCATTTACTCCTTTGTAAACTTCAGGTTATGAACCTCTGCACCTGTTGTTACCCTGAGGATATACATTCCAGGAACAAGGTTGCTTACATCAACAGAATGAACTGCTTCGCCTGCTACGGAAACAGTCTCGAAGGTCATTTCCCTGCCGCTGAGGTCAACAACAGAGTATGAAACATTGCCTTCGTATCCCGATACCGTGAATGTTGCAATGTCGCGTACTGGATTCGGGTAGAGCTGAATTTCCATAACCGACATTTCTTCAACATTGTTGCAAAGTTCAACAGTTACCGTAATGGTATCTGTAGTTTCGCAATCGCCGTTGCTTACTGTTACCCATACAGGATAATCTCCTGCATACGGATATATATCAGTGTAAGTATTGCTTTCGATTTCATCAAACCATAATACATAATCATCGGTTTCGATAGACAATATCACTTCTTCATTAGTACAAGCAGTTACATTGCTGAGAGAAATTGTCGGAGCCTGCAATACTACTACGTTTACAGTATCTGATGCTGCGCAACCGAATTCGTTGGTTACTGTAACACCATATTCGCCAGCAGTCGAAACTGTTATCGACTGGGTAGCATCGCCATTGCTCCATGCATACGAAGCATAGCCTTCGCCAGCATTTATTTCTACAGAAGCATTGCTACATACATCATATTCGTCACCAAGTTCAATTTCTGGTAACGGGTTGAATGCAACAGTAACAGCATCGGTAGCAGTACATCCGTGGTCGTCGGTAACTACAACCGAGTAGCTACCTGCCTCGGTAACCTCTATCGAACTTTCGGTAGCCTCGTTGCTCCATGCATACGATGCGAAACCTGCTGCAGCATTTACTGTAACTGCTGTGCCTACGCAAGCTGTCAAGTCGTCGCCCAAGTCGATAGTAGGATTTACATATACAGTTATTGTAGTCGATGCTACATTTGTACCATCAGGGTTCGATACCATAAGCAATACTGGGTAAGTACCAGGCTCGGTGAACTCGAAAGTAGGATTCTGTTCATTGGAAGTAGTTGCTCCAAAATACCATGTCCACGACTGCGGATAGTTGGTACTTCCATCTGTGAAGCTTACAGTAAGAGGAGCACAGCCAGAAGTTGCAGAAGCTTCGAATGCTGCTACTGGAGGAGTGCTGGTAAGACCAACATTAACAGAACCGCTAACTTCGCAGCCGTTATTATCAGTTACAACTGCCGAATACAGACCGTTAGTAAGACCAGTAATCTGAAGTGTAGTCTCATTGTTATTCCAGATTGTTGAATAAGGAGCTGTACCGCCATTGATTACTACTGCTGCAGTACCATCGTGCTGTCCTGTACCAGTTTCATTAGTCGAAGTGAATGTAAGGACTGGCAATTCGTAATGAGTTACCGTTGCCATATCGCTTGCAGTACATCCGTGGTTGTCGGTAACAACTACGGTATAGTTACCATCTTCGTTTGCAGTGTAAGTCTGCGAACCAGCAACTCCGTTCCATGTGTATGAAACGAAGCCAGCAGTTGCAGTAAGAACAGCTTCAACGTTTGCACAAACAGCAACGTCGTTGCCAAGGCTTACAGTCGGATTAGCATTTACTACCAATTCGGTCTGGAAGTTATTTACACAACCAGTAGCGGTGTTTTCTACTGTGAGTGCATAAGTACCTGCATCGGCCAATGTTGCAGCAGAAATTACAGGAGAAGCAGCCGTAGAAGCAAATCCGTTAGGACCACTCCACGAATATGACAATGTTTCGTTGCTCGATGCTATAAATGTTACCTGTCCGCCTTCGCAAACTGGACCATTATTCGAGATTGCAACACTTGGTTTAGCATTTACAACCACATTGGCTGTTGCATTTACTGTACAACCGTTTGCAGGTGTTGCTGTAACAACAAATGCACCGGTGTAGTCGGTTGTTGCACTCGGCACTGTGATTGTTGCAGTCGATGCCATGAATCCGTTAGGACCTTCCCACATATAAGTTGCAGGAACGTTGGATGTTGCAGTGAGCGAAATAGTTCCGCCTTCGCAGTAGGTCAGGTTTCCATTGATATCAACTTCAGGATTGCTTCCGTCGGAGGTTATCGTTATCGATGCCTCAGCAGTACAGTTTCCTTCGTTGGTTACAACTACTGTATAGTCGCCAGCGGTTGTAACTGTGTAAGCAGCATCTCCAGCAACGCCGTTCCACGAATATGAAGTACCACCGTTAGCAACAAGATTTATCGAAGTTGTAGAGCAATTCAGGATTGTAGTACCACTGTTGTTGGTAATTGAAGCAACTGGATTTGCATTAACAACGACTTCGATTGTTGCATCAACAGAACATCCGTTTGCACTTGTTGCAACAACTGTATAAGAACCACTATTATTAGGTGTTGCATTTGCGATTGTTGGGTTCTGCATTGCCGAAGAGTATCCGTTAGTACTGCTCCATGCAAATGAAGTAGCATTAGAAGCTGCAGTCAGAGCGATTGTCTGACCAGCACAATAAGCTGCAGTGTTCGAAACATTCAATGTTGGCATTGCATTTACAACAACTGTTGTGCTTGCAGTTGCTTCACATCCGCTTGCATTCGATACTACCAAAGTATATTCTCCATCAGCAGCGAGAGTTGCATTTGCAATTGTCGGGTTCTGCTGGGTTGAAGTGAATCCGTTAGGACCGCTCCATTCGTAAGTACCAGTTGCAGTTGTCTGCAATTCTATTGTTGCGCCTTCGCAGTATGGACCATTGTTAGATGCATTAGCAACAGGATTTGCATTAACGACAACATCCGTCGAAGCTACTGCCGAACATCCGCTAGCTGCTGTTACAGTTACCGAATATGTTCCTGCGTAGTTAGCAGTTGCGTTTGCACGAGTTGGGTTAGACGTTGTGCTACTGAAGCCCATAGGACCAGCCCACTGGTATTCGGCAGCTATGTCGCTTTCTACCGAAAGTTCGATAGTTTCACCAACGCAATATGCTCCTGTGTTAGTTGCATTGGCTGTTGGAACAGCATTTACAACTACAAAGTCAGCAACCTGCTTACTGTGGCTACCGTCCTGATTTGTAACAGTGAGCGAAACGGTGTAGGTACCTGCATTTTCGTAAGTATGGGTTGGGTTCTGAACGTTGGATGTTTGTCCATCGCCGAAGTTCCATGCCCACTGTGTAGGAGTATTTGTCGAAAGGTCGGTGAATGCAACTGGTGTGCCAAGGCATATTATTGTATTGCCAGCCGAGAAATCAGCAACAGGAGGAGTATTCATTGTTGCAACGTTGACAATAGCAGTAGCTATACATTCGTTTCCGTCAGTTACGGTAACACTGTAGTTGTCACCTGCAAGGCCATTGATAGTTGCTGTATTGCCGCCGTTCGACCATGCATAACCGAACGGAGCAGTGCCAGTCGGTGTTACAGTCGCAGTACCATCGGCAACATTGTGTCCAGTTTCTGGAGTCGAAGACGTTACAAGTGTTGTCTGCGGATAATTTGCAACCGAAATGTTGTCGGTAGCCGAACATTCGTTTGCATTGTAAACGGTTACATAGTAATCGCTAGCTGCTGCAGTGATTGTCTGGGTTGTTGCACCAGTTGACCAGTGGTAGATAAGATCTGCACCAGCATCAAGAACTGCTGTTTCTCCCGAACATACTGTCTTGTTTGCACCAAGTTCAACTGTCGGGTTAGTATTTACAACAACTATTGTGCTTGCATTTGCGTCACATCCGTTTGCATTCGATACTACCAATGTATATTCACCAGCAGCAGCGAGAGTTGCATTTGCGATAGTCGGGTTCTGCTGGTTCGAAGTAAATCCGTTAGGACCGCTCCATGCATAAGTGCCAGTTGCAGTTGTATGCAATTCGATTGTTGCTCCTTCGCAGTATGCACCAGTGTTCGATGCATCGGCAGTAGGATTAGTATTTACAACAACTGTTGTGCTTGCGTTTGCAGCACATCCGTTTGCGCCTGTTGCAATAACGGTATATAAACCACCATTATTAGTAGTTGCATTGGCGATAGTCGGGTTCTGCTGAGTTGAGGTGAATCCGTTAGGACCGTTCCATTCGAACGATGCGGCATTCGAAGTAGCCGACAACGAGATCGTTTCGCCATCACAATATGCTCCGGTATTCGAAGCAGTTAATGTAGGAGTTGTATTTACAACTACATCTGTGCTTACATTTGCAGCACATCCGTTAGCTCCTGTTACAACCAGGCGGTAAGTTCCGCCATTGGTTGTTGCGGCATTATCGATTGTCGGGTTCTGCTGAGTTGATGAGAATCCATTAGGACCGCTCCATGCGTAGGTGCCAGTTGCAGTTGTCTGCAAGTAGATTGTTGCGCCTTCGCAGTATGGACCATTGTTAGATGCATTTGCTGCAGGAGCTGCATTTACAACAACATTTGTAGTTGCTTCTGCTGCGCATTCGCCAGTGGTTACAACCAATGTGTAAGCTCCAGCATTTGCTGTTGTTGCATTGTCGATTGTAGGATTCTGTTCATTCGAGGTAAATCCGTTAGGACCGCTCCATGAATACGAAGCAGCATTGGTAACGACAGCAGTAAGTGCAATGCTTTCGCCTTCGCATAATGGATCTACATTCGGAATGCTTACTGTAGGAGCATCGTTTACTACAACGCTAGTAGTAGCATTTGCTGTACATCCGTTTGCATTCGATACTATGAGAGTATATGTACCAGCGGTTGCCAAGGTCGAGTTTGCAATTGTAGGATTCTGCAAGTTTGAAGTAAATCCATTAGGACCGCTCCATGCATACGAACCTGTTGAAGTTGTCTGTAAGGTTATTGTCTGACCTTCGCAGTATGCACCAGTGTTCGATGCATTGGCAGTAGGATTAGCATTTACGGTAACAACCGTGCTTGCCTGTGCGGTACAATTGTTAGCGTTTGTTGCTACTACGGTATAAGTACCGCCGTTTGTTGTTGCAATATTTGCAATTGTCGGGTTCTGTTCTGCCGAAGAATATCCGTTAGGACCGCTCCATGCAAACGATGTAGCATTAGAAGCTGCCGACAAAACAATTGTCTGACCAGCACAATATGCACCGCCATTCGAAGCGATAACTGTAGGATTTTCGTTTACAACAACCACCGTGCTAGCCTCAGCCGAACATCCAGTAGTATTATTGGTAAGGGTTACTGTATATGTACCAGCATTCGAAGCTGCAGAATTGGTAATTGTTGGATTTGCAACATTAGAAGTATAATTAGGTCCGCTCCATGCGTAAGTAGTTCCGCCAGAACCATTTGCAGTAAGTCTGATAGTGCTTCCTGCACAGTAAGGACCATCGTTCGACGGGTTAAGTGAAGGAAGAGCATTTACAGTAACATCGGTAGTTGCAGTAGTCGAGCAACCGGTAGTATTATTGGTAAGAGTTACTGTATAAGTACCAGCATTGTCGGCATCGGCATTTGTTATGGATGGATTACGCTGAGTAGAAGTGAATCCATCGGGACCGCTCCACGAATATGAAGTGCCGCCATTGCCAGTTGCAGAAAGAGCTATTGTTGCACCTTCGCAGTAAGGGCCACCATTTGAAGCAGTCAGCGAAGGAGCTGCATTGATAGTAAGGGTTACCGAAGCTGTAGCAGTACACGAAGCAGCGCTTGTTACGGTAATTGTGTATGTACCTGCGTTCGATGCAGTAGCGTTAGCTATCGAAGCGTTCTGTGTAGAAGCAGTGTAGCTGCTAGGACCGCGCCATGCGTATGTTGTTGCACCCGAAACCGTAGCATTGATTTGTGCTGTTTCGCCAGCGCAGTATGCCTGCGGAGCAGTAATCGATACTGTAGGTGCAGCATTTACAGTAATGTAATTGGTCTTGGTTTCGGTATCGGTACCATTGGCATTGCCGGCAACCAAGCTTACAGTATAAGTACCTGCAGTTGCGTAGGTGTGTGTCGGGTTCTGATCGGTAGAAGTTCCACCGTCTCCGAAGTTCCATGTCCACGAAGTAGGAATATTTGTACTCTGGTCGGTGAAAGTTACCGTTGCACCAGCACAAACGCTAGTTGTATTTGCGGTAAATTCTGCTTCTGGAGCTGCTGCCATTTCTATACCTTTTACAACAATGTCATCGATATATGCATACGAATTTGTATTAACGTTCTGCGTTCCCCCAATTCCTGTGTTTGATGTCATTATCCATCGTAAGTAAACAGTATTCTGGTTGTTGCATTCTGCAGGAAGCGAAATCCCTTCAAGTATACCTGATGTCCAGTTAGTCCCACAAACTACAGTTGCTCCAGAAACATCAGTCCATGTGGAATTGTTCAAACTGTACTGTACCTTGAAATCTCTAGGCGACCGGTTACCGCTTCCGCTCTGTTTTGACCAGAACTTTATGTTTTCGTAACCTGAAGTAGTGAAATTTACTGTCCAATATTTTGAATTATTACCATTATTCCAAGTCGTAGCTCTTGCACATTTAGTTGATGCACCATCAGCAGTATAGGATATTGTACCTACGCCACCGTCAACGGTCAAGGTCTTGGTAAGGTTAGCCTGGATACCAGCATCAGCAGTTGCATCGGCACTTGTTGTCGGGAAGTTCCATTCAACGATAACTTCATAAGGACGGGTTACTGTAATGTAGCCAGTCTTGGTTTCGGTGTTGGAACCCTGAGCGTTTGTTACTGTAAGGCTTACAGTATAAGTACCAGGAGTATTGTATACAACTCTTGGATTCTGTTCTGTACTTGTTGCTGGAGTACCACCATCGAAAGTCCATGACCATGAAGTAGGCATCTGAGATGAAATATCGGTGAAACTAACAGTTTCCCCTCTAACAACACTAGTGTTGTCGGCAATGAAATCTGCATCTGGTGCAGAATTACAATCTCCTGTTATTACAATATCGTCAATCATGAATGCAAATGCATCATTCGACACACATTGTATTGCCAGATATACTGTCTGACCTGAATATGCTGACAAATTGTATGAGTATTCTGTCCAAGTGGTTGTAGCACTAACAGCAGTGTTCCCGCTAAGTTTTGTAGTAAAACTTGAAGGATTATTATCTGTTGTAGAAAGCAATACATTGAATTTCTCTGTATAGGAACTAGAAATTGCCTTTGCCCAAAACGAGAATGTTGCATTTGAACACAATGTAATTGCAGGGGTCATCAAATAGTCATTGTTTGGTGGAGTAGTAGAAGCAAAACACATACCACAACGATTTCCTCCGTGTGCAGACCAAGCAGTACCGAGAGCTGGATCTGTAGCCGAAGCATTGAAAGCAATAAACGAACCTGTATAACCTGAATTTTCGTAATCAACATCTTGGATTCCATATGTTCCTGAAGCATCGCCGTCATAAGTTGTCCATGGGTAGAAATTATCTACCTGAAAATCGGCACAAGCCTCGAAATCGAGTGAGAAATTCGGAGCATATACATTAATATAACCAGCCACCGTCTTAGTATTGGAACCATTTTCGTTACTTACCGTAAGCGATACTGGGAAACTTCCTGCAGACGAATATGTTACAACTGGATTTTCATCAGTACTAGTAGATGGTGTTCCTCCCTCAAAAGTCCATGAACGCGAAGTTACACGACCATTGGATATGTCTGAAAAATTAACGCTTCCACCAACAGCTACAGAACGTGGTGCTGCGGTAAAATCCGCTCCTGGAGCCGAAGTTCCATCATAACAAACAAATGGGAATATAAGATATTGGAAATTAACAACGTCCATCACCTCTGAATATATATACCAATCTCCTTCATAATAAACACATGCGGAATTTATTAATCCATCGTCCGAGTTAGTATAGGTTGCCAAAGTATCCCCCGAAGCAGGATTACCAGGACGGTCAAATCCTATTGCAAAACCTTCACCAGGAATGTCAATCGGATTATCAAAAATAATATCAATATAACCATCACCATTCATTGCATTTTCAAGTGTAGCCATAGATATTGACTTTGATGCAATTACCACGTCAGGATAACCACTAGACAAATTCCACACATTGAAAGTTGCATTTGCATTTGTACCATTATCTACAATCGGATAAAATCTGAAACCGTTTAGCTTATTGAACGGATTTACAGATGTATACCTTTCCGCCCACGATGTCATGTTGTATCCGTTAGTTCCAGAAACATAACCATTACCTAGCCCATAAATAGTAGGCGAGCCTACAAATTGTACCAATGTATCACAATGCATACCTGTTGGAGAAATAACCGTTATGTAATCGGTTATTGTTCCCGAATTTGTTCCATTTGTATTGGTTGCAGAAAGAGTTACATCGTATGTTCCAATGGTATTATAGGTAATACCTGTCGGTTCCCGATCGGTACTTGTCGATGGAGTTCCGCCCTCAAATGTCCATGAATATGAAAGAGGACTATTTGTAGTATAGTTATAGAAATCTACAGATCCTCCTTCTAATATAGTAGTCTGCGATGCAGCAAAACCAATTATTGGAGGCTCTGTCGCAAAAGGATCGTAGGCATTACAAGATGTTACTCCTGAATTTGTTGGGTCAAGCCATGGTTTAAGTCGTTTGTTATCGGCAGTTCCGTTTGACTCCCAGTGATACGAGAATTTTCCGTAGTAGTCGTAGGCTGTTTGCGCACTACAAGATGCACCACCTCCAGTAAGGGAACCTACTACTAAACCATTGCTATCGAACAGAGGTGAACCAGATGAACCGCCTTCTGTTACACCATATCCGTTATCATTCTGTCTCCATTGCAAACACCAGTGAGCATTAGTTGCAGAATTGCTATATGTTCCCTGCGCAGATGTACTATAAGTAGAAATCTTCTTTACATCACCTTTTGGATGGTGGATACCTACACCATTTGACGGAGCAGTGTTCGCACGGTTCCATCCATTATAATATGGCTCGTATGTCGCATCTGGTGTAGTATTGAGTTGCAAAAGCAACAAGTCGGAACCTCCAGTAATACTTCCGCTAGCCTTTTCTGTACAACCAGTAAGTGTTTTATAAGAAGGTTCACTAATATTAGTACTAGTGCCAGAACCAGAAGCCTGATTTGCAGGAACTTCATATTTGAAATAGAACTCCCACCTTGAGTATTCGGATGAAGATGTCTCGCCTTCTCCACAATGGTACGCAGTAAGGAAATATGGCGTTCCATCATTGCTTGTATTATTAACAAGAGTACCTGTACACCAACCCCATTGATTGTTGGACACAAGGTAAATTTCGGCAACTCCACGCTTTTCGTCCTGCCAGTTGTCGCCTACAGGAGAGCAGTTGACATCGACTTCACAAGAACCAGAAGAATGCCACCCTGTAGATTTTGTATGCATCTCTTCATAATATCTAAGATGCGGTAGGTCGCGATAAAAATAACCTACACTAAAGATATGGAATGTGGTCTTATCAACATTTCCAGATTTCTTGTATGCAGGTTCATAATATTCTACATACAGATTTTCACCCTGAATAACTTCGATACCCCAAATTCCATCCTTAGGATTGTTCTCACTTGTGAACGCACCAATCACCTGCTTGCGGTTTTCGTTGTAGAAAAACAACTTGCAACCTTCGGCAAGATGGAAATTCTCAAAACCAAGGTTAAGCGCTTTTGCACCAGGAACAGTAACTTTCAAAGTCCACAGACGTGCTCCCATTGGAAGTTCTGTCCATGTACCTGCTGTTTCCATAGAAATGTCAACATCAATATCCACACCAATACGTGGAATTTTGTCCTTGCTGGCATTTACCGAGTCCTCAGCAATTAAAAGTTCAACATTGGGAGCCTTGAGAGTAATCTCGTCGTACTCCACCTTAATAAAGGAAGTGGGACCTCCCTTTTTCGTACTGAAAGTCCATGGCTTTCCGCCATACGACATCTGGGCAGACACGCTATTGCCGATTAACATCAGCGATAGCAATACTATCAGCCCAAATATAGACTTAGCTAGTAATTTTCTAAACATATTTGTACAAATAAATGGTTACTAAATAAACTAACAAATATACTAATACACTATAATATATTTTGAACCTTCAAAGTTATTAAAAAGTTTAAACGCTATGACTACTGATATAAACATTATACAACAATGGATTTTTTTAGACAATCATATCATTTGTCATAGACATACATTAAAAATATGTATAACAATCACTGCATCATTAATAATAAGAAAACAGCATTTTATAGAACAAAACAAGTATTTATACCTATTTATTAGAACTTCGCACCAAGGCAAAAAAAGGTCGTCAGAAACTGACGACCTTGGATATATCACCTACCTAAAAAATATCAATTATTTTACCTTGTTGCAGATTGCTGCAAATGCTTCTGGGTTGTTCATAGCGAGGTCGGCAAGAACCTTACGGTTGATGTCGATATTGTTTGCATGAAGCTTACCCATCAATTGAGAATAACTCAAACCATTTAGACGAGCACCAGCATTAATTCTCTGAATCCACAATGCGCGGAATTCTCTCTTCTTGTTTTTTCTGTCTCTGTATGCATAAGCAAGACCCTTCTCGTATGCGTTCTTAGCTACGGTCCAAACCTTACTTCTTGCTCCAAAATAACCTCTAGTCTGAGAAAGAACTTTTCTTCTCCTGTTTCTAGCGGCAACTACATTTACACTTCTTGGCATAATCTTAAAATTTGCGAGCGTTAGCGTCCTTTTGATCGGAACTTGAGGCTAAACGTTCTGGTTCATAATTTAATTAATCATTCTAACTACACTCGAATTACTTCAATCCAAGCAACATCTTTACTGAATGTTCCTTATTTTCAGCTACTGTTGTGTAGTGAGCGAGTTCTCTTTTACGCTTTGTTGCCTTCTTGGTCAAGATGTGACTCTTGAAAGCATGTCTTCTTTTGATCTTACCTGTTCCGGTCAAGAAAAATCTCTTCTTAGCTCCGGAATTAGTCTTCATTTTTGGCATTGTTCTAAATTTTTAAAGTTATTATTTCTTTTTAGGTTTTGGTGATATCACTATTTGCATTTTCTTTCCTTCAAGTTTTGGCATCTGGTCAACCTTACCGTATTCCTCGAGGTCGTTTGCAAGCTTCAGAAGCAATATTTCGCCCTGCTCTTTGTAAACTATCGAACGTCCCTTGAAAAACACGTATGCTTTTACCTTGTTGCCTTCCTCCAAAAACTTCTTGGCATGGTTCAACTTGAAATTATAATCGTGGTCGTCGGTCTGCGGACCAAAGCGCAACTCCTTGATTGTTATCTTCTGGGTTTTGCTCTGCAATTCCTTCTGCTTGCGCTTCTGCTGATAGAGGAATTTCTGGTAGTCAATGACCTTGCACACTGGCGGATCCGCGGTAGGAACTATCTCCACCAAGTCCATTTCCAGTTGTTCTGCAATTTCTATTGCTTCCCTAATGCTGTAAACTCCCTGTTTATCAACATTGTCGCCCGTTACACGTACAAACGGTGCGCGAATTGCGCGATTAATTCTGTAGTCGTTTTGCTGATTGTCTTTTGCCATATAAAATTTATAAAAAACTTACCTCCTTTTATTTAATCAATGAATTTCTTTACTTCTTCGTTTACGATGTTTGCGAAATCTTCAACCGACATTGCGCCCATATCGCCGCTACCCTGCTTACGAACCGAAAGCTGACCGTTTTCCTGTTCCTTTTCGCCTACGATAAGCAAGTAAGGAATTCTCTTCAATTCGTTGTCGCGAATCTTACGGCCAATCTTTTCGTTTCTCTCATCGATGATACCGTTTACATTCAAGTCCTTAAGCTTGTTTACTACTTCGTGAGCATAGTCGTTGAACTTTTCGCTGATTGGCAATACTACAAACTGGTTCGGAGCAAGCCAAATCGGGAACTTACCTGCAGTGTGCTCGATAAGAACAGCCACGAAACGTTCCATCGAACCGAACGGTGCACGGTGAATCATAACCGGACGATGCTTCTTGTTGTCTTCGCCAACATATTCGAGTTCGAAACGTTCCGGCAAGTTGTAGTCAACCTGAATAGTACCGAGCTGCCAACGACGACCGATAGCATCCTTTACCATGAAGTCCAACTTAGGACCATAGAAAGCTGCTTCACCATATTCTACGCGTGCTGGAAGATTCTTTTCCTTGCAAGCGTCGATGATTGCTTGTTCTGCCATTGCCCAAACTTCGTCGGAACCAACATACTTAGTGGTGTTGTTAGGATCGCGGAGCGAAATCTGTGCTTCGAAGTTTTTGAAGTCAAGTGCCTTGAAGATGATTTCGATAATTTCCATCACGCGGATGAACTCTTCCTTCACTTGATCCTGACGGCAGAAAATGTGAGCATCGTCCTGTGTGAACGAACGAACGCGTGTAAGTCCGTGCAATTCACCCGACTGCTCGTAGCGGTAAACTGTACCGAATTCAGCAATACGCAGAGGCAAATCCTTGTAGCTGCGTGGGCTGTTCTTGAAAATCATACAGTGGTGAGGGCAGTTCATCGGTTTGAGCAAGTACATTTCACCTTCTTCGGGAGTGGTAATAGGCTGGAACGAGTCCTTACCATAGTGATCCCAGTGACCCGAAGTAACATACAAAGCCTTGTTACCGATGTGCGGAGTCATTACCTGCTGGTAGCCGTAGCGCTTCTGGATTTTCTTCAAGAAATCTTCGAGACGCAGACGCAATGCGGTACCGTTTGGCAACCAGATAGGCAAACCCTTACCAACCATATCGGAGAACATGAACAATTCGAGTTCCTTTCCGATTTTGCGGTGATCGCGTTTCTTGGCTTCTTCGAGCATAGTGATGTATTCTTCCAACATTTTCTGCTTCGGGAAGCTGATACCGTAAACGCGGGTAAGCTGCTTGCGGGTTTCGTCGCCACGCCAGTAAGCGCCAGCCAAGCTCAATACCTGGATAGCCTTTACATAGCCTGTAGATGGAATATGCGGACCCTTACAGAGGTCTGTGAATTCACCCTGGTTGTAAAGGGTGATCTTGCCGTCCTCGAGTTCGGAGATGAGTTCCACCTTGTATTCGTCGCCGCGTTCCTCGAACAATTTGAGAGCGTCGGCCTTCGAGATGTCTTTTCTTACGAGATTTGAATCGGCTCTGCAGATTTCCATCATCTTATTGTTGATTGCTGCGAAATCGTTTTCCGAAAGGATTTTTCCATCGGGAAGTTCGATGTCGTAGTAGAAACCGTTTTCAACAGCGGGACCGATACCGAACTTTGTTCCTGGGAACAACTTCTGTATTGCCTCGGCCATAATATGTGAAGAGGTGTGCCAGAAAGCGTGCTTACCTTCTTCATCTTCGAACTTGTGCAACTTTATGGAAGCATCTTCCATTATTGGCATGGTCAAATCCTGAACCTTACCATTTACACTGATAGAAAGCACTTCCTTGGCAAGCCTCGGACTGATGCTTTCAGCTATTTCCATACCAGTAACACCTTGCTGGTATTCCTTAACCGAACCGTCGGGTAAAGTAATTTTTATCATCTTATTCTTTTATAATCAAAAATATCGTGCAAAATTATTACTTTTTTTTCAGATAAATCATGGTAATGAAAAATAAATTTTGAAGCAATTTACAAAAGGTATCTTACTGATAATAAGACCATTATAAACAATGCAAATTTCTTGAAATGTCCCTCAAGTGGGATTTTCATTGGTTAGATGTTCATAATCTGTTAATTTTTTGAACATAAAATAGTTGGAGAGAGGAAACACGTATTTGAGACACCGTATCAAAAAAATATTAAATTTGCACTTAATAAATAATAGGAAATATGAGGAATTTGAAACATTGTATCACAATTATCTTTTTATTGGCAGCAGCATTACATTCTGCAGCACAGGACCCGTATGCAAAATCGTTCAACATTTCCCGACATAATTTCGTTGACACGATAAAAATTGAAATTTGGAAAGGAGCAATAATCATTCCAGCGGAAATAAATGGCAGCACAAAGAATCTGATGTTCGACACTGGAGCCGAAAAAGGATTCTGGGTAGCAGAGAAAGAGGAATGGATGACGCCTATAGACTCAATAATAATTGTAGATTCCAACAAGAAAAGTCAGAAGATCCCTTTATACAAATTTCCACCTATAAAAATTGGAAACACCACTATCGAAAACTATACGATGGTCAGAAGCGAGACTTTTAACAATTATGTTTGCGGTAAAATTGATGGCGCATTGGGATTCAATCTCGCAGCAAAAGGTCTTTCTATAAAATTTGACACAAAAGACAGCCTTATGGTAGTGACCGATCGCAAGGGGTTCTTTGCAAAAGAAGAAAAAAAGCACACCGCACTTAAATACTATAAGGACACCAAACCCGATGTTTTAATACAGTTCCCCTATGGTAAATACCAAATGCTTTTCGATTCAGGATACATTGGCGGATGGATTGATTTGTCACAATACTGGTTGGACAAAAGGTCAAGCAATAACACAAAGATTAAGGAGGCAATCGACAAAACAACCGTGCGTGTGGATACTACGATAAAATCACAGGCTAGTCTTTTGGGTCTAGTTCAAGATACTATTATCGCTAAGACACTTCACATCCCTGAATTTGGTATTGGAGATGCAAAATTCGAAGATCTATGGCTATCGACAGGAACACGCAGTATGCTTGTAGGTTCTTGCGTATTGAAATATGCCTCACTGATTATTAATGCACAAAAACAACATCTAGTGTTTCTTCCTCACAACGAGAATTCGGGTGTAGTTATAGGAAACGAAGACTTTGATGATTTTCATATATATCCCACCTATGGAGACAGCATTGGCGCGCTAAAAGTAACTGTACGCGAAGGTTCAAAGGAATACATGAAAGGCATTCGCACTGGCGATTATATGATAAGTGCAGATGGAATTCCTATTAGCGATTATTGTACCTATAGATTACTTAAGAACAAGGGAAAAATCAAAAAGATTATATTCCGCACACCAGATGGGGAGGACAAAGAGATAGAATGGGAAGAATAAATAATGTGTCGGCAGGTTTACCCATCGCCAGCACATAGAATATCAAGTTCAATTGCTTTCGGAATTAATTAGACAAATTTTGAATTACTTATTCAAATTTCATTGATATTTCTATGCACAAAGGGGTATAAAAATATTTTTATGAGATCGGGAAGAACTCTCTAGTATATGCACAAAAAAAGTCCTGACGGTTAGTCAGGACTTTGAAGGACGGCGGCGACCTACTCTCACACAATACGCAGTACCATCGGCGCTGGTGAG
>DBYO01000030.1:0-52782 GCA_002310235.1 Bacteroidales bacterium UBA1184
ACTATTCTTCTTCAAAGTCTTCCTTTCCAACTCCGCAGAGAGGGCAGGTCCAGTCGTCCGGCAAGTCTTCGAATGCGGTTCCCGGAGCTATTTTGCCGTCTGGGTCACCTGCTGTCGGGTCGTAAACATATCCGCAAATCTTACAAACATACTTCTTCATATTCGTGTCTGTTTTAGGGTTAGTAATTATTTGTTCAAAATCTCATTTACAAATTTGTCAACGCTGTCCTTCTGGCTTTCGTTCAATGCCGACTTGATTGTGAGCGTGGTGTCGCAGATGACATTGTTGTTGAATGCCAGCATTTCACGCATCTGCTTTCCTGCTGTCGGTGCCCAGGTGCCGTTTTCGGCTACGGCAAACACGCGGTTCTGCAGGTTGTGCGATTTCATCTCGTCGATGAAAATCTTTACTGGAGTATAGACTTCGGCATTGTAGGTGGACGAAAGAATTACAATCCTACGGCAACGGAATGCTTCCGAAAGCAAGTAGGACGGATGTGTAACCGAAGCGTCGTACATTGCAATGTTTTTTTGTCCGGCCTCGGCAAGGCGTGAAGCGACAATGTTGGCAGCCGATTCGGTGTGACCGTACAGCGAGCCGTATATTATTAATATGGTATCGTCCTCGGCTTCGTAGCGGCTCCACTTGTCGTACTTGTCAACGAAATAGCCGATATTTTCGCGCCAGATTGGTCCGTGAAGCGGGCATAACATCTTTATTTCCAGTGTTGAAGCCTTTTTCAAAAGGTTCTGTACCTGTGTGCCGTACTTGCCTACGATGTTGGAGTAGTAGCGGCGTGCTTCGTCGAGCCAGTCGCGGTCGAAGTTGACTTCGTCGGCGAAAAGGTTTCCGTTGAGAGCCTTGAATGTTCCGAAAGCATCTGCCGAGAACAATGTCTTGGTTGTAATGTCGTAGCTAACAATGACTTCTGGCCAGTGAACCATAGGTGCGGTGCAGAAATTGAATTCGTGCTTGCCGAAACTCATCTTGTCGCCTTCCTTTACGGTAATGAAGCGTTCGGTTGCTATGCAGTCGAAGAACTGCAGAATCATCTTCTGTGCCTGTGCACTGCAGATGATTTTTGCTTCGGGATATTCGTAGGCGGTGCGGCAAAGCAGCGAACTATGGTCGGGTTCAACATGGTTTACGATTATGTAGTCCAGTTTTTCGTTGTCGCCGACAAGCGAATAGAGGTTCTCAAAGAATTGTTCCGAAACCGAGTTGTCGGAAGTGTCGATGAGTACATTTTTCTCGTCCTTCAGCAGGTATGCATTGTACGATACACCCTGCGGAACTGGCATTATGTTCTCGAAGAGGTTGATTCTGCGGTCGCTTGCACCAATCCAGTACAAATCTTCGCCTATTTTTCTTGCATTGTTCATATGTTCTCTATTTTGTATCGAAATAGCAAAGATAGTATTTTCGTTGAGAGGATTGCAAAATTTTTCAACAATTTTTGTGATTTTGATTTGTGACGCAAAATTTTGCGTCTGTTGTGTTGTGGCGCACCGCGACAATACGTTATTGTAGAGACGTTGCGTGCAACGTCTTAAAATATAAATCGCAGTCTTTTGTATTGGGATGTTGTTGGAAACTAAGATTTTAGCTAGTAATGTTATCAACATTTTTCAAAAAAATAATTGCCTTGCCAATTTTTTAGTAAATTTGCGGTCAAATAATTTTAAATAGAAAATAGTTATGTCAGAAAAACTTACATTGAGAGACAATGCGACCATGCGCTGGCTCGCATTGCTGTTGTTGGCTTTGGCGATGTTCTGTTCATACATATTTATGGACATTCTGTCGCCTATCAAGGACTTGATGCAGGACACCCGCGGTTGGGACAGTGCTTCGTTTGGCAGAATGCAGGGTGCGGAGGTTTTCCTCAACGTCTATGTCTTTTTCCTCATTTTTGCTGGTATCATCCTCGACAAAATGGGAGTCCGTTTCACTGCTGTACTTTCGGGTGCTGTAATGTTGATAGGTGGTTTCATAAAGTACTATGCTGTTAGTGAGAGCTTTATCGGTACCGGTCTTGAAGAATGGTTCACCAATCATCTTAACTGGGATGGCGAATTTCCTATTATAGGTACTATCTTCCCGTTTGCTGAAGGTATGCCGGCATCTGCAAAACTTGCTGCAATAGGTTTCATGCTTTTCGGTTGCGGTTGTGAAATGGCAGGTATTACTGTTAGCCGTGGTATTGTTAAATGGTTCAAGGGCCGCGAAACAGCTTTGGCTATGGGTTCGGAAATGGCTCTCGCTCGTCTCGGTGTTGCAACCTGTATGATTTTCTCACCGTATTTTGCAAAACTTGGTGGCGAAATTCATGTAGATAACGCTGTAAAGTTCGGCGTTGTACTGCTTTGCATTGCCTTGATGATGTTCATTGTATATTTCTTCATGGATAAGAAACTTGATTCTCAGACTGGTGAAGCAGAAGAAAAGGACGATCCATTTAAATTCAAAGATTTGGGCAAGATTTTCACAAGCTTAGGGTTCTGGCTTGTAGCTTTGCTTTGCGTACTTTACTACTCGGCAATCTTCCCATTCCAGAAATATGCTGTTAATATGCTTCAGTGCAACTTGACATTGAATCCTGCTGATGCAAGTACATATTGGGGCGGTAGTACAGAATCGTTCCCGATTTCTGTGACAATCGTTCAGTATATTATTATGTTGATTGTTGCTATCTGCTCATTTGCAAGCAATTTCTCAAAGAAGAAAGGCTTGAAGTTCGGTTTGATGGGATTTGCTGTTATTGCATTGGTAGTTTACTGCTACATGGGTTACATGAGAGGTACTGCCGAGACCATTTTTGCAGTATTCCCATTGTTGGCTGTAGCAATTACTCCTATCCTTGGTAACTATGTTGACCATAAGGGTAAGGCTGCAACAATGCTTATGCTCGGTTCGATATTGCTTGTAATCTGCCACCTCACTTTCGCATTCATCCTCCCGATGTTCAAGGGTAGTGCTGTTGGTGGTACTGTAATCGCTTACGTAACCATTCTCGTACTCGGAGCTTCGTTCTCGTTGGTACCTGCTGCTTTGTGGCCTAGCGTTCCAAAGTTGGTTGACGAAAAGATTATCGGTTCGGCTTATGCTGCAATATTCTGGATTCAGAATATAGGTCTTGGTTTGTTCCCAGCACTTATCGGTTTGGTTCTCAACGGAACTAACGCTGAAGGTACAGCAGCTCACGAGCTTGATTACACTTGGGCTCTCATTATGCTTGCTGCACTTGGTATTGCTGCATTGCTCATTTCAATATACCTCAAGGCTGTTGATAAGAAAAAAGGTTATGGCCTTGAACAGCCGAACATTAAAGAATAATGTTATCGCAATAAAATAAAAAAGGGATTCTGCGGAATCCCTTTTTTTGTGCTGTATTGTTTCTTATCTATTTCGGAGGAAGAATTTTTCCGTCGTTTGAAATCCTCGGCAAATTGTCGTAGATGTCGGCAGCGGTAAGTTCCTGTATTATTTTTAGAACTCGCTTTTGTGGGTCAATGTGCGGACCTTTGTTCGGTTTTGTCTGGTAGGTCGATATTATTTCACCACTGATGAAATTTCCGGTGCTTGCACTTAGCTTGAATCGGAAAATAGGAGCGAGGCCCATTTCGTCGTTTATATTAATGGTGTTGTATGTGAAGAAATTTCCCATGCTGTAGGCAATGAATTTGCCCTTGTATATTTCGATTGCACGTGTTACGTGAGGACCATGACCAAGAACAATGTCGGCACCATTGTCGATGGCATCGTGGGCAAACTGGTAGGCATTGCCGCGGTTCTGTTCTATGTAGTAGTCGTCTTGGCGTGTCAGGTGTCTATACTTTTTGCCTTCGCCGCCGCAGTGCATCGAGACGATAACGATGTCGCACGATTTACGGAGTGTCTTTATTGTGTTGGCAACCAATTGCTTGTCGTGCAGGTAGGCAATGGCTGTGTTGGGTGAGAACGCACAGAAACCGTATTTTACACCGTTTATCGTGAATGTACACGATGGTTTTGTTGCATAGCCGGCCCAGTTAAATCCCATCTTGTCGAGGATTTTTGCCGTGTTTTCACGTCCATACACACGGAAGTCGTTAGCATGGTTGTTGCCTACGCTGATTAGGTTGAATCCGGCTTCCTTGTATCCGTTGGCAAATACCGATGGCATTCCGAAACAGAAAGGACAGCATTCGGGAACTAACGTGTCGGCAAGTACACCTTCCATGTTGCAGAAGACAATGTCTCCGTTGAAGTAAGGCTTAACCTCGTCGAGAAAACCCTTGTAGTTTTCGTTTGGTGGCAGGTAGCTTCTGTCGGGGAAGATGGAACCGAACATTATGTCGCCTACGGCAACAACTGTAATTGTATCGGAATGAGCATTTTGTTGTGAATATATGCTAGTGCATATTGTTGAAAATGTGGCGATTAGCACACAAATAATTGCAGTTTTTTTCAATGCTTTTATGTTTTTATGTTAGTACCAGAGGTTTTGAAAATATTTGTGGAATAAGTCCAAGCCTTCGTTTACTCTGTTTTCGTCAGCCTCGTCGTTGTTGCGATAATTTTCGAAAGCCCACATCATCTTGTCAAGGATTCCTTGCCATTCTTCGAATGACATATCGCAAGGGCAACCAGGGTCCAGTTCCTTGAAGCGTTTTAGGCGAGGGGCTATTAGTTCGCAAATAGAACAATCGAGGTTGTATAAATCATCGTATTCAAAGCCGTCTTTTGCAATTTCGTCTTTGTCTTCACCAAGCGAATATCCAAGTACTTTTTCGTGCAATATTATTGTTCTACCTTTATCGTCAATATCTGTTTCGTGGTATGGAGTGCCGTATTCCTTTAGATATGTTGCCAGCTTGTTGTACAATTCCATTTCTTCAATGTCGCTTATATTGAAAGTTGGAATTGTTTCGCCATCCAGAATCTTATATATGTGGTCCTTGTATATGCCGAATGTGGATTTGCCGTCAGTGATAATGGCGGTGTTGTCATCTATCCTGAACACGTTGTTCGGTTCGTATGATTTTGCATCTATATCAAGACTTGTAATCATATTATTTCTTTACCGTTTTCTGATAGCCCTAACGATTTCACCAATCCACAGCACTATGGATGTTGCTCCAACTATTATCAGCCAGTCGAGAATTTCGAGGTGGCAAACGTTGAACATCTGTCCGCCAACTTCAACAATCAGTATCTGACCGAAGAAAATTACAATGGCGATTACCAGGAACCACTTGCACGACAGCATTCCCGAGAATGCCGACTTGCCAGTCATAAATGCCTTGGCATTGAACATGTTCCAGAACTGGAGCATTACGAAAATCGTGAAGAATAAGCTCAGTTCCTTGTCGGTAAGTTCGGCGAAGTGTCCGAAAATGCCGCTTATGTTGGTAAGTGAAATTATGTTTGAATGCTGGAACAGCATCAATATTCCGAGAAGCAATACGAAGAATAGTCCGCCAATGCCGAAAATTCTTCCTGCCATTGGCTTGTTGATGATTGGGTCGGTTACCTTGCGAGGCTTTTCGTTCATCACCGACTTAGATGGTGGGAGCGAGGCAAGTGCCAAAGCTGCAAAGGTGTCCATTATGAGGTTTACCCAGAGCATCTGTGTTACTGTGAGCGGCGATTCGGTTCCGAGGAATGCTCCGACCAGCACGATAAGGCAGGCAGCAACGTTTATTGTCATCTGGAACATTATGAAACGCTGTATGTTCTTGTAGAGCGAACGTCCCCACATTACGGCGTTTGCTATGGTGCTGAACGAGTTGTCGAGGATGGTCATGTCGCTGGCTTCCTTTGCCACGGCGGTTCCGTCGCCCATCGAAAGACCTACGTCGGCGGCGTTGAGTGCTGGTGCATCGTTTGTGCCGTCGCCGGTAACAGCAACCACCATGTCGAGTTCTTTGAGCATTTTCACGACGCGTTCCTTGTCGCTCGGACGGGCGCGCGAAATGATTTTAACATTGGCGATTACTGCCTTTAGCTGCTCATCGGTCATTTCTGTAATGTCCTGACCGAGAAGTATGTTGGCATCGGTGTCGTTTTCTGTCCAAAGTCCAAGCTGACGACCGATTTCCTTTGCTGTGCCTGGTGCATCGCCTGTTACAATCTTAACGGAAATACCTGCATTGAGGCAGTCGCGTATTGCTGCTGGCACTTCGGGACGAATCGGGTCGGAAATTGCAACAACACCAAGCATCTGCAAGTTATTTATGCAAAGTTTTCCATCTTCGAAAACTTTCTGACCGTCGGCAACTGGTAAGTATGCAAAACCTAAAGTACGCATTGCCTTGCTTTGGTATTCGGCAAGTTTTGTCTCGTATTTCGACTTGTCTGTGTCAGAAATGTTGCTATGGGCAATGAGTATGTCTGGTGCGCCAATTACATATAGTATGTTTCCGTCGGCAACCTTCGACTTTACTACGGTTGCCATGTATTTGTTCTTGGTTGTGAATGGAATCCTATCGACAATTTCGGTATTTTCACGAATTGTGCGGTAGTCGATGCCAAAGTCGTTGAGCCAAAGAAGAACAGCACCTTCGGTTGGGCTGCCTATCGTCTTGGCTTTCTGTGGATTGGAATAGTCTAGGTTGGCGCTAGTGTCCATTGCAATACATTCTTCGAGCAGACGAGATGCATTGTCGTCGGTTAACTTTTGGTCGGTAAGCGAATCGAAGAAAGTATCGTATATTTTCATTTGGTTCTGCGTGAGTGTGCCGGTCTTGTCTGTGCAAATCACCGAGGTTGCTCCCATGGTTTCGCAGGAGTGCATTGTACGAGGAAGCGTGTTTTGTTTCATCAGTCGCTTCATGCTGAAAGCAAGGCTGAGAGTTACGCTCATTGGCAAACCTTCGGGAACGGCCACAACAATCAATGTTACAGCAATCATTATTGTGTCGAGGACATACTTTACAAAAGCTATAATGCCTTCGGTTTCACCAAAATCGGCATCACCCTGGACAAAATAAACGATAAGTCTGCCCACGATGATAAGTCCTGCGATTATGTAGCTGGCAGTTGTGATGATTTTGCTCAGCCAGTCGAGTTTCTTGCTAAGAGGAGTGGGGTCGCCTTCTTCGACCTGTGCTGCCTTGAATACCTTTCCGCATTCGGTGCTGTCGCCTACGCGGATAACCCTGGCGGTGCAGTAGCCTTCGATTATTGTCGTGCCTTTAAGAACATGGTTTGAAGGGTAGGTGGCGTCCTTGTCAAAATGAGCAGGGTCTGTAGTCTTGTTGCACTGCGGTTCGCCGGTAAGCGACGATTCGTTCATGATCAGGTTGAACGATTCGAGCAGTTCGCAGTCGGCTGGCACTTCCTCACCGATTTCGAGGAGAACGATGTCGCCAACAACGATTTCCTTGCGCTGTACTTCGCATACGTTTCCGTTGCGGATAACCTTGACAAGAGTTTCATCGTTTACCTCGTTGAGGCTCTGGAATGTCTTTTCGTTGCTAAGTTCGAGGAAGAATCCGACCATTGTTGCCAGAAGTACGGCTATAAGTATTCCCGCAGGTTCGAAGAATACTGTAGCCCCTTCGCCACACCAGCCGAACTGGTATATCGATATGCCTATCGAGAGCAAAAGTGCGATTAGAAGTATTCGTATGAGCGGGTCGGAAAAGCAATCTATAAATTTACTCCAAAGCGATTCGCGTTGAGGAGGTGTAAGTATGTTTGTGCCGTTTTGTTCTCTACTTTCAAGAACCTGAGCGTCTGTAAGACCTTCGTAATGATGAGTCTGATTCATTCCCTGTTTATTATTTTATAAAGTCCGCAAAGGTAATGAAAAATATGCTTAAAAATTTAAAAATTTTTATGGATTTTTTAGCCATAAAAATAAAAAAAACGGAGTCTGTCATTCTGAACTTGTTTCAGAATCTGGACTCCGTTTTTATGATAAATATTACCGGTTATCTAGCGATTGTCAGCTTTTGTGCGCGACCGTTAGCGACAACGAAATATAGTCCGTTAGGCATGTCGGAAATGTCGATTGATGTAGTACTTTCGTTTGTGCTTATGCGTTTGATTTCTTTTCCTGTAGCATTGAAAATTGCAAGTTCTGTATTGCCGTCAGTTGTAACGTTTACAATGTTTGCGGCAGGGTTAGGGTAGATGCTGAATTTTTCGGCCATATTTGTTTCGATGCCGCTTTCTCCATTTATTTTTCCTGTGAAGAACTTGTAAATCTCGGTGTTGTAGTCGATGTCGTTCGAAGAACCGTTGTACCAGTCGTGAGTGCCGTTGTTTACCTTAATGAAGACAGTTCTTTTGCCAGTATTTTCATTCTTGTAGGAGTATTGTTCGAATGTTAAGCCGTCGTTTTTGGTGTCCTCAAAATTGTATACTAATGGTTCAGCACCGCATTCGTTGTAGTTGCGCCACAGATTAACAGTTTCTTCTGCACCGGTTCCCACGTGTAGTGTTATTTCTTGATTCATGTAGCTGAATGAAAAGCTGGCATCGGCGTATGATATAGTTTCGTCGGCGGTGCCGTGTATGTGCATGGTGTTTATGTTTCCAGTAGGTTCAAATGCTTGGTAATGGCCTATTGTTCCGCTTACAGATGCTATTGCCTTGATTCTGTCAGCATGTTTGATTGCCATCTTGTTGCTCATGAATCCGCCCATCGAGAAGCCAGCCACAAAAACGCTGTCGGTATCGACATTGTAATTGGTGATGAGGGTGTCGAGGATAGCAAGAATGAATCCTTCATCGTTGACGTTAGAATTTAGATTAACACTTAGGGATTCGTCGCCAACTCCAGCTGCCCATGCTGCCCCTAGGTTAATGCTATATACGTTAGCATTGGTTGCTTCGGGTGTGATTATAATCCATTTGGGAGCAACATTCTCGAAGTGTAAGCCTGAAGAGAAGTCGGCGCAGGTGCCGCCTAGTCCGTGAAGAAGGAAAACAACCGGCATGCTTCCGTCGGGTGAACTTGTCGGAATGTATTCCATATACTTTCTCGAAGTGCCTTCGAAATTCATTGTGCGAGCCACATGTTGTGCGCTCAAGGCTAATGCCATTGTAGTCAGTGCTACGATTGTAAAGATTCTTTTCATTGTATTAGGTTGTTTTAATTTTTAATATTTCTGATTTATATGTTTCTTCTTGTTGTGTCGTGGCGCGCCGCGACTATACAATTTTGAATGAGCTAAAAGGTTTAAAGCCATTTTAGCATTTTATCTAAATTTCATTATCCATTGTTCTTATTGCATATTTTGTTGTATGGGCAGTACCTGCAGTTCTGTACATTTTCTGTCTGCTTGAAATTTTTATCCTTGTTCAGCAATTCACTCAAAATGCTTTGCAAATTGGAGTTAATGTCTTCGCTTAAAGGTATTTCTGCTCCGTTGATGAAAACATTTGTGTCCTGATATGTTTCTATGTTGCTTTTTTTGCCATCCTGATTCTTGTATTTTAATTTGTAGTCGTCAAGTTTTGTCACGCTTATAATGCATGGTTGAACTTTGTATTCTGGCTTTAGCTGCGACATTATTAACGAATATATTAGTACTTGTGCCGCTTCTTTGGATTTAAATTCCTTGGGAGTCCAGAAATTTTCGGTATATGTCTTTTTCGTGTCGTCTATGTTGCTTGTCTTATAGTCGATTACACGCATAATACCATCCTTAAGGTCAATGCGGTCGATTTTGCCTTTAAGAAGTACATTTTTACCGTCAACTTCATATTTCGTAGTATAATTGTACTTGTCGCTGTTGTTTTCGGCATGAATTTTTTCGTTTTCCAGATCGATAATCTGGAATGGTGCGTAATCCTCGTCGTTTTGTACAATTTTCTTCAAATATGCTTTGAGAGGCTTTATCGTTATGTTCGACTTTGCTTCGTTAAACTGGATCTCTTCGCTTTTGTTTACGTTAAACACCTTGCATACGGCAAAGTCGATGGCATCTTCTATGTTGTTCTTTATTTTCGCAAAATCTTCTTTATCAATAGTTTTGCCAATGTAATTCTTGTATAAATATTGACATGATTCGTGAAGAAGGTTTCCAAAGTCGAGAGCTGTATTGTCGTCGTCGATGCTTGGTTCTTGTATCAGTTTTTCGATATATTCGAAATAGAATTGAACTGGGCAGGTAAGATAAGTGTTTATCAGTTTTGGGTAGGCTCCGTTTCTTACTTCTTTTTCCTGACCATTGTTATTGCAGCCAAGTAAATCGTGGATTCTATTTATTGTGTTTTCTGTCTTTGCAATTTCTATTGCCGGAGTTTGTGATGGGCGAACCTCGTAACTTTTGGTTGTGTTGTGTTTCGAAGTTTTTTCGAGTATCTCAATTGGGTTGAGCTCGTATTCCATCTGGGTTATGAACCTTGACTTTTCGGCGTGTGAAATCTTGCCTTCGGTGCAATATAGCATGCGTACGCTCTGGCATCTCTGCAGAAGTCTGTAAAAATAGTAGGCAAATATGCTATTTTGGAATTCTATTGAAGGCATAGAGAAGGCTTTGCGCAGATTGTATGGAATCATGCTGTCTTTGTAGTTGGATTTCGGGAAGGTGTCCTCGTTCATCGACAGCATTATTATGTTGTCGAAGTCGAGGCTTCGTGTTTCCATGAAACCGAGAATTTGCATCTTGTCGTCCGATTTTCCTTCGAAGGCCATGTTGCTTTGCTTTATCATGCTTGTCATCAGCTTGTAGTACATGTGGTCTCCTTCGAATACTATGTCATCTCCCAGCGCATTCTGGAATGAGGTGAAGAGCGTTATTATTTTGTGCATGAAGTCGGACTCGGTTTCATATCCTTCGTTACAAAGAACATTCTCGTAAACGAAATTGCATACCGATATTATGTACTTCGGAAATGATTTTTTCATTTCCTCAACATCGAACATTACCTTGAGCATGTCATTTGAGGCTACTTGTTCGCTTATTGATTCAGCGTCAACGTAGTCTATTTTGCTTTTCATGATTATGTCGATGATGTCGTTTGTGAGTTCGGATGAGACGTATGTTCTGGAGAAACTATGCTTTGTTGCCGAGAGAATGTCTTTTCGGTTGAGGTAGGTCTTGCTATCCTGTGTTTTGCCAGACGACCTGTGCATTGCCAGTTTCATTATTATTTGCACAAAACTTGCCGATGCCGTGTAGCTAAGAGGGTAGCCCATCGTAATATTGTACGACAGCGAAATTTTTGCTCCCATTTTGTTTTCTATTTCTTCGGGGAGCGAATACACGAGTGGCACAAGTAGTTTCTCGTCACCTAGAATTATTGCAGTTTTACCGTCAATGTTTTCGTATTCCTTAAGTATATCGGGGATTAATTTGGTTTGTGCTACCGACGAAGGTACTTCTATGATCTGTATGTCTTTTTTGTATATGTCTTTTATTGTGTCCGAAAGCTCGAATCCATGAGGCAGCGGGAATTCATTGAGGTCGTTGCGAAGAAAAAGACCTGCTTCCTGACTTTTGTTGTCGGTGTAGTATTTGTCGGCATCCCAGAAAAAAAGGCATTTGCCGTTTTTGTCGTTCGTTATTTTGCGTATGTGACGGAACAGACTTTTTTCGCATTTGTTGAGTGCGCTGAAGCCTACAAATGCATAGTTTTCTGAATCGAAAGAAGTAAGAAACATTCTGTTTTCCACAAAGTCGCGGTATATCATGCCTTGGTAACCTACACCTTTTTTGCGGAGTTCGGAAGTGAAGTCATTGTATATGTCGGGCATTTTTTGCCATAATTCTAGGCTTTTTATTTTCTTGTCGATAACCGAAGTGCTGGATATGTTTTGCCAGAACGACTGGAGAATTTCGATAAGTTCGTCTTCGAAGTCGGCAAATCTTATGTCTATTTCCTTGGCATCGGCAATGTTGCAGAATAGTTTTTCCGGATTTACAAGATATTTGTCAATGTCGTCGAAGTCGCTTAACAGAACCTCGCCAAAATTGTAGAAATTGTCGAAGCTCGTCTCTTTTTCTTCTTCGATGTGTTTTGTGAAGACTTTGTAAAGTATGTAGGTCATTACAACGTTTTCGACCTCATGGAGTTTGGTGTTTCTTGCAAATATTTCCTTAATAGGTGTAATCTTTGGCGCCCAGCATACTTTAGTGGCGTTTCTCTTCAGCGATGATAGCAGTGCGGACCGGGTTCTGTTGTTGGGAACGATAATTTCAACTTCCTGTAGGTCGTCGAAACTGTCTGTTAGGTATTTCTGTACCGAATCAATGAAGCTGGTCATTATTTCGCTATTTTTGAGATTAGTATGAGATCTGCAATCACTATTGCCGCAAGTGCTTCAACAATTACGGGAGAGCGCAAGGCGTAACAAGCATCGTGGCGGCCGTGAATTTCTATATTTTCGACCTGCATGGTGTTGAAGTTGAATGTCTTTTGCTCCTTTGAGATGCTGGGAGTTGGGTGGAAGTATGTGCGGAAGACGATTTCGTTTCCGTTTGAGATGCCACCATTGATTCCTCCGCAGTTATTTGTCGCGGTTTGTCCGTCTGACGAAACTATGCAGTCATTGTATTCCGAACCGAGCATCGATGCCGATGCTATGCCGTTGCCGAACTCGATAGCTTTTACGCCGGGAATTGAAAATATTGCGTGTGAAATCAATGATTCTAGACTATTGAAAAAAGGTTCGCCGATTCCAGCCTCTAGGTTTCTGATTATGCATTCTACAATTCCGCCTGCAGAGTCGCCTGTGGCAATAGCCTTGTCGACATTTGCCATGCATTCGGGTTGTATGTGGGCGGAGAATTCTATCGACGGGATAATTTTTTTTGCAATGCAGCCTGCTGCAACCAGCGGCAATGTCATTCTGCCAGAGAACTGTCCGCCACCGAGAGGATTGTTGTATCCGTTGTACTTTCTGTAGGCTGCGTAGTCGGCGTGTCCGGGACGGAAGAATCCGTCGAATTGGTAGTCTTCGTCGCGGAAGTTCTCGTTGCGGAAGGCTATCATAATAGGGGCTCCGGTGGTGTGACCGCGGTATATGCCGCTTCTGATTTCGGGAGTGTCGTTTTCTGTGCGGCTGCTGCTTGCGTATCCACCGGTCTTTCGGCGTTCGATGTCGGGGAGTAGGTCATTTTCTGACAAAGGTATTCCAGCGGGGCATCCGTCGATTACTATGCCTATTTCCTTGCCGTGTGATTCGCCATATAGCGTTATCTTGAAAATGTTCCCGAAAGTGTTCATGCGATGTTATTTTGAGAAAACAAAGGTAAGGTATATTGTCGTAATTTCAAAACGAAAGAAATATGGATTGCAAAAAAATCTATAATCGTAAATCGACAAACCAAAATTATATTATATTTGCATTTGATTGCGAGTTTGTCTAAGCAAAACATTATTGGATATGAAAAAAGTTACTTTTTTATTATTTGTAATTATTTCTGTAGCAGGAATGATTGCGATTAGTGGTTGTAAGAAAAAGGAAACCTACATGGTGTACTTCAATTCAAATGGTGGATCAGGAATTATGGAACCACAAGCGTTTACGGAAGGAGAGGAACAGGCTCTGTCCAAAAACAAGTTCACGCGAGATGGTTTTGTGTTTAATGGATGGTTGGGTAACGGTAGCATATATAGTGACGGACAAGTAATTTCCATCTCATCTGATGTTACATTGTGTGCAATGTGGATGAGTAATGGTTCGTCAGGAGCCAATCCATCTGGAACAACTGGTACTGAAAATGGACATGCCTGGGTCGACCTTGGTCTGCCTTCTGGTACAAAGTGGGCAACTTGTAACATAGGTGCAACCACTCCCGAAGCTTACGGCGACTACTTTTCGTGGGGAGAAACAACTACTAAGAATGATTATAGCAATAGCACATATACATTTTCTGGTTATCCGTCTACACTTCCGGCAAGTGCCGATGCTGCTACAGCTAATTGGGGCGCAGGTTGGAGAATGCCTACTTACGATGAAATGAACGAACTCAATGAAAATTGTACCGTAACATGGACAACCCAGAACAGCATAAACGGATGCTTGTTCACTGGACCAAACGGCAAATCAATTTTCCTGCCTGCTGCTGGATACCGTTATAGTGACGGTGGCGATGAAGAAAATGATGATTTAGGTACCGAAGGCGATTATTGGACGAGTTCGCTGCGTACGGACTTGGACAACCCCGAGGGGTGGTCTCTCTGGTTTTATAATGGCAATTCTCAAATGTGGTCCACTTTCCGTAATTTTGGTTTGACTGTTCGTCCTGTCTGTGCATCTGCCCAGAACTAATAATGATTTACAATTTTTAGAATTATAATTTGTAGCGGTGCAATGCTTTGCGCCGCTATTATTTTTTTCCTAAAAAAATCTAAAATGGTAAAACCTCAATCCTAAATTACATTATCTTTGCGGTATCGTTTAATAAAAATTTGATTTATATGAATAAATTTTGGAAAGTAATGTTGGCTGTAGTCGTGGGCGTTCTCATTGTCCATGTACTGTACTTCCTATTGTTTATGATGATCGGACTGTCGTCGATTAGTGGTGGTTCTACATCGGATGTTTCGGTAAAGGATAATTCTGTATTGAGGATTTCCCTTACGGCAGATATGCCCGACAAGGTTACCGATGGCATGGACTTCGATTTCATGTCGATGACTACGATAAAGAGGCTTGGTCTTAACGATGCTCTTAAGTCAATCGAAAAGGCAAAGACCGACGATCGTATCAAGGGTATCTATCTGGATATGGATGGCGCTTCGGCTGGTACAGCAACCATCGAGGAACTTCGCAACAAGCTCATCGAGTTCAAGGAAAGCGGAAAGTTCATAATAAGCTATGCTACTGCATATTCGCAGTTCGGCTACTACTTGGCATCGGTTGCCGACGAGATTTATGTCAACCCGCAGGGCGGAATGTCGTGGCAGGGTATGTGCTCGCAGATAATGTTTTACAAGAATGTACTCGAGAAACTCGGCGTCGAGATGCAGGTTTTCCGTCACGGACAGTTCAAGTCGGCTGTAGAACCTTACATTTGCGACAAGATGAGTCCCGCAAACCGCAAGCAGTACAGCGTTCTCTTGAATTCTATTTGGGGAAGGGTTTGCCAGGGTATTTCCGAAGCTCGTGGTATTTCGGTCGAAGACCTCAATATGTACGCCGACAGCCTTTCGTTGCGTAAGGCTCAGGATGCCGTCGCATTGAAGTTTGCCGATGCTGTAAAATATTACGATGAGGTAATCGACGAACTCAAGGCTAAGTCGGGATTCGACGGCAAGGACAAGGATATGTTCATCGATCTTGAAAAATATGCAAAGGCAAGTGTTCCTGGTGTAAAGGAAAACAAGTCGAAGAACGAAGTCGCTGTTCTTTTTGCTGAAGGCGAAATCGTTGATGGCAACGGCGGTAAAGGTCAGATGGGTGGCGACAAGATTGCAGAGGAACTTCGCAAGATTCGTGAGAACGATGATGTTAAGGCTGTTGTTCTGCGTGTCAACTCACCTGGTGGTTCGGGACTTGCTTCGGAAGTTATGTGGCGTGAAATTCAGAAGGTTAAGCAGGCAGGAAAGCCAATCGTGGTTTCGATGGGTAATCTCGCTGCTTCGGGCGGATACTATATTTCGTGCTCGGCCGACTATATCTATGCACAGCCTACTACTTTGACAGGTTCGATTGGTGTTTTCGGAATGTTCCCGAACTTGCAAGGTCTTGTAACCGACAAGATTGGTGTTACAATCGATACTGTTTGCACAAATGCACATGCTGATTTTGGAACTACTATGCGTCCAGTTACCGAAATGGAATACAACTATGTACAGCAGTCAATCGAGGACTTCTACGATACTTTCCTCACAAGGGTTTTCGACGGACGTAAGGGCAAGGGTGCCGAAGGTCATGTATTGAGCGAAAAGGCTTTGGTCGATTCGATAGGACAGGGCCGTGTATGGGCTGGTTCCGATGCAATAGCAATCGGTCTTGTTGACGAGCTTGGTAGCCTCAACGATGCAGTAAAGAAGGCTGTTGAACTTGCAAACCTTTCCGACTACAAGGTTGTTGAGTATCCGACAAAGAAGGAATGGTTCGAAGAATTGGTTGAGCAGTTTGATATTTCGACCAGAATCATGAAGAGCGAACTTGGTGAAAACTACATGTACTATCAGAACGCCAAGAGAATTGCCGAAACAAGCGGTATTCAGGCTCGCATGGAGCACGACATTGTTATAAAGTAAATGTTTTGTGGTTAAAATAAGAAATCCGCAGGCGATGAGCTTGCGGATTTTTTTGTGTATCTGTAAACAGAAGAGGAATGAATTTTGTCACGCGTATTCTTGTTTTTGTGTATATTTGTATTTTCTGAGATTGTATGGCAAACGAGTCGGTTTTGTATTATATTGGTTTTGAGGAGCCTGTCGGAGGCGAGGTGTCGACATTGGGATTGGGTGCAAATGTTGACAGTGAGTGCGAGATGTACAGGGGCATTCATGTTTATTCGTGTAAAGATGATTCTGAGTGCATGACGTTTCCGTTCTATTTCATTATGGGCAAGCACGATTATATATGGAATGCTGGTGGCGACAAGATTTTGCTTTCGGCCAGTATTGGATTTTTCGAACTTGGCGCCGAAATGCTTCCCGACAAATATTCGAAGTGGACGCCATTGATAATAATTGCCGATGTGTCTGAAAGGCATGTTGTTAAAATATATGAGGGTAGAGGCAGGTTGTGCTGGAATGACAGTGAAACTGACATAAGGGATAAAAAAGGTTTGAAAGAGTATTCTTATGACGAGTGGCTGTCGCGATACGAAGCCCAGAAGGATAAGATTGAGCTTATGAGGGCAGATATGGAAGATTTGGGATATACGTGCATGTATGAAGATGATGACGATTCCCTATTTGATAATCCGCACAATAATGCTACTAGAAATGATAATAAGTCACCTGCTGAAGATGGTGTAGAAAATGGTGGTCAGAAGAAATCTATATTTCTGGGAGTGCTTTTCTTTATTGTTGCGGCAGTAGCTATTGTGCTGGTAAGATGGATTAGGCATAAGATTATGTCGTTATAATGCACAAAAAAAGCGGTCAATTTCTTGATCGCTTCTCTGTGGGAACAATAGGATTCGAACCTATGACCCCCTGCTTGTAAGGCAGGTGCTCTGAACCAGCTGAGCTATGCTCCCTTGTCATTAGCGGTGCAAAAGTATTGCAAATTTCCGAACTGACAAAATAAAATCAATAATTTTTCAAAAATCTTTTATTTTATTGAAAACCATAGTGTTTAAAGTAGTCTCCGACGATAAAAGTGCTTCCTCCGATGAAAATTGTGTCGTCTGGTGAGGCATTTTTCTTCGCAGATTCGTAGGCGGAAGGAACATTTTCGTAAGTTTCGCCGTCGAGGTCGAACTTTTCTCCGTATGCCTTTACCTGTTCGGCGGGCATGGCACGTGGAATTTCGGCATTGGTGAAATAATACTTGGCATCTTTCGGGAAAAGCGGCATCACATGTTCCACGTCCTTGTCGTTGACAAAGCCAAGCACAATGTGCAGTTGCGGACATTTAATCGCCTTCAGTTGTGCTGTAACATACGATAATCCATCAACGTTGTGGCCTGTGTCGCAGATTGTTAGCGGAGAGTCGGAGAGGATTTCCCAGCGTCCATGCAGGCCAGTAAGACCTTTTACATTCTGCAATGCATCCGAAATGTTCTTGTCGCTTATTGCAAATCCACGATTTTTAAGCTGTTTTGCAGCTTCGAGTATGGTGGCAAGGTTCTTTGTCTGGTATTCGCCAAAAAGGTCGAATTTGAGCGTTTTAGAGCCGTCGATGAGGTATTCGGCGTACTTGTGGTCGCTGGCGGTAGCTGTCTTGGTGACTTTTACGCACTGGTCGGCAAAGGTGATGGGAGAGTTGGTCGCTTTTGCTTTATTTTCAAAAACGTCCTTTGTCTCCGCGTGGGTTTCGCCGATGACGACCGGAATATTCGGCTTTATGATTCCTGCCTTTTCGCCTGCAATGAGCGGCAGAGTGTTGCCGAGGAACTGCGTGTGGTCGAAACTTATGTTGGTTATCACCGAAAGTTCTGGCGTTATGATGTTGGTGGAGTCCAATCTTCCGCCCATGCCGACTTCGATCACGGCCACATCGACCTTCATGTCGGCAAAGTACTTGAATGCCAGCGCAACTGACATTTCAAAGAACGACGGCTTAAGTTTTCCGATGATGTCCTGGTTGTTGTTGATGAAGTCGCATACGTAATCTTTCGAAATCATTTCGCCGTTTACGCGTATGCGCTCGCGGTAATCGACAAGGTGTGGCGATGTGTAAAGTCCTGTCCTGTAGCCTGCCGACTGTAGAATTGCTGCCAGCGAGTGCGAAACAGAGCCTTTGCCGTTTGTTCCGGCTACGTGTATGGTTTTGAACGACTTGTGCGGATGTCCGAAATATTCGTCGAGAGCCAATGTGTTGTCTAAGTTTGCCTTGTACGCAGCCTTGCCAACTCGTTGGTACATGGGCAACGAGTTGAACATAAAGTCGATAGCTTCCTGATAGTTCATTTCTTTGATAGTTTTTTGAGGTCGTCGGACGTGATGTGGCCTGTAGTGTTTTTCTTTAGCTTTTCAAAATCGTAGTAATATAGCATTCCTTTGCTTGCGTCTATTATTAACTTGATGCAGTAGGGTTGTCCATTGCCATCGTACGGATTGATAATGTGGACGATAAGGGCCTTGTCGTCGTTGGCGTTTGTAAGTTCTTCGATCTGTTCTGCCGTAGCGAACTCTGCATTGTAAGGATATGCCGACTTAAGTGCTGAATTACTGCGCAAATCGTCTGATACATCGTTTTTTAGCAAGTATAAGGTCTTGTCGGCAAGATCGCCGGTGTTGTTGGAGTAGTAGTCGAGGATGGTTTCCTTTGTCAGTTCGGGATGTTCTCGGCATAGTGCCACGTGTGTCTGGCAGTGCTTCAGCATCGCGCCGAGCTTGTAGGTGTATTTGTCCTCGTCTTCGTCGTCGTAGTAGCAGAGCGGAACAGCGCATAGGGTGGGCATATCGTCGACTGTCTTGTACTTGCTTCCGCCAAGCGACAGAATCATGAACTCAAATCTTGCATCATCGCCGTCGAAATATGCTATATTTATCACAAGGAAGGACTTGTCGTCGTCGTGGCGTAGCTTCTCGAACTCACTGGCTTTCACAAATTTGACTGGCGTAGCTGTCCAGTGCTTTTCGACGGCTACCTTTATTGCGTCGTTGTAGTCGCTCATGAATTCGTTTTTCATCACGACGTATGTGGTTGTTTTGTAGAACTTTTCTACTTCCGATTTGCTTCCCATCGGCATTTTTAACTGCGAAAAAGCCTGCAATGCGGTTGCAAGTATTATGAATATTACGGTTAATCGTTTCATTTCCATGGTGTTATTTGTTGAAATAGATTGGGTGTTTCCTATTGTATTTCTGTACGTATTCCATCACGCTTTTTATGCGTTTGCGTTTGCTCAGTTTGGAGTATTCGTTGTAAAGTTCGGTGTCATCCTTTATCAGTTCCAGTAGCGATTTGCTTCCGTACGAGATTATTTTTCCTGTGTTCATGTCGATAAAGTAATGCACTAACTCTTCGGTTGTATATGATTGTGTAGAAGGTACATACATCGGGTCGTACATCATTGTTCCGCCTACGTAATGTGTGACGAGTTCGGTAGATACGAAATGCGAAATTGTTCCGACGTAAGGTATGAGGTTGAATTTGTTGAGCCAGTAAATGTTTGGTTTCCCGTTGTTTGCGTATCCCCATATTGTTTTTCTCGGGATTTCGTTGAGAGTTCCGTTTTCGTCGTAAAAGCTTATGGTTTCGACTTTTAGGAGATTTTTGAAGAAGTCATTGTCGTATGCTGGCGAGACAAATCGCGAGAACGGAATCGGGGAGTTGTTGCGGAATGAATAGAATGAGGTGTAAACGCCATTTTTGAATTCGAACGAATAGTCGTAACGGACAGTTTCGTTTGCGGTTTCCTGTGCAACGGAGGTGCCAAAAATCGACAATGCAAGCAACAATATAAATATGAAGCGATTGTTTAGCATATTACCATTAATGATTTGTGCTTTATGGATATGTCAACAGTTTTGCCAACTTGTTTTGCTTCGCCGTCGATATTGGCGTACTCGTTTGTGTTGTTACAGATCTTGACCGTTTTCCCTTGCAGGATTTTTACCCGATGCGAGTGGTCAAGGTTGTTGGTCAGTAGCAGCATTGCCGTGTGTGGAGCCGTGATTAGCGGAATGTTTTTGACTATGCAAACATCGATAAGTCCGTCGTCTATTCTTGAATTTGGCGATACTATTGCATTGTATCCAAACTGGTTAGCGTTGGCAAGGCAGATAAACATGGCCTTGTGGACTGAACTTTTGCCGTCGATTTCGATCTTGTATTCGTTGGCTTTGTAGGTCGGGTACTTTGTCGCGATAAGCTGAACATAGGAGTGAAGACCTCTGGTGTTCTTTGGTTTTTCTTGGAACTCTTTGGCTATCAGTGCATCGAAGCCGATTCCTGCAATGCTTGCGCAGAAATTTCCGTTGACCGACATTGTGTCTATGCGCTTCATCCTGTTTTCGTTGAGTACTTCGATGGCTTTGGCTGGGGTAACTGGAATTTTAAGGCTTCTGGCAAGTCCGTTGCCTGAGCCACAGGGGATTATGCCCATTTTGGTTTGTGTGTCGACAAGTCCGGCAGCCACTTCGTTGACGGTTCCGTCGCCACCGACTGCAACCACGATGTCGTAGCCGTCGGCAGCTGCTTGCCTTGCAATTTCGGTCGCGTGGCCAGCATACTTCGTTCTTGCAATTTCGCAGTCGAAGTTGATGCGGTCGATATTGCTTTTTATGGCCTTGAGCGCGGTCTTCTGCTTGCCCGTGCCCGAAACGGGGTTGATGATTATCAATACTTTTTCCTTGTCGTCCATAGGCATTGGATAATTTGGTGCGAAAATAAGTAATTTATCGTGGCAATAATTCTTTTGTTGCGATAGTTTATCAACAAAATATTACCTTTGTGGAAATTTCCAGGACGGAATTTTTGTTCTGTTGGAAATTGCTGATATGTTATAGCATTGATATTCAGATGATTTTTTCGAATAATGCCATAGAATATACGATTAGACGCATTGCCGACATTGCGTTTCCACGAAAGGAGTGCCGTGTCGAACTTGGCGATGTCCCAATGCTTGTTGTTGACCCGGATGTTGAAATAAAATTTATCCGTCCATACGATTCGAGTGTAGAATTTTTATATAAAGGAAACCTTTGTTGTTCAAATATTAAGTCATTTGATAATAAAGTGTTGCTTAAAGTGTTTTCTTTGTCTGAAAACGACAAGCCATTTTCCTTTGACGGCAAATGCGTGCATGTGAATTTTGATATGCTGGGCATTTCTTTCCTGTTGCTTTCGCGTTACGAGGAGAAATTAACGGGGCATCGCGATAGGTTTTGGCGTTTCTGCTATGAAGATAGTCTTTGCTGTAAATACGAACTTTCTGATATTCCGATAGTTGACGAATATGCAATGCTGCTCCGTAAGTTTGTGCAGGAGAATTTTCCTAACTTTGTGGTAGCCAAACGAGATCCGAAGTTTATTCCTACTCACGACATTGATTTCCTGTTCCGTTTCCCGAGTTTTGGAAAGGCTGTAAAGACTATAGCAGGTGACCTGTTCAGGAGGAAAAGTCTGCGGATGTCGTGCAAATCTTTGGCGGCATATATGAAATCTCTGCGCAATTTTAGGCAAGATCCTTATGTTTCGGCAGTGTATGAGTTGCTTAAAGTATCTATTGAAAATAAATTAGATTCTCGCTTTTATTTCAAACCGTTACGAAGTAAAGACTTTGACTCTACATACAATATCCTTTCTCCAAAATCACGTGAGTGCATTAAGGATTTGCGGTCGCAAGGAGCGTCCGTAGGATTGCACGGAAGCTTCTATTCTTTCGCCGACAAAGTCATATTTACACTTGAGAAAAGTCGGCTTGAGACAGCGTTTTGTTGTGAAGTAGCAGCTGTGCGTCAGCATTTCCTGCGCTTCGATGTGCGCAAAACTCCGCAGATATGGCAGGAATGCGGTATTCGTAGCGATTCCACGTTGGGATTTCCTGAACGAGAGGGCTTTAGGTGCGGAACTTGTCATCCTTATCCTTTGTATGACATTGTAAACGATCGAGTGTTGGATGTTGTCGAGCATCCATTGGTTGTGATGGATACGACTTTGTTTCAGTATCGTAAATTGTCTGAATGTGAGGCGTTTGATAGCGTGCGCAAGTTGTATGACAGGTGTGTGGCTGTCGAGGGCGACTTCGTTATGCTGTGGCACAATACCACAATGTTTGGGGAGTTAGAAAAATGGTATAAGGATGTATATCTGAGATTGGTTGATTTTGTAATTGGCAATAAGCAATGATTATCAGATCTTTGAACTCTTGAGCTTTTGAACATTTGACAATTTCAATCCCAGAAGCGTTGTAGCTATTTAAACTGGCCTCAGTCTTAAATCCAATCTTTCATCCAATAGTATGCTGTAGCAAAATATTCTCTGAAGCAAATAATTTCCAGTTTCAGGTAGTTCCAGTATGTGTAGCGGAGGTTTGTGCTTTCGATGTCGGGGACAAATTTGTTGCCTTTGAGGTTGGCCTTGTCAAGCTCCAAGTCGAAGTCAACCGTGCTTTCGAATGCTCCGATGCCCCGAATGTTTTCTATTCCACACTTCTTGAGGCATTTCAATGTGCGCGACAGATGCTCTGGCGCAGTGATTATCAGCGATGAAGCTTCTTTTAACTGGGAAAAACTGTCGGCAAGGCAAACCGACTGAGAACGAGTGTTGCTGCCGCCAGTCATATGCATTATGCTGTCGGAAGATATGCCGTTGTTGACTAAGTATTTTGTCATTTCTGCTTGGCACACAGAGTCTTTGGGGTGGACAAGTATAATCAGCTTATGTAGTTTGCCCGCGATTTCGGCAGTGTAATACAATCTTATGAGGTTGCTTTCGGATGGCATTCCTGCACCACCGAACATTATGATGTAGTCGGGTGTGAATAGTGTTGTCGAATCCTTTTCCCATGATGCGTCTTCGCCTAGGCAGCGGTGCATGTAGAATGGGAGTGGAGTAAGAGCAAAAATGTTTATTATAAGCGTTATTATCCCAAGTGAGATAAATAACCACTTTAATATGTTCTTCGCGATTTTCATTCTCTAATTTTTTAGTCATTCCGTAAAGTAGAACGAACAGCATAAGGAACGTTGCTTGTGAGTTCACTTATACGGAATCTCCTTTGTGTACGAAAGGGAGATTCCGCACAGTTGAACAATATTACGCTCCCCGTTCCGTATCGCGTTATTGTTCTAACTTGCGGAATGACGTCTTCTTTTTTTCTTACAAAAACCCATATTATAGACTAATAATTTCGTCCATTTTTATGTCAGTAGGCTCAGTCGGTATTTCATCCACAAGCTGGAAATCGAAGCAGATGCCAATTTTCTTGACATCAGTGTGCTTGCAGAGGAAACGGTCGTAGTAACCCCGTCCGCGACCTATACGATTGCCATTCATGTCGAATGCTACACCTGGGACGATTATAAGGTCATATCCGCCAGTATATTCCACCGACTGAGGTTCTTGTATGTTGAAGTCGCCTTTGGCGAAAGTGGTGTCGGCATCAAGTTTTACTGGAATAATGTCATCGCCGACAACGGTAGGCAGTATTATCTGCTTGTGGTTGCGCCACTTGGCAATGAAATCGGCGGTCTGCACTTCGTCAGGAAGCGAGTAGTAGAGCATGATGATGTTTGCCTTGACAAAATCGGGATGCGCTTCGATCTTCGCCATTATTGCTTTCGACTGTGCTTCAAGCTGTTCGGCTGTATGCTGCCTCTTCAGTTCCTTTATGTGTTTTCTAAGTTCTTTCTTTTCCATTTAAAATGTTTCTAAGTTTAACTTCGTTGAGGGCTTCGCCGTTCTATGCCTACGGCGTTTCTATGGCTTCGCCGTTTCTGTACAGACGCAAAATTTTGCGTCTGTACAATCGAATAGCTGTGACGCCTTTATGTTTTCCAGCCCGTTCTTATTTCTGCCTTCTGGTCTGTCTGTAAGACTGTCAGCCTTCTAGCCTGTTCGCCTTTAAGCCTTTTAGCCCTTCTACATATCTCCGCCATCGTCGTCCGACTCTTCGCCTTTCTCTTTGCGCTTCTTGAAGTCGTTAAGCTTGTAGGTTATTGATATGTTGAAGTTTGGCCAAGTGTTCGAACGTGTCATGTGGTAGTACAGGTAGTCGGTCTCGGTAGTCGTGTTGAACTTCATGGTATTGAACAGGTTGCGGAAGTTTACGCTGATGGATAACCTCTTGTCGAGGAAGTCCTGCTTGATGCCAAGGTTGAATGCAATTCTTCCTGCACTGCGTCCCTGTGCTGTAATCGATGGTGCATCGTAGAATCCACCGAACTGTATGTTTGTTCCCGACTTCTTGATTCTGAACGTGTTATTGATTCTTACTCGCCAAGTGAAAGTGCTGTTGCTGCGGTATGTCTGAGACTTTATCGAGTAGTAGTAGGCGTTTACGCTGGCGTTGAGGTTGTACCACTTGCATGGATTGAAGTTACCCATGATTTCACTTCCTAGCGACAAGTCCTTGCCGATGTTGTCGAAAGTCTTGATGTACATGTTTGAATTGGCGGTATCAACAAGCGTTACGTTCTGTATCAAATCGTTAGTCTGTCTTGCGTAAAGCTCGAACGAAACAAAATGTTCACCGAAACGCTTCTGCAGCGACATGTCGTACGAGTTGGTGTATTCGGGGTTAAGTGCCGGATTACCACGGCGTATGTTGTTGGGGTCTTCGACCTGTGTCATCGGGTTGAGGTTCCATGGACGCGGACGTTCGAGACGACGGCTATAACTTCCCATCAACTGCAAATCTTCTGAGAACGAGTAGGATAGGTGCACTGATGGGAAAAAGTCGAATTTCTTGTATGCGTAGTCGCCAGTTGGGATTGCAAACAGACGGTTGGTGTATTCGGTTCTCAAACCTACCTGATAACCAAAGTTTTTCCAGAAATTCGAGTATATCACATAACCCGACTGCACGTTAAGGTCGAAGTCGTATGGACTGTGGCGCGATTCGTCGTTTACCCAGTCGTTGCTCTGCCATATTGCGTATTTGTAGTCGTTAGTTTGGTTGCGGATATTTATTTCGTAGCCAGCTTCCAGTTTCGACTTCTCGTTGAATGGCAGCACATAGTCGGCCTTGGCCTGATAGCGGTCCTGAGTGCCGATTTCCACGGTGTTGTAGCGGTCTTGTATTGCGCCGTCAATTATTTCACCACCAAGACGTTCGGTTTCGGCTTCGGTGTATTCGTTATAGTTGTTCGATCGGTTTGCCGAATAGTTGAAATACAGCTGCAGTTCGTGTCCAGGTTTTGCAAATTTGCGCTGATAGTTGATGTCGCCGCTCCAGTAGTTGTTTCTGCGCTTCGAAATCTCATCGGTGTAGTACGAATACGGGTCGCCTAGCATATATGTGTGTGGGTCGTAAATTAGAGAGTCCAACTTGTTGAAATAGAAGGTTTCGGCTTCGGTAATACCGTTTCCGCCGTGTCCGCGTGAACCGTATTTGCCCGAAATTGTAATCACGTCGTTGTCGGTAATGTAGATGTCCAAGCCAGCACGTGCGTTCCAGCTCTGACGTCCGTAAAGTCCTGAGTTCTGGTTGTTTAGGCAGAACATGGAATCCTTGGCTGCGTTAAGGTAGGTTTCGCGTTCTGACTTGCCGAAACTTTTGCTCATGCGGCGGTTGTATTCGCCACCGACGAAGAAGTTTACCTTCTGGGTGCGGAAGTTGAACAACGCGCTGCCGCCAAAGGTATTGTTGTTTCCATAGTTGGCCGACACCTGTCCGTTGTATCCCTTGCGCTTGTCCTTTTTCAGCACTACGTTGATTATTCCGCCTACGCCATCGGGAGCGTATTTTGCTGATGGATTAGTAATTATCTCGATGCTTTCAATCGAGCTTGCTGGAATCTGCTGCAATGCTTCGCTGCCTTCGAGCGGGCTAGGACGACCATCGATAAGCACAAGGAAACTTTCTGAACCACGCAAAGATACATTGCCATCGAGGTCGGTGGTGACAGAAGGCGCATTTTCAAGCACTTCTACTGCCGATGCTCCCGACGATACAATGTCCTGGTTTACATTTATGACCTTGCGGTCGAGTCGGTAATCTACATTGTTCATTGTGGCTTCAACTTCCACTTCGCCAAGCATTTGCGCATCGACGCTAAGGTGTATCTTGCCCATGTTGAACGACTTCTTGTCGGCGGTTATGCTTACGTTTTCGCGAGTGACCTTGCCGTAACCGATAAACAGAATTTCAACCTTGTGGGTGCCGTATGGAACATTCTGTATGTTGAACTTGCCGTGGCTGTCGCTCATGCTTCCTGCTATGACATTGCCGTCCTTGTCGTAAACGACAATGTTGGCAAATTCAACAGGTTCGTTGCTGTCTTTTTCGTGTATGGTGCCGTATATTACGCCGTCGGCAGGCTGTCTGTCTGGACGTTGTGCAAACGCCATATTCATGGCCAGACAAGTCGTGAGTATTAAAAAGAAAATTTTTATTTTCATCAATTGTGCTATGTTGTTTCTATGATATTTCTCCGCAAATCGACTGCATGAGAAGACGTTTCATTTCGTCGCGTGAATAATTTTCTCCTAAAAGGAACATCATCTTGGTGATTGCTGCTTCAATGGTCATGTCTTTTCCGCTTACCACTCCGCAGTTCATCAGCTTAAGGCTGGTGGCGTACTTGCCGTGTACTACCGAACCTACGGTGCATTGCGTTATGTTCAGGATTGTTATTCCCTTGTCGATTGCTTCTTCGAAAAGCTTGATAATCTTGTCGTTGGTGGTAAGATTTCCCGAACCGTACGATTCTACAATCAGTCCGCGCAGACCTTCAATGTTTATGATAGCTTCGATGGTCTTGGGCTGTATGCCGGGAAAATACTTCAGTACGGCAATGTCGCGGCAAAGTTTTTTGTGTGTCACCAGCGGAGCGTTCTTGCTCGTCCACAATTTGTCTTCTTCAACCTTTACGTCAATGCCAGCTTGTGCAAGCCAAGGATAGTTGGGCGAACGGAAGGCGTCGAAATTTTCAGCGCTATACTTTGTTGTTCTGTTACCACGGTATAAGCGGCTTTCGAAATATACGCAAACTTCGTGAATTACAGGCTTTCCGTCGCGCTGCATGCTGGCAAGTTCTATTGCCGAAATCATGTTTTCGCGTCCGTCGGTGCGCAAAAGTCCGATTGGTAACTGCGAACCAGTGAGAATTATCGGCTTGTTTACGTTTTCGAGCATGAAACTCAATGCCGAAGCTGTGTAAGCCATTGTGTCGGAGCCGTGAAGGACGACAAATCCATCGTAATGGTCGTAGTTCTTTTCAATTACCTCCACAATTTCAACCCAGAAATCGGGGTCGGCATCCGACGAGTCGATTGGCGTTTCGAAGCTGTACGAACTGATGTCGGCAGGAAAATCCTTGAGCATCGGTATGTAGCTCAGCAGGTTCTCGAAGTTGAACGGCTGCAAGACACCATTCTTGTCCTGAATCATGCCGATGGTGCCGCCGGTATAAATTATTAATATTTTCGGTCTATTCATTATTTCAATATTTGTTGTCGTACGTTTACAACTTAAAATTTATAGGAAGCATAAGATATGATGTTTTGGCTTTTTCGTTTTCGTATCCCGGTTCCCATTTGGGCATCGCTTTGACTAGTCTTACAGCTTCCTCGTCTAGTTCTGGGCAAATACCTCTAATTATTTTTACATCAGCAATTTCGCCTTTTTCGTTAATTGTGAGCAGAATGGAAACTCTACCAGAAATGCCATTTTCTTTGGCAGATTCAGGGTATTTTAAATTGTTTGAAATATAATTTAGCAATTCTTTGTCTCCGCCAGGAAATTCTGGATTCCTATATGTAATGTCAAAACTTTCTGAGTCGAGTTCAGTATTATTATCCTGCGTTTGTTTAACCGCAATAGCTTCTGTTTCTTTACAAGAAAGAAGAACACATATTGTGGTAATTGTCAATATAATAATTTTTAGTTTCATATTTTGCAATTATAGCAAGCTGTCAATTTTTTCTGCTAGACGGATAAAAATCTCTTCGATGCTGCCTACTCCGCTAATTGACATCACTTTGCCTTGATTCTGGTAGTGTTCCATTACGGGGAATGTCTTTTCTTCGTATTCCTTGAGGCGGTTTTCGAAGATTTCTGGAGTGTCGTCGGCGCGGTTCTCAACCTGTGCACGGTGCATCATCCTCTTTATGAGTTCTTCGCGAGGCACGTCCATATTCAATAGGCAAGAAAGTTCCATACCTTCACGCTTCAGAATTTCGTCGAGATTCTTTGCCTGTTCGCGTGTGCGTGGAAATCCGTCGAAAAGGAATCCGTTCGGGTTGCGGTTGTCGGTGATGAACTTTTCTATAATCTTGGTAACAAGCTCGTCGCTAACGAGGTTCCCCTTTTCGATTATTGCCTTGGCTTCAAGACCTAGTGGCGTTCCTTTTGCAATCTCCGACCTGAGGATATTTCCTGTGGAGATGTATTTTAGGTTGTACTTGTCGATAATGCTTTGGGCTTGAGTTCCTTTTCCTGCGCCCGGAGCTCCGAATATTGCAATGTTAAGCATGATATTTTGTTTTTATTTGGTTTCCTGATAAATGCTGGACAGGTTTCTGCCGTAGCCGTCGTAGTCGAGACCGAAGCCGACAATGAATTTCTGCGGTATGTCAAAGCAGAAGTAGTCGATAGGGTACTTGTTGTTGTATATTTCCGACTTGTAGAGCAAAGTGGCAATCTTTATTTCCTTGGGCTCGTAGCCGATGAGCTGCTTCTCGATATGGTCCATCGTTATGCCTGTGTCGATAATGTCCTCGACAATAACTACGGTTCTGTCCTTGATGTCCTCGTTCACGCCGATAAGCCTTTTAACCTTGCCAGTAGAGTTTGTGCCCTCGTACGAAGCAAGTTTCAGGAACGAAATATTGCAGTCGATGGTAAGGTGGTTGAACAATTCGGCGGCAAACATGAACGAGCCGTTAAGTATTCCAAGGAAGAGTGGATTCTTGTCGCGAAGGTCGCGGTTCATTTTTTCTGCCATCTCCTTGATTTTCGAAACTATGGTTTCGTGGTCGATGTAGGGAACGAACTCCCTGTCAAGAACTTTTATGGTTTCCATACCTCTAAAACTTCAAATTAAACGGTTGCAAATTTAAACAAAAAATGGTTTTATTTAGTTTGCGATGCTAAATTTTTAATAAGTTTTTGAGTATTCTTTGAGGGTTTGTTGTATGAGAGAAAGTCATTTTTTGAAAAAAATACACAAAAGGTTTGTATGGATTTAAATTTTTTTTAAATTTGCGGTGTAAACTTCAAAAAATGTTGCGTATGAAAAAAGTTTTATCATTAGGTATTGTTGTGTTTTTTGTGTCGGCGTTGTTTGCGCAGTCGTCTGTTTTAAGGAATGAGAATTACAATTTTGTTGAAATAGGTTCTCAATATACAAAGTATGGCGATATTATGCTCAAACAGCAGCCTAATACTCGGTCTGTTACAAGAAGCACTGTGTTGTATCAAGATTTTAGCAGCACTACATTTCCTCCGTCAGGATGGACAACAATTAATGGCACACAAAGTGCTGGTGCACAGCATTGGAATAGAGCAGAAAATCTTTCTGTCGGCGATCCTGAAACGACAATTGAAGGTCAATATGCATTTGTTAACTGGACTAATGGCAGTGGCGCAAGCAATCAGGACGAATGGCTGATAACACCGCAAATAAATATTCCAGCAAATGCGTTTCTAAGATTTGATTTTTATACTTTGTTTCGTTATATGGTTGCCGGTGTAGGTTCTAATGCTGGCGATGGCAATAACGGAGACTTCAACGTGAAGATTTCTACAGACAACGGAACAAGTTGGACAACTATTTGGAACGAAGATACATGTTACAATGCAGGTGGTTTGGTATCTGGAAACTGGAACAATGTAAGTGTTAGCCTTGCAGAATATGCTGGACAGCCGGTTAAGATAGCTTTCCAATATACAGGTTACGATGCATGCTGGTTGGTGCTTGACAATGTTGTTGTAGATACGCTGATCGCTCAGGATTATGAACTGACAGATGCTCGTGTAAATTTCAATTCAAAGTATGTAAATTATGGTTACAATGGAAATTTCAGCCATTTCCCGCGTCGTGAAATTACCTCTGATTCGAAGGTTTGTTTTGAAGGGGTAGCTACAAACTACGGAATCGAAGATGTAACAGTGAACTTGGTAGCCAAGGTATATAATCCAAATGATGAGCAGATTTTTTCCTATACATTCAGTTCGGTAACAGTGCCTGCAGCAACCTATGTCAATGGCGTATATCAGCCAAGTGTCGATACTATAGTATATTATACAGAATCGAGTACTCCTGGTTCATACCAGCTTATTCAGGCTTCGTTGTTCTCAATGAGTAATATGACAATTGACGGTACTTATAGGTTCGAAGTCTCGTTGCAGCCTGCTTCGGGAACATATAGCAACCCTAACAACAGAAACTTGTCGGTAAACCGCTACTCAACAATTTCCGACGACTGCTTGTATTCTAGGGATAATGGTAATTATACCCAGGGGTCCTATTTTGAGTCATGCAATCCTCAGTGGCATAACTTTACAGCATTCGGTACAACTTACCAGATTTATAGCACATCCGACGCTATTAATTCGGTAGAGGCATATATATGTAGCGCAACAAATGGTGCTACTTTCCACTACGAAATTTTCAGAGAGAATGACGATGAAACTTATACAAGCGTTTTCTCAACTGAGTCATACACAGTTAACAGTTCTACATTTACCCCTGGCTTTGTGAAACTATTCTCAGAAAATCCGTTGACGTTTACAAATATGTCGCTCGATTTTCAAAAAATAATAGTTGCAGTGGTTGTCGAAAACAACAAGCGCATAAGGGTTGGCATAGACGAGACTGTGCAGCCTTGTGCTTTAGAGAACAAGGCTTTCGATGGTACCGACTGGTATTGGATTAATGGAACCGAAGGATTTCTTATGATAAGAACATATGTTTGCGAACAAGGTTCATACATTACTGTAGCAAGCGAAAATCCAGACCATGGAACAACTACTGGTAGCGGCCGTTACGACAATGGAAGCACTGCAACAATATCTGCAGTTCCAAACGAAGGATTCAGATTCCTGTCGTGGACTGACGGCAATACAGATAATCCTCGCAATGTGATTGTAGAACAGGATGCTACTTATACTGCGACATTCGAAGCTATACCTACATTCACAATCACAGCTGTAAGCAACAACGATTCGTTTGGAACAGTAACGGGTGGCGGAACATACTATGAAGGTACAGTCGTAAGGATAACAGCAACTCCGATTTCAGGTTACGCTTTTATTGGGTGGAACGACGGTTCAGCTACAAACCCGAGAGATATTACAGTAACGCAGAATGTTATGCTTATTGCAACTTTTGCCGAAATAACTACTGTAAATATTACTGCCGTATCGGCAAACGAGGATTTCGGTACTGTAACTGGTGGAGGCCCGCATGAGATTGGAACTACTGTAACTTTGATTGCATATCCAAATCCTGGATATGTATTTGATTCATGGAACGATAGTAATACCGACAATCCACGTCAGTTTGTCGCAACTACTGATGCTATGTATATTGCAACATTTGTTCCTCAATCTGGAGTGTCGGAAGCTTCGGAAAATACGATTGCAATATATCCTAATCCTGCAGGCGATATGTTGAATATAAGTTCAAACGGACAGATGTCGAAGGTTGAATTTGTTTCCATCACTGGTCAGGTGCTTAATGTTATTGATATTAACACCGATAATGCAGCTTTTGATGTTTCGAATTTTGCAAACGGTATGTATTTCGTAAAAATATATGGAACTGATGGCTCAATAAGCCAAAGCAAGTTCGTTAAAGAATAGACAACCCTATTTTATATAGAAATCCCCGTCGTAAGGCGGGGATTTCTTTTTTTTATGCGTATTTAGTTCTCCTGTCTCAATTGTTCTTAGGTGCTTTCTTCCAATATTGTCTTATTATAAGCACAATTCCAAATATAATAAATGGTATGCTGAGCAATTGTCCCATGGTAATTGGTGCATTCCAGATGAATTCGGCTTGTTCTGTCTTTGTATATTCAATGAGGAAACGGAACCCGAAAAGGGCAATAAGAAACCATCCGAGGAAAGTGCCGTGTTTCCATTGGGTTACAAATTTCTTGTATATAATCAAAAATCCAAAGAACATTGCAAGGTAAAATATCGCTTCGTATAGTTGGGTAGGGTGACGTGCTACCACATAGTCCGACAGACAGTTTATGTCGAGTTCGGGGCAAGCTCCGTTTGATGCTATATATGCGTTGTCTAGGTCTTCCCAGTTGCGCAAGAACTTTACACCCCAAGGCAAAGTTGTTGGTACGCCAAGAATTTCACTGTTGATGAAATTGCCGATGCGCACAAATGCTCCTGCTAGCGGCACTACTGCTGCGGTTTTGTCGATTGCTTCGAAGTATGGCATTTTTGTGCGACGCGAATACAGCCATATTGCTACTAGTATGCCGATTGCTCCACCATGACTTGCAAGTCCACCTTCCCAAACCTTGAGGATTTCGAGCGGGTGGCTTAGGTAGTAGCCTGGGTTGTAGAACAGGCAGTGGCCGAGCCTTAATCCGATGACGCATCCTATAATGACGTATATTGAAAATTTGTCGGTTTGCTTCTGCTCGTAGCCTTCTTTCTTCATTATGCGTCCTATTACTATGTAGGCTAGCAAAAATCCTATGGCTAACAGTAGTCCGTACCATCTTATTCCATGTTCGCCGATTGAAAACATCACTGGGTCGGCATCCCAGACAAAGTATAAAAGGTTCATAAGTTTCTATGTTTCAAGTTTCAAGTTTTTTGGTTTCTAAGGGCTTCGCCCGTTTCTAAGTTTCTATGGTCTAACGCCCGTTTCTGAGTTTTTAGGTTGGGGTCAAAAGCTGTTCGACTGTTAGTCTGTCAGCCTGTTAGACTGCAAGACTTTTTGCCCCATTATAATATCACATTTTCTTGTTTTCCTTCCAGATACGAATACAAATTCGACTTCACGATGACAAACCTTTTCTGCATGGCCTCCTTAGATGCGTAGCCAACGTGTGGCAAAAGTATCGTATTGGGGGCGGAGAGAAGCGGATTATTCTCGGGCAGAGGCGGTTCTGTTTCGTAAACGTCTATTCCTGCGCCAGCAATCTTTTCTGCCTTCAGCAGTTCGGCAAGCGCGGCGTTGTCCATTATAGGTCCGCGGGCCGTGTTGATAATGATTGCTGTGCTTTTCATCTTCGAGAGCAATTTTTTGCTTATCAAACCTTTGGTTTGCGCGTTTGCCGGAATGTGCAGGCTTATGATGTCCGATTTTGCAAATAGCTCATCTAGGGTAGTGTAGTTTATGCCTTCAATGTCCTTCTGGGTTCTGCTGTAGGCCAGTATTTTGCATCCGAATGCTTTGAAAATGCGTGCGGTGGCAAGACCTATAGCTCCTGTGCCGACAATTCCTACAGTTTTTCCGCAGAGTTCGGCGCCTAGGAAATTGTTGCGGTTGCCAAGCTTACGTGTATTGTTGTCCATTTGGTTGAAGTTGCGCATGAGTGCAACAGCAAGTCCGACAGCAAGCTCCGATACTGCTTCTGTGGAATATCCGGCAGCATTGCTGACCTTTATGCCGTGCTTACTGCAACATTCTATATCTACATGGTCGGTGCCTGTGAATGCAACGTTCAGGTATTTCAGGTTCGGGCATGATTCTATTGCCCTTGCCGAAAGCTTTATGTTGCTTATGTTCACTATGTCGGCATCCTTCATGCGGGCGATAAGCTCGTCCTCGCCTTTGGGGATATCAGTATAATATATATATTGGTGACCTAGTTTCTCAAATTCCTGTTTTGCATCCTCGAGTTCCTGCTTCGAAACGCCGAGCGATTCAACTTGTACTATCTTCATTTTACTTCAACTTTTTTATTTCTTCGTCAATCTTTGTCATTGCTTCTACTGCGCCCATTTCGAGATATATGTCTGTTATTCTGCCTGTATATGCCGAATGCTGCGGGTTAACCTCGATTATTTTCGCACCATGCTGCTTTGCTACATGCGGAAGATATGCAGCAGGTTGAACTTCGCCAGTTGTGCCTATTACTAGCATCACATCGCATTTTCCTGCAAGGTCGAACGATTCGGTGTAGGCATCTTCTGGAATTCCTTCACCAAAGAATATGAATCCAGGCTTCAGCTTTCCACCACAATCGCAACGCGGTACTTCGTCGGTAAGCTTGAGCGATGTTGTAGGGTATTTCTTTCCGCACTTGAGGCAGACAAAATGACCTTTGCCACCATGAAATTCAATTACATGTTTGCTTCCTGCAGCCTGGTGTAGCGAGTCGATGTTCTGTGTGATGACAGCCTTAACCAAGCCTTCCTGTTCCCATTTCGCGAGAGTTTTGTGTGCTGCATTTGGTTGCGCTTCCTTGAAAAACTTGTAGAAAACCTTGTTTACCACAGGCCAAGCCTCTTCGGTGCGACGGATGTAGGTGCTTATTTCGAGCATCGACTGGTCGTATTGTTCGTAAACGCTGTCCTCGCTTCCGCGGAAAGTGGGGATTCCGCTTTCCTTCGATACGCCTGCACCTGTGAATACACACAGGCATTTTGCATTGGCAATAAGGGTTGCCGCTTCTTCAAATTTATTCATTGCTGATATTTTTGTTATCGTTGCAAAGTTAAGCTATTTTTAGCTTTCGCTGTAACTTTATTTGCATATTTCTTTGTCCGACTCGCCTTCGTCATCATCATCTTCTTCGTAATGGGTTATTTTCTTGAAAACCCATTTGTCGGCAATAAGGAAGTTGAATATTCCTGCTACGGCAAGTGCTATGAAGTTGCACAATGCTGTGTGCCATCCCAATGAGAGTTTTAGCAGGTTTAGTGCCATAAGTTTTATGCAGTAGCCCATCACTGCCGACAAGTTGAATTTGAGGAATCGTTTCAATACAGATCTTTTGCCGCTGTTGTCGATACGGTTGCGGAAGACCAGATAACTAGATGTTATGAAATTTACAACAACAGCCATCTCAAACGAAATGGTAGGAGATACTACGTTAACCCAAAAATAATCCTCAAAAACGAAGTCTGTTAGAAGCCATACAACTCCAACATCGACTATTGTGCCAAATGTCCTTGTGGCTGTGAAGAATAAAAAGCGTAATATGCCGTTTCGTTCTTTCATTACGAAATACAAATGAATTTGCAAATATAATATTTTTATTTGAAAGTCTTGTTTTTTGAATGTACCTTTGTATTTGTATTTTGCAGATAACATTATGGCAAACGAATCTTATCTATATTACATCGGTTTCGAGGATGCTGTAGGCGACGAATCCGCAGGACGGGAGATGTACAGGAACGTTTATGTCTATTCAAAAAAGGATGATTCCGAGTGCATGGTTTTGCCGTTCTATTTCATAATGGGAAAGCACGATTGTCTGTGGAACGGAAACGGCGACCGCTTGCTTTTGTCGGCTTGCTACGGATTCTATGAGTACGATGCCGAAATTTTGCCTGAGAAATATACGCAGTGGCATCCGGTAATGGTTGTGGTCAACGTGGCCGAGAAACAAATTGTCAAGGTTTACGAGGGCGACGCCGCATTGCAGTGGAACGGCGACGAGTCGGATATAATGGATAGGTCGGGACTGAAAGAATTGTCCTTCGATGAATGGTCGGCAAAGTATGAGGCTGAGCGCGAGGAGGTGGAAAAGCTAGTCGAAAAGCTCGCGTCTGAATATACTGTGTCATTTTTTGCTACACATAATTATTCTGGTGGGCATCATGTTTTGGGTGATGTCGGAGATGAACTTGTTGAGGAAAGAATTAGAAGGGAATATCCCGAAGAAGAGGTCGGTTCCGAGGAGTTTGAAAAGAAGTTGAATAAGGCGAAAAAGAAACATTATATTATTGTTATTGTAGTGTTGGTGGCGTTGTTGCTCTTATTGTGTCTGATTAAAATTCTTTGAAAATGGATTCTCAACGTAACGAACTGCTTGAACGGATTGCCGAAGGCGAGGGCTTGCACCTCGACTTCAAGCACTGCATAAGCGATTCGGGCAAAATTGCCCGTTCGCTTGCGGCGTATGCCAACACCGACGGCGGCTCGTTGCTAATAGGTGTGCGCGACAATGGCTCGATTGCGGGCGTAAGTTCCGAGGAGGAATGTTATATGATCGAGACCGCCGCAATGCTATATACTTATCCGGTAGTGGAATACACGACAATCAGTCATCGGGTAGAGGGTAAGACCGTGCTCGAGGTGGTTGTCGAAAAAAGCGACAAGCTTCCGCATTATGCACCCGACGTGCGTGGCGACATGGTGGCTTTTGTTCGTTGCGACGACAAGAATGTACTTGCTCCGCCCGAACTTGTTCGCTACTGGCGGCAGTCGAAGAGCTTTGTGCCGTCGGAATTGTTCTACGACGACGTGATGAAACTTATTGTCGATGAGATACGCATCAGCGGATTCGTTACCAAGGAATTTATCGTGCATTTCACGGGAATGCCAGTGCGCAAGGTCGAGGATGTGCTTGTAAACCTGATGCTTATGCGCGTGGTTGAGATTGAGATGGACGAAAAGTCTGTCCGTTTTGTTTTTACTGAGGAATATAAAAATCAATAGAATATGAAAAATATACTGACAATTTTGCTTTCGCTTGTTTCTGTGGTTGTTTTCGGTCAGTTCGACAAGTATTTCGAGAATAGGACTATGCGTGTGGATTATTATCACGCTGGCGACAGCAAGAACGACTACTATTATATCGACGAGGTCATTGCTGAGCCATATTGGGGCGGTTCCTTGGTGAACCTTATCGACGATACCAACTTTGGCAAGTATCTGGTAAAGGTTCTCGACAAGGCTTCGGGAACGTTGATTTACTGTCGTTCGTATTCGACGCTTTTCGGTGAGTGGCAGACTGTTGACGAGGCTCGCACGGTGCAGAAAAGTTTCTCCGAGTCGGTTGTGTTTCCGTATCCTAAGGCTGCGGTAACAGTTGTGTTCTGCACAAAGGCTTTCGAGACTGGAAAATATGTCGAGAAGTACCGCTACGACATCAATCCTACCGATGTTTGCCTAATTAAGCACGACAATCGCAACAAATTTCCTGTGTATGAGGTTCACAAGGGTGGCGATGCCAACCGCAAGGTCGATATTGTGATTGTTCCCGACGGCTATACGGCTTCGCAGATGTCGCTGTTCAAGAAGGACTGCGAGAAGTTCAAGAACGAATTTTTCAAGTACGAGCCATACACTTCGCATAAGGACGACTTTAATATCCACGCAGTTCTGGCGCCGTCGCAGGAGTCGGGCGTTGACGAGCCTTGCAAGGGCGTGTGGAAGAATACCATTGTCAGTTGTTCGTACTGGTCGCTAGGCAGCGAACGCTACCTTATGACCACCGACAACAAGACTTTGCGTGATGTGGCCGCCAATGCACCATACGACCAGATTTACATTCTTGTAAACAGCACAAAATATGGCGGTGGCGGAATTTTCAACTGGTATTGTACAGGAGTGAATTCCAACAAGATGGCAGGAAAAATCATTGTTCACGAGTTCGGACACGGCTTTGCCGGACTTGGCGACGAGTATGTGGGCGGTTCGGAGTACAACGATTTCTACAACTTGAAGTTGGAGCCAGCAGATCCTAATGTTACGACATTGGTCGATTTCGAGTCCAAGTGGAAGGATATGGTGGAGCAGGGGACACCAGTTCCAACTCCTGCCACTGCTGAATACAAGGACAAGGTTGGCGTTTACGAAGGAGCGGGCTATATGAGCAATGGCCTTTACCGACCTATGCAGGACTGCCTTATGAATCATTTCCAGTGCGATGCGTTCTGCCCGGTGTGCCAGCGCGCAATCGTGAAGATGATTGAATTTTATTGCAAGTAACGTCTGCCAATTTACAAACAACGTAGTCATATATACATTGAGCTAAAAGCCCTCAAAACGGCTACGAGCCATTGTGCCTTTTAGCCTTCTAGACCCTTTCTCACTCAATCTAAAATCGTAATACGTAAATCTTAAATTATTTTGTATCTTTACGCCCGTTTTTATATTGCGCAATTTTAGGATGAAAGATAAAAATAAACTTGTTGTCATAATACTGCTTTTCGCTGTGAGCGTGGCAGTTTCTGTATTTATTTTCCCAACTGAAAACCAATTTGAATATTCGTACGACAAGGGCGCACAGTGGCTCTACGACGACCTTTACGCGCCATACGACTTTGCAATATGCCGTTCCGATGACGACATACAGGCCGAAAAGGACAGCATTGTGGCCGATTTTATTCCATACTATTCGTTAGATACGGTTGAGGCTGGTAAGTTTGTGTCAACCAATTGCTCGTTGTTCGAAAGGACTGTCGGCGAAAAGTCGGGGCTCGAAAAGGAAGATGCAGCGGCTTTTGCTCAGAAATTCAGAGATAAACTGGTAGCAATCTATGAAAAAGGTGTTATAAATCCGTCAAATTCGCAGGAATATGCAAATGCTGGAAATAAAATACGTGTTGTGCGTGGAAATGTCAGCGAACTGGACCTGATAAGCGATTTCTACACCAAAACTTCAGCGAAAGAAGAAATGCTTGCCATGTATATGGCCGACAACCGTGCTTATGAGTCCGATTCAGTTTCTGGATTTTATATCCGCGATTTTATCGAAAAGACAGTCTTTGTGACTAATGTCGGAATCGACGATGAACTCAACGGCAGATATTTGCAGTCGCAGACCGAAGCTGTTCCGCCAATGGCTGGCATGGTGCACAAGGGCGAACTTATAATTTCGAAAGGCAAAGTTGTTGATGAACACTCGAAACGCTTGCTCGATTCGTACAAGATGCAGTTCGAAAACACTTCGGGACGACAGTCTTTCTGGATGGTGGAACTTGGCGTAACGGTAGTCTTTCTGATTCTGTTCGCAATAATCCTGTTCTATTCACTGAAGTTTGGCAGACGGAAAAATTGGGGAATACGCGAAAATATGTTCGTTCTACTGCAGATGATTTTAGTTTCGCTCGTGGCCTTCTTTGTTTTCAAGTATTCGTCGGTAAGTATCAACATAATTCCATTTGTGCTTGTGCCGCTGTTGCTTGTAACTTTCCTCGACTTCGACATTTCGTTCCTCATATATTTCATTTCGATTTTCATAGTCAGCTTTTTCGCTGTAAATAGGTTCGAATTTGTTTTCATACAGACGATTACTGGTCTGGTCGGAATGTTCAGTCTGCGTAATACATCAAAGCGCCAGCAGATTTTCATAAGCATGATCGTGGTGTTCGTGACATATTCGTTGCTGCATACAGGATTCTCGCTTATGCGATTGGGTACATTTTCGGCTCAGGAACTCGAGGAATTCATATACTACGGAATTTCATCGGCAGCACTTCTGCTGTATCTGCCGTTCGTGTTCATTTTCGAGAAGATTTTCGGATTCATTTCGGGATTCACATTGGTAGAACTGTGCGATACCAACAATCCGGCTTTGCGCGAATTGTCGGAGAAGGCGCCAGGAACTTTCCAGCATTCGGTAATGTTGTCTAACTTGGCCGAGTCGGTTGTCCGTGAAATAGGAGGTAAGCCTCTTCTCGCTCGCGCCGGTGCTTTGTATCACGATATTGGTAAGGTTTATGCTCCTGAATATTTCATCGAAAACCAAAATGGAGTAAAGAATGTCCACGAAGGAATGCCGTATGAGGAATCGGCACAGAAGATAATCGCCCACGTAACCAAGGGTGTGGAATTTGCCGCCAAGTACAAGTTGCCAGACCAGATAGTCGATTTCATAGAGCAGCACCACGGCACCTCGGTTACACGCTATTTCTACAATTCGTGGGTAAATGCAAATCCTGGCAAGACCGCCGACATTTCAAAGTTTCAGTACCCTGGACCAAAGCCACAGTCGGTGGAACTTATCGCCATGATGATGGCCGATGCCATCGAGGCAGCTTCGCGAACATTGAAGGTTTATTCGCACGAATCGATTTCTGCGCTTGTCAACAATATTGTTGATGCCCAGATGAAGGACGGCCAGTACGAGGATGTCGACATTACAATGAAGCAGATAGGCAAGGCAAAGCAGATTCTCATATCGAAAATCGAGAACATCTACCATTCGCGAATAGAATATCCCGAACTTAATGACAAGGACAAACAATAAAAGAGCACTGCTGTAGTTAATAGAGATATGCGGAAATTTTTATTGGCATTGTTACTGTCGATTGTTGCGCTGGCGGCTGTTTCACAGAACGCCACCTATTTCGGCTATGTGCGCGATGCTAACAAGAAGCCTGTCGAATTCGCAAATGTCATTGTCGTAGGGACAAACATTGGTGTGTCAACCGATGCATCCGGCTATTTCGAGATGAACGTTCCCGCCGGCAAGGAATTGGAAGTCCAGATCTCGTTTCTCGGCTACGAGCCGTTTACTCAGAAAATCAAATTGAAACCTAACGAGCGCAAGCAGGTTACTGCAATACTGAATGAGGGCGCTGTGATGCTTCCGACTGCCGATATTGGTGCCACAAGCGAACGTCAGGTTTCGGGAACGCGCCTAAATCCGCAGATTTCGATGAAAATACCGACAACCGGTGGTTTTGAGGATATACTTAAGGCATTGCCCTCGGTGTCGTCCAACAACGAATTGAGTTCGCAGTACAATGTACGTGGTGGAAATTATGACGAAAACCTGGTGTTTGTCAACGATATAGAAGTCTATCGTCCGCAGTTGATCCGTTCGGGACAGCAGGAGGGACTTAGCTTTATAAATCCCGACATGGTGTCGTCGATATTGTTTTCGGCAGGTGCCTTCGAGCCTAAGTATGGCGACAAAATGTCGTCGGTGCTTGATATTAAGTACAAGAAACCTACGGAGTTCGGCGCCTCGATAATGGCAAGTCTGCTAGGAGCAAACGCCCATGTCGAGGGAACAAGCAAGAACCATCTGTTCAGGTATAACGTAGGTGTAAGGTATAAGACTTCGAAATACTTGCTTACATCTATGGACGTTTCCGGCCATTACGACCCGTCGTATGTTGATGCACAGACATTTCTTGTGTACAATGTAACCGAAAAACTGGAACTAAATTTCTTAGGAAACTTCAGTAGTAATAAGTACAAGTACATTCCGCTTGATGGGGAAACATCATTTGGAACTGTAAGCGATGCATTGAAGATAAGAACATATTTCGAAGGGCAAGAGGTCGATCGTTTCAATAGCGGAACTGCGGCTTTTTCTGTGAATTATACTCCGAGCAGCAATCTGAGCTTTAAATTTATTGCATCTGGATACTACACCAACGAAGAAGAGACCTACGATATTTTGGCTCAGTACTACCTAAACGAGATTGACCAACAGTTAGGTTCGTCTATCGGCGACAGTGTATCAAATATAGGTGTAGGTTCTTTTCTCGATCACGCCCGCAACTACTACGACGGTTATGTGCTGTCAACCAAGCATATAGGAACTTTCTTAAGTGGTGAGAATAAGCTTGACTGGGGTGTGCAGACCAACTACGAAAACTATTCGTACCATGTCCACGAGTGGACGATGAACGACTCGGCAGACTATTCGCTGCCGTATTCCGACAATATGGTATTCCTATATCAGACAGACATTGCTAATATTGGACTGCAGAGCGTCAGGGCTTCGGCGTATGTGCAGGATTCGTATCTGTTCAAGGCCGAAGGTGCCGATGTGTCGCTTGGCGGCGGCGTAAGGCTTAACTTCTGGTCGTACAACAAACAGTTCCTTGCAAGTCCACGCATAAACCTTAGCGTAAAGCCAACAAACTGGAAACCCGATATGATATTCCGCTTTGCCACGGGACTTTATCATCAGCCGCCGACAATCAAGGAAGCCCGTAGAATTAGCGACGGAACGCTAAATCAAAACATCAAGGCACAGTCGTCGGCGCAGGTGGTAGTCGGTATGGACTACAATTTCCTCGCATGGGGACGTCCGTTCAAACTGGTAACCGAGGCATATTATAAATATATGTATAATCTTAATCCGTACAGTGTTGATAATGTGCAGATTAAGTATTATGGAGATAACATTGCACATGGCTATGCATATGGTATAGAAGCGAAGGTAAATGGCGAGTTCGTTCCTGGAACCGAATCGTGGATTAGCCTCGGACTTATGCGTACTCAGGAGGACATTGAAAACGATTTTTATGTTCAGACCGTTGAGGGTGTAACAGATACCGTATATCCCGGTTACATTCCGCGTCCTACCGACCAGCTTGTCAATTTCGGCATTTTCTTCCAGGACTATATTCCCAAAGCGCCGACATGGAAAGTGTTCCTTAGCTTGCATTTCGGTACAGGTCTGCCTTACGGACCTCCAAATTCGGAACGCTATATGGCTACAGGCCGTATGAAGTCGTATCGTCGTGTCGATTTTGGTATATCCAAGCAGATAAACATCAAGAAAGCACCATGGTTGAAGGATTTTTGGATTTCGCTCGAAGTGTTCAATCTGCTCAACACCAAAAATGAAATATCTCATACATGGATTACCGACATACGAGGTAGGGAATATGCTGTGCCATCGTATCTTACAGGAATCCGCCCGAACTTGAAAATAGTACTAAAGTTTTAAAAAATAATTAAAAACATAAATCTACGATATAGGAAGCAAAAAATACTTTAACTTTGCATGAAATTATAATTTGAACGAAATGGACGAATTTAACAACGAAGAAAAGAACACCAACGAATTTGCTGGTCTTAGCCCTGCAGAGCAGATTGCTCAGTTGGAAAAGGAAATAAAAGGTGAAACTGTAGAAGCACCTGCAATCGAAGAAAACGAAATCAAGGAGGAAGAAAATACAACAGTCGAGTCGTGCTCGACAGAAAAATGCAAGTGCAAATGTGGATCATGCATCAGCATATGTGCATTGATTCTCAGTCTGGCAGCTATTGTATTGTTGATACTTATGCTAACTGGCGTATTGGGTGGCAAGAAGACTGAACCTGCACAACCTGAAGAAGTTACAATCTTCGACAAGCCAGCAGGCGAAGAACCGTCGGATATTGCATATATCGACCTCGACACGCTTCTGCTTACCTACAATTATGCAATAAAGTTGCAGGAAGACCTTGCAATGGAGCAGAAGAAGGCCGAAGGTACTATCCAATCGCGTATGAAGAAGTTCGAAAGCATGTACAATGCATATATGGAAAAGGCCCGCACGGGAATGTTCCTGAGCGCAGCCAGCCAGCAGGCACAGCAGAGCGAACTCGAGAAGGAGCAGGCTGCTATCGAAAACTTGCAAGCAACCTTGTCGAACCAGCTTCTCGAAAAGCAGAGCGCAATGAACCAGGAAATATACGATACCGTAATAAATTTTGTAAACCAGTATGCCGAAGGCCGTTTCAAGATCGTTCTTGGCAATATGGGTGGCGTTACCGTCGTATATTCGCAGCAGGGAATGAACATTACAACCGATGTGGTTGCAAAGCTCAACCAGCGTTATGGTGGCATTCTCGAAAACGACACAAAAGCAGAATAACTTATGAATTTTGCAGAGTTTTATTCCGAAAGGTACTCTGTAGCACCAAAGATATTTGATGATAATCCCCGCAGCGATACGGGGATTATTGTTGTTATACCATGCTACGACGACGACTTCATTTTCACTACCTTGCAGTCGCTCGACTCTGCAAAAATGCCTGCGTGTTCGGTGGAGGTAATTGTCGTTGTAAATTCTGCAGAGGATACCGAGACGTCTATTGTAGAGAAAAATAGACGCATATATGCCAAGCTTTGCGAAAAAAGGGATTCTTACCAGAATTTCAGTTTGCTGCCATATATAATAGAAGGTGTGCCGCACAAGATTGCTGGAGTTGGCAATGCTCGAAAAATCGGTATGGACGAGGCCGTATGGCGGTTCGCTGCCATTGAAAATCCGCGTGGTGTAATTGTTTCGCTTGATGCCGATTGTTTGGTTGACGAGGATTATTTTACTGAAATTTATTCGAGGTTCTATTGTTCAAAGGACAAGCCCAATGCTTGTACTTTGCAGTACCGTCACAATTTTGATGCGAAAATGTACTCCGAGCAGGAAATTTCCGCTTGTCGTAAGTACGAAATGTATTTGCGGTATTTCCGTTTGGCACAGAAAGTTGCTGGCATTCCTGTCTGTATGCATACCATTGGTTCCTGTCTTGCCGTTACGGCTGAGGCATACGCCAAGATGGGTGGGATGTCACGTCGCCAGGCGGGGGAGGACTTTTACTTCTTGCAGAAGTTGGCGCAACATTCGCCAGTTGCAGCAATATGCAAGCCGATAGTTTTTCCGTCGCCGTCGGTGTCGGAGCGTGTGCCTTTCGGGACGGGACGTTCTGTGAAAAAGATAATTGAAACAGGCAGTTGCAAAGTTTATAATTTCGGACTTTTTTTGCTGCTGAAGAAGTTTTATTCAAGTTTTGCGGATCTTTTTGATGATGAAAGTAGCGAAATCCCAAACGAAGTAATTGAGTTTGTCGGAGGGAAGAAATTCCAGGTTTTGGTTGAAGAATGCCGCAATAACACTTCCGATCGCAGAAGTTTTGTGAAGCGTATGTTTGCAAAGTTCGATGTTTTCTTTATGATTCGCTTCTTGAATAGCTTCGGGGAATCGTCAAAATATCCAATTGTTGAGGTTGAAAAAGCAGTTATACAATTGCATAATTATTATAGAGTGAAATCATCTGATAATATATATGATGATATTTTGGCTTTGGATATATCGGAGTCAAACTATAATTATTCCCATAAATTTTAATAAAAAAACATTATTTTTCAAAAAAAAGCTTATATTTGCAATGATATTGTCTGTATGAAAAGATTTATATCGTTGATATTACTCGCATTTGCCAGTATGCTGTCGTATGCTGGTAATATTGTTTTCGATGCTTTCATTGAGCCATCGAATATGAGTGCTTCTCCTGATACAAGTCGTTTTGTTGATCCTCGAGATGGTAATTCGTACAAGACAATAAAAGTGGGTAATCGTGTTTGGATGGCCGAAAATCTACGCTATTCAAAGGACATTCCATTGGGTACGTCTAAAAGTAATAAACCACATGTGTATAATCCTAACGGGAAAGCTGAGAATGTAGAACAATACGGATATTTATACAATTGGTATGCAGCCGAGAAGGCATGTCCGGATGGATGGCATTTGCCTTCCAATTCGGATTGGAAACAACTGAAAAATGCTGTTGGCGGTGAAAATATTGGTTCGCAGCTAGCTGTAAGGGCTGATTTGTGGAACGATGGTGCGTTGGAGCGTAATACTTCGTTTGGCAAGTCTGGATTCTCTGTGTTGCCTGCTGGCAGTTTCGATGAAAAAACTTATGCCAATTTTGGTTCATTCGCTTATTTCTGGTCGGCAACCGTGTATGAATATTATGAATCGAATGCCTATTTTCGATACATTTACTATAATTATAGCGGTGTCGTCTCTAACTATAGTAACAAAAGCGACGGTTTCTCAGTCCGTTGTGTAAAGGATGAGTAGGAAAGTACACTAATCCATTATTCTTTCAATACCCAGTTCCCTGTGCTTAAGAATTACTTTTACACCATATTTTTCGTGGATGTACTTTGCTATATTTTCGGCTGAATATACGCTACGATGCTGACCGCCAGTGCAACCGAAGCAAATCATCAGACTGGTGAAACCTCGGCGTATGTAAGTCTCTATGGTTGGCGAGATTACAGCCTTGATGTTCTCGATGAAAACATCTATGTCGCCATGCTCCTTGAAGAAGTCGATTACAGGCTTGTCGCGTCCGGTTAACTTCTTGTATTCGTCGTAGCGGCCTGGATTGTGGTTGCCTCGGCAGTCGAAAATGAAACCTCCGCCATTTTCTGTCTTATCTTCTGGCAGTCCGTTCTTGAAGCCGAAACTCATCACGTTGATTGTCAGCTGGTCGTACTTTATAGGCTCAAATTTTTGCTTGCACTTAACGACTTCCGAGATTACGCGGTCGAGTTCCTTGTATTTGCCGAGTATGGGATGTGTTTCGTGCAGTTCCTTCAAGTTCTCAATTGCAAACGGTATGCTTTCGATAAAGTGGCGTTTCTTTTCAATCAGTCCGCGATTGCCGTACGCGCCAAGAGTCTGTAATATTCTGATATATAAGTAGAACCAAAATTCCTTTTCAAAGTCCTCTCTGTCGATTTCGCTACTTTTTGAGATTTCGTCGATGTAGAAGTTTAGCAGTTCCAGTTTCTTTTCGTTAGGAATTTTTGCTTTTGCCTGCCACAGCAGCGAAGCCATGTCGTATTGTATTGCGCCTTTGCGTCCGCCTTGATAGTCGATGAAATATACTTGCTCGTCTTTGACGAGTATGTTTCGTGCCTGGAAGTCGCGGAACATGAACGACTTGGTTCCGTTTTCGGCAAGGTACTGGGCAAGAGCGTCGAAGTCATCCTGAAGAAGCTTCTCGTCGTATGGAATGTCGAGGCGATTCAGGAAGTAGTACTTGAAGTAGTTGAGGTCGAACAATATGCTCTGGCTGTTGAATTCCGAGATGGAGTAGGCGAGGTTGAAATCGATGGCTTTGCCTGCTGCAATCTGCAGTTTTGCCAATGCGCTGATGCTCTTGCGGTAAAGGTTGTCGAGCCGTTCGGTAAACCTGCCGTACTGCTTGTATTCGCTTTCAACGACTTTCAGCAAAAGGTCGTCGCCAAAGTCCTCGATGAAATAGGTGAGGGTATCCTCACTGACGTGATAAATCTTTGGCGTATTCAAGTTCAGATTGCTGAAAATAACGCTGTAGTACAGGAAAGTCTTGGTTTCGGGTATGTTGTTGCTGTAAACGCCAAGCACTGTTCCGTTTTCTCCGTAGAAACGGTAGTAGCTGCGGTTAGAGCCAGCCTTTGTTATTGCTTCGACCTTCTGTGGTGCGGCCTTGTAAAATTCAGTGTATCTTTGAGTTAAGATTTGTTCGATGTTCATTGTTTTATAAGTTTAACTTCGTTGAGGGCTTCGCCGTTCTATGGCTGACGTCGTTCTATGTTTGGGGCTTGCAGGCTCGAAGGCTAACAGGCTTGAAGCCATTTTTGACTTTTTGCCTTTTAGCCAATTGTTAATTAATCATCACCATTGTTGCACCGAATCCGTATTCCCTGAACGAAGCGTCCTCGTATGGCAGTTTGTACTGTTTTTCGAGCGATTCGCGGATAGTGGCTTTCAGTGTTCCGTTGCCGATGCCGTGGATAAGGATTACCTTGCCAGCCTTGTTCATTATTGCATCAGTCATGGTTTTGTGGAAGGTCTTCATCTGGATGTCGAGGATTTCTGCATTCGACAGACCGACAACGCTGTCAATCAATTTGTTGATGTGCAGGTCAACCTCAATGGTTTCTGGTTGCTTGCGCTTGTGGTAGCGTTGCGAATTGTCCTCGTCGGCTTCGTCCTTGCGTGCCATCTGCTCCTCGAATTCCTTTTGTGTACGGATGGAGTTGCCAAGTCCAAGGTCTTCCTTCAGAAGTTCGAAGATGTAGGCATTGTCGTCGAAGAACTCGTTTTCGACAAAGGTGTGTTCCTGGAAAAACTTGATAGGGGTGATTTTTATCCTGCGCTCAAGCATTTCGTGGTAGGTGCACTTCGGATTGTCGTAAAGTATGCTTTGGATAATGATTTCCTTGGAGTTGTTGATCTGTTCGCGGCTCAGTTGTCCGACAAGTATTTTTGTGTTCGGCTCAAGTGTTTCGGTGTCGATCTTCTCGAATCCGTTTTCGCCGCGTAGCACGATGTGGTAGAACACGAAGTAGTTGGAGTCGTTCACAAGGTAGCAGTCGAAGCCGTCGAACTTGTCGTCATAGTTGCGGATGAAGGCGAACATAAATTCTGTCTTCTGGTCCTTCTTGATTTCGATTTTAGGTTTCGGAATTAGCGTGCCTTCAACCTTCTTTATGTTGTCCTTTATGTTCTCGACAACGTTGCTTGCGAATTCCTTGAACTGCTTGTTGTAATTGTCCTTGGCTTTTTCCACCACTACTATCTCCGACATTCGGACTGGATATTCAAAGTCGTTGTCGTCCTTTACAATCACTTGATTTTTAGGCAGAATCTTCACTACTGTTCCGCCACCAACATCATTTAGGAATCTAACTTTATCGCCAATGCTAATTAAATCCATAAGAATTATTATTTTTGCGCAAATTTAATAAAAAAGTGGTTCGTAACATTAACATCAACGACTATAATTATAGCCTGCCCGACGAAAAAATCGCCAAATATCCTCTTGCCGAGCGTGATATGTCGAAACTTCTTGTTTTCGACGGCGATAAGATAGAGGAGGACAGGTTCCGCAATATAAGCACGCATTTGCCAGCCGGAAGCCTTTTGCTGTTCAACGACACCAAGGTTATAAATGCGCGCATGATCTTCGAAAAGGAGACTGGTGCGCGGATAGAAGTTTTTTGTCTTGATCCGATTTCGCCAAGCGATTATGCGCAGGCGTTTGCGCAGAATGGACGTTGTTCGTGGAAATGCCTTGTTGGCAATAGCAAGAAGTGGAAGGATGGTCGTCTGAAGAAAAACATCATAGTCGACGGCATCTCACTCGATCTGTATATTACCCGTATCCGTGAGATTGGTAACTCGTTCGAGATTCTTTTTGAATGGGACAATCCCGAGATTTGCTTTTCGCAGATTATAGAGGTTGCTGGCAATATTCCAATTCCACCATATCTGAACCGCAACAGCGAGGACATCGACAAGGTGCGATACCAGACTGTATATAGCCATTACCAGGGTTCGGTGGCAGCTCCGACGGCGGGACTACATTTTACCGAACGTGTGATGGAAGATATGAAAAAATGCAATATCGAATCAGATGCTGTCACTTTGCATGTCGGAGCCGGAACTTTCCAGCCAGTGAAAACCGACAATGCCGCCGAGCACGAAATGCATACCGAACATTTCATCGTTAAGCGTTCTACAATCGAAAAAATCGTACAATACCTCGGCAACATTACAATTACGGGAACCACAACGGTTAGAACAGTAGAAAGTTTGTTCTGTGTGGGTGTGCAAGTTCTTGAAAATAAAGATATTGATGCTGATGAGTTTCATGTTTCGCAGTGGGAGGTATATTCGTACAAAGAAAAATATGATGCGCGTGAGGTTCTCGAAAACCTTTTGTCGTGGATGACTGCGAAAGGAATAGAATATATAAGGTGTGCCACTCAGATAATGATTGTACCAGGATTCAGATTCCGCATTACCGACAGGCTCATTACAAATTTCCACCAGCCGAAATCGACACTGTTGCTTTTGTTGTCGGCGTTTATCGGCGAAGACTGGCGGAAGGTTTACAATTATGCACTGGAAAATAATTTCCGTTTCCTTAGTTATGGAGATTCGTGCTTGTTTTTGAATAAAACTGAAATTAAAGGCTGATGATTGATTTTACTAATATTGAAAAGCGAAGATTGTCGTACGAAACGTATTTTATCTGGATACACTTCGCAACAAGGCATTTGTTTTTCCGCAGGTGCGAAATAAGGGGTCTGGAAAACTTCCCCAAGGAACCTTTTCTTCTTGTTAGCAATCATCAGAACGGACTTATTGATGCTTTGATGCCAATCTTCGGGCAGAACAAGTACCGTATGATATTTATTGCACGTGGCGATATTTTCAAGAAGGACTTTGTTGCGAAGCTGCTGAAATGGCTGAGGGTTTTGCCTGCATTCAGGGTGCGAGATACAGGGAAGGAGAACCTTGGAGAAAACGACAAGATTTTCGAAATGGCTGCCGATTTGCTGAACAAGGGCAATGTGGTGTCGTTGTTCCCCGAGGCCGCCCTGCAGTACGACAAGTCGTTGGGATCGTTCAAGAAAGGTTTTGCGCGAATAGCCTTCCGTGCCGAGGAGATGGCCGATTTCAACCTTCATCTGAAAATTGTGCCTACGGCAAACTATTACGAAAGTTTCTATGGCGCCGGACACGATGCATTATATAATATAGGTGAGCCTTTCGAGTTTGGCGAACTATTCGACCTTTATCGCGAACATCCCGAAGCTGCTTATCGTCAGTTGTCGCTTAAGGCTCAGGAGCATGTGCGTCCGCTTATGTTGGACATTGCCGATAAGGAAAACAACGAGCAGATTGATTTTCTGCGTATTGTAAACCAGGATTTAAAGTTTGGATGTAAGCGTCCTTTGATGTCGGAACGTCTTGCCTGCGACCAGAAGATGATTGACTCGTTGCGCAAGCTTAAGGAAGAGTCGCCGGAAAGTTTCGCCAGTATGATGGAAAAGGCAAAGCGTTATTCGGATTTGCTGGCTAAGTTAAATTTGCGTAACTGGCTTATTGGACGTAAGGTCGGCTTTGGCAAGATGCTTTTGCGGACTTTGCTGGCTGTTGTCTTCTCGCCCGTGTATCTTGTATTGTGGCTGCTTTGCATAGTGCCTTACAAGTTGCCAGACATTCCACTTAAAAATGTGAAAGACAAGCGTATGACTGCCTCGTTCCGTTTCGCCTTGGGTTCGGTTCTGACTATTCCGTTGTGGAATTTGTTGCTGTTTGGACTTTCTTTCATCATTCCGTGGCCATGGTGGTGCTCGCTTATATTTTTAGCAGTGCTATTTTTCTTGTTTATTCCGTTTATCAGACTGAGGTACTGGTTTGTAAAGTACTACCACAGGTGGAGATATTTTGCAAAGCGTGGCAATGATAATGTTCTGACGGAAGCGATGGAGGTGAAGAAGGAGTTGGAAGAGGGATTGAAAAAATTGTCTATCTAATTTTTTTTATTCAAAATACCTGCTATTAAAATTCTATTGAAAAAATAATATTCGCAATTTTGTGAATATTAAAAATAATATTACCTTTGCCTTGCAAAAGATTTTAATTGATGAAGGTATTATTTGGTAAGGAGTATCTTGGTCAGCTATATGAAAATGGATGTTGCAATGACAAGAGACATCGTTTTCAGCCTCAAATTGTAAGAAAATACAAAAAGGTTGTTGACCTGATGATAAGTTCGCCGAATGTTTTATCGTTAACAAGATATAACTCGCTATGTTACGAGAAGCTATCTGGCAATAAGTTGGGATTGTCATCAGTTAGAGTGAATGACAAATATCGAATTGAATTTGAAGAACTTTTGCAAGAAGAAGAGACGATAGCTACAATTTGTAATATAACTGAATTGAGTAACCATTATAAATAAGCAATGAAAACTTTGGAAGCAAACAATATGACGCCTTACGAGCCGACGCATCCCGGCGAGGTAATAAAAGACGAAATTGAGTATAGGGGGATTTCGCAGCGTGCATTGGCAATGCAGATTGGCGTGTCATATACTCAGCTTAACGAGGTGCTTAACGGCAAACGCCCATTGAATACAGAAATGGCATTGCTGATATGTGCGGCAATTGGCTTGGATGCTGAGCCTTTGCTTTCGATGCAGACGCGTTACGATATGATAACAGTAAAGAACAACAAAAGTTTTATCAGTAGGCTGAACTCAATTCGCAATATAGCAGCGATGTTATAGGAAAACACTTTTTACTAAATATATAACCACACCCCGATGACATAACTATCATAAAAATATTAACATTCTGAGCTTTACGCTCTTATTCTCTTTTGTCAAAATCTGGTAAATTTTCACAAGTAGCGAGAATAAGCGAGCGAGAGTTTCACGCTTTAGGCGTGAACTGTTTCGTGCTTATTAGCTACAAAGGTTTTACCAGAGCCTGACAAAATGATAGGCAGCAAACGAAATGGTTTACGCTTTTTTTATGGACAAAATAAATGACATACATATAGGCTCGCTGATAAAGGCGAAGATGGAGGAGCAAGGTCGCAAGCACACTTGGCTTGCCCGGCAGATAAGCTGCTCGCCTAATCACATATACAAGATTTACAACAGCCACAGCATACATACCGACCTACTTGTGAGAATAAGCAATGTGTTGGAGTATAATTTCTTCGAGTGTTTTATCTAAAACGGATAGGTTTTATTCTCTGTATTGGATAGGTTAATGTCTTGAATGTTAGGTAAGATAGAAGTAAATTTGTTTCGTTAATTAATAAAAATGTAATTGCTATGATAAAAATTGGTGCTGACGAACTTATTTTATGGCTTCGCAAAAACGGCAAAGCAGAAAACCTTTCCAATGATGGAACGTATGGATTGGGATTTAGAATTAAAAGATTAATTGAAGAATTTGGAGGACATCTTGTTGAAGAAAATCGTGTGTGCTATTGGGAATATGACAAAAATGGTAAACAAATAGAGCTTCCCAAGACCGCAGCCCAATATCAAATTGACGAGAAGCAACTTCCTGCATTGTATAACGAATTAAGTAAATTGTAAAACATAAAATATGTATGCTAAATATTGTGTGATAAAAAACATTTTTATCACTATTGTTTTTGCGGTTGTATTGGGGAAATCAGCAACTGCGTATGATTTTTATGCTTGGTGCGAAAGTGGACAGACGTTGTATTACGACATTACGTCGAATACAGAACCATATACGGTGGAAGTGGTGAGAAATGGCAATATCCACCAATCTGGCAACCTTATAATACCATTAACGGTTACCTATTATGATATAACTTATTCAGTTACAAGTATTGCAAATTCTGCATTTTCTGGTTGTAGCGGTTTGA
>DBYO01000030.1:52870-54925 GCA_002310235.1 Bacteroidales bacterium UBA1184
GGTAATAATGCATTTTCTGGTTGTAGTGGTTTGACGGAAGTTACAATTCCCAATTCTGTTACAAGTATTGGTAGTGGTGCTTTTTCTGGTTGCAGTGCACTGACTTCGATTACAATGGGCAATGGTGTTACGAGCATTGATATTGATGCATTTAATGATTGCAGTGGCTTGACATCTGTTTATTATTCTGGTGCTATTGCAGAATGGTGCGGAATAGAATTTGCTGATGATGGAGGTAACCCTCTTGGTAATGCGCATAACTTATATATTAATGACAATCTTGTAACAGATTTTATTATTCCAGATACGGTAACAGAAATAAAGGATTATGCATTCTATGGCGCATCATGTATTACTTCTGTTACAATACCACATTCTGTTTCGAGTATTGGACGTCGTGCATTTCAAAATTGTAGCGGAATGACGGGTACTTTAACAATTCCCAATTCCGTTACGAGCATTGATTCTTATGCATTTCGTGGTTGTAGCAGTCTGACATCTGTCACTATCCCCAACTCCGTTACAAGTATTTCTTATTATGCATTTGGTGATTGTAGCGGATTAACATCTGTAATAATCCCCAATTCTGTCACAAGTATTGGCAGTTGTGCATTTTCGGGTTGCAGTGGTTTGACGGAAGTTACAATTCCCAATTCTGTTACAAGCATTGGTATGGGCGCATTTTCTGGTTGCAGTGGTTTGACGGAAGTTACAATTCCCAATTCTGTTACAAGCATTGGTATTGGCGCATTTTATGGTTGCAGTGCACTGACATCTGTCACTATCCCCAATTCCGTAACGAGCATTGGCGGTGGCGCTTTTGAGGATTGCAGCGGTTTGGCAACTGTAAATTTCGATGCGACCAATTGTACGTCTATGGGCAGTACATCTGGCGGTCCAATACAGCCAGTGTTCGGTGGTTGTACATCACTGACAACATTAAATATTGGCGAAAATGTCACCCAAATTCCCAGTTATGCATTTCTTGGTTGCAGCGAACTTACAATAATAACAATCCCCAATTCTATTACGAGCATTGGTAATTCTGCATTTTCTGGTTGCAGTGGTCTGACGACATTCGATTTCAATGCAGAAAACTGCACAGGAACAATTAGCGACTTTCTGTTCGACAGCAACAATACATTGTCAAAAATAACAATTGGCGAGAATGTTACGACCATTCCAAACAATGCCTTCAAGAATTGCACATCGCTCGACAGCATTATATGTGCAGCTGCAAATCCACCAGTAATCTATGCTGGAACATTCGACAGCCAGCTTTCGCTTAATACACCTGTTGTTGTGCCATGTGGTGCAGTAGAAGACTATGAAGATGCCGATTTCTGGTATGGTTTTAGGCATATACAGCAAATGGCTGATTGTGGCGCTTCGTATATGATTACGGTTCTTTCTGCAAATCCAAGTCGTGGTACGGTTGAGGGGGGAGGAACTTATCCCGAAGGTATGGTTGTAAGAATTGAGGCTACTGCTTTTGATGGTTTTTATTTTGCTTCGTGGAACGATGGCAACACGGACAATCCACGTTACATAACAGTAACGGCAGATGCGATGTTCATTGCTTCATTTGATCCTGCAACTGGCATCGGTGAAAATGTTGTTTCTGGAATCAATATCTTCCTGAATCCCGCAGCTGACATTCTCAATATCACATCATCAGAAACAATTTCTGAAATTGAGATTGTGAATGTAATGGGACAGGTTGTAAAACGCATCGAGGTAAACAGCGACAATGTGGTTTGCAATGTGGAAGATTTGATTAGCGGGGTGTATGTGGTAAAAGTTCGCGCCCTTCGACAAGCTCAGGGGGCGACTTTGCAGAAATTCATAAAGGAATAGAACCCCATTGTTTGTCGCATATTCACTCAACCATTGTTTTTAATATGGTTGCCATTGTTAAGAAGAAACAAATGCTTTTTTAACAATAAGATTTTTGTTTGTGCATATACTTTTGATTTCTAGTTATTTGCAAAAAAATATTATCGTGAATAACTCCCCTCAAATATGTTCCGAAACATTTTTGCAACTCTCGAAAAA
>DBYO01000030.1:55015-110266 GCA_002310235.1 Bacteroidales bacterium UBA1184
GGAAGCGCCATCAACAGCTATCCTGGCACTCCGTCAACTCAGATTACCGAATATGTAATCAAATCAAAGGAAGCAAAGGAAAAAGGTGTTATCGCCAACTGGTGTGCAAACGAAAAGACTGCTCTCGAAGCATCTATCGGCGTAGCATACGCTGGCAAGCGTGCAATGACTTGTATGAAGCACGTTGGTCTCAATGTTTGTGGTGACCCGTTCATGAACGCAGCAATCATCGGAACCAAGGGCGTTCTCGTAGTTGTTGCCGACGACCCGAGCATGTTCTCGTCGCAGGACGAACAGGACAGCCGTTTCTATGGTCACTGGGCTATGATTCCAATGCTCGAACCGTCGAACCAGCAGGAAGCCTACGATATGGTTTTCTTCGGCTACGAACTTTCCGAAAAGCTCGGAACTCCTGTTCTCTACAGAATTCCTACCCGTCTGGCTCACAGCCGTGCAGGTGTTGAACGTCGCAATCCGTTGCCACAGAACCCGTTGACAGAACCAGCTGACGCTAGTTCGTTCGTTTTGTTGCCGGCAAATGCAAAGCGCTTGTACAGAAACCTTATCGACAAGCAGCCTTTGTTCACAAAGTCGTCGGAAGAATCTGGTTACAACAAGTATTTCGAAGGAGAAAACAAGAAGCTCGGTATCATCACCAGCGGTATCGCATACAACTACCTGATGGAAAACTTCAAGGACGGAAAATGCCCGTATCCGGTTGTTAAGATTACCCAGTATCCGTTGCCATACAATATGCTCAGCAAGTTGTACGACGAGTGCGACGAAATCCTTGTTCTCGAAGACGGTCAGCCGTTCATCGAGGAGCACATCAAGGGATTCCTCGGCAAGGGCAAGAAGGTTATGGGTCGCTTGGACGAAACTATCCGTCGCGACGGCGAAATGAACGCTGAAAAGATTGCAGCCGCTCTGAAACTCACACCTGCAAAGGGAATGCCAGTTCCAGAAGTTGTAACCAACCGTCCGCCAGCATTGTGCCAGGGTTGTCCTCACGTTGACAGCTACACTGCATTGAACGATGTTATGGCTAAGTACCACGGTAAGGTATTCGGCGATATAGGTTGCTACACCTTGGGCTTCAATATGAAGGCTATCGATACTACCGTATGTATGGGTGCATCAATCACAATGGCTAAGGGTGCTGCTGAGGCAGGTATCTTCCCGTCGGTTGCTGTTATCGGTGACGGTACATTCGGTCACAGCGGTATGACAGGTCTTTTGGACTGCGTAAACGAAAAGGCAAACGTTGTCATCATGATTCTCGACAACGACATCACCGCAATGACAGGTGGTCAGCCTTCGTCGGCACACTGCAAGATCGCTCAGATATGTATTGGTCTTGGTGTTGAGCCGGAACATATCCGCGAAATCGTTCCGCTGCCAAAGAACCACGACGAGTTTGTAAAGATTCTCGAAGAGGAAATCAACTACAACGGCGTATCGGTAATCATTCCGCGCAGAACTTGTATTGTTGAACTCAAGAAGCACATAGGCGAAAAGAAATAACCTTTTAATAATAGGAGAAATTATCATGAAGAAAGATATAATATTGTGCGGTGTAGGTGGTGACGGTATCGTATCGGTAGCCAAAATCATCTCTGATGCAGCACTCAACAGAAATTTGTACTTGAAGCAGTCTGAAATCCACGGTATGTCGCAGCGTGGTGGTTCGGTTTTCTCGCACTTGCGTATTTCCGACAAGCCTATTTATGCTGACGTTATTCCCGAAGGTCAGGCTGATATTATTTTGTCGAGCGAACCTATGGAATCTTTGCGTTATTTGCCTTTCCTTGCTGCTGATGGTTGTGTGATCACCAACTCTGAACCTTTCGTTAATATCAAGAACTATCCTGATATGGACAAGGTTATGGCAGAAATCAAGAAGGTAAAGACAAATGTTGCTTTCAATGCAAACGAAATTGCAAAGAAGGTTAACGCTCGTTCCAACATGGTTCTGCTAGGAGCAACAATCCCATTCCTTGGATTGGAACTTGCAGAACTCGAAGCATCTATCCAGCGCATTTTCGGTCGCAAGGGCGAAGCTGTTGTAAATTCTAACCTCGCTGCAATACGCGCAGGATACGAATTTGCTAAAAAGTAAATGATAGCAGAATATAAATGAAAAAAAGCGGAAGTTAATTCCGCTTTTTTTTTCGTTTATGCTATTCTGATTTCAAATCGAGTTTGATTTCCAGTTCTTCGAGTTGTTCCTTAGCTAGTGGGGCAGGAGAGCCGCTCATTACGTCGCGTCCGGAATTGTTCTTCGGGAAGGCGATGAAATCGCGGATGCTATCGGCTCCAGCAAAGATTGAACACAATCTGTCGAAACCGAATGCAAGACCAGCGTGAGGCGGAGCTCCGTATTCGAATGCGCCCATCAGGAAGCCGAACTGCTCCTGTGCCTGCTCGTCGGTGAAACCGAGAGTGTGGAACATCTTGTTCTGCAATACTCTGTCGTGGATTCTTATAGAACCTCCACCGACTTCGCTGCCGTTCATTACAATGTCGTATGCATTAGCGCGGATTTCGCCCCATTTCGACGGGTCGTCAAGCAGATATTCGTCTTCGGGCTTTGGAGCTGTAAACGGGTGGTGCATAGCATAGTAGCGCTGAGTTTCGTCGTCCCATTCGAGAAGCGGGAAGTCGATTACCCACAATGGAGCAAACTTCTGTGGATCGCGAAGTCCGAGCTGGTTACCCATTTCGAGGCGAAGTTCGTTCAGCTGCTTGCGGGTCTTCATTGCAGGACCGCAGAGGATAAGCATAAGGTCGCCGGGCTTTGCACCGAACTTGTCGGCAAACTTCTTCAGGTCGTCGGCAGTATAGAACTTGTCGGCCGATGACTTGAATGAACCGTCAGCATTGTACTTAATGTAAACCATTCCGCCTGCACCAACCTGCGGACGTTTAACGAATTCTGTCAACTGGTCGAGTTGCTTGCGGGTGTATGCGGCACAGCCTTCAGCGTTTATACCGACAACAAGTTCGGCACCGTCGAACAGACCGAAGCCTTTGCCCTTGGCAACATCGTTGAGTTCAACGAATTTCATTCCGAAACGGATATCTGGTTTGTCGCTGCCGTAGTATTTCATGGCGTCGTGCCAGGTCATGCGCGGGAACTTGTCGAATTCTATACCTTTTATTTCTTTAAATAGGTGTTTTGCCAATCCTTCGAATGTATTCAGAACGTCTTCCTGTTCAACAAACGACATTTCGCAGTCGATCTGGGTGAATTCTGGCTGACGGTCGGCGCGAAGGTCCTCGTCGCGGAAGCAGCGTACAATCTGGAAGTAGCGGTCGAAACCAGCAACCATTAGAAGTTGCTTGTACTGCTGTGGACTTTGTGGCAGAGCGTAGAATTCGCCTGGGTTCATTCTCGACGGAACTACGAAGTCGCGAGCACCTTCGGGTGTCGATTTGATAAGGAATGGAGTTTCTATCTCAAGGAAATTCAAGTTGCTGAGGTAGTTGCGAACAAGAATTGCCATGTTGTGGCGGAGTTCGAGGTTGCGGCGAACTGGATTTCTGCGAAGGTCGAGGTAGCGGTATTTCATACGGAGATCGTCGCCACCATCACTTTCGTCTTCAATTGTAAATGGCGGAACCTTGCTGGCATTCAACAGGTTGAATTCAGAAACCTTGATTTCGATTTCGCCTGTTGGCATATTCGGGTTTTTCGATTCACGTTCTACAACAGTGCCTTTTGCCTGTAAAACGTATTCACGTCCGAACGAACGAGCCTGTTCGATAAGCTTCGGGTCGCTTACGCCATCCTGAAGGAAAAGCTGAGTGATGCCATATCTGTCGCGGAGGTCAATCCAAATCAGCGCACCTTTGTCGCGTACGCGCTGTACCCAACCGCTCAATGTAACTTCTTGTCCTGCATTTGCGAGGCGCAATTCCCCGCAGGTATGAGTTCTATACATATATCTATATTTTTTAGTGGGTGCAAAATTACAGAATGAAATGAGATATAGCAATATTTTTTTGCTAAATATTAGCCGATAGTGATGTAAAATTGGTGTTGATGGCAGATGAAAAAAATACTAAAATAAGTACTATAAAATATAGGATTTGTAGAATGTTTTTTGTACTTTTGCAACTTGAAATTTTTGTAATTATGGCCAATTTATCTATTCTAAACAAGGAACAGAAGCAGATTGTTGCTGGTCTGTATAGTCCTGATGAAGAGGTCGTTGTGGATACATTATATAGGATTCGTGAGGTTGGCGGTGAGTATTGCATAGCTCCTATGATTGAAGTCTTCTTTACTACTCCTTTCGCTAATGTGCGTACTGAAATCGGTCGTGTTTTTCTTGATCTTAAGAGTAAGAAGGTTTCGAAGCAGATTCTCGAAAGTCTTGCAGGGTATATGGAGCACGAACTTATAGGTGAATTTATAACTAACCTGTGGCAGTCGTCGGTTGTGTTTGATGATGTGGTCCCCTTTGTTGAAAAATTTGTTGTTGCCGACGAAATGCTCGCGTTGGATTGCTTGTCGCTGGTAGAAAATAATTTAGGAAATATAACAGAAGACTCGTTGGCTCGTAGCCGTGAGATAGTAAGGTCCAACTATCAGTCGTTTGATGGTATGAAAAAACAACTCGCTATGGATTTATTGTCAATTTTGGAAAGTGGTGAGAATTATGAAAAATAAGTTATTGATATTATTGCTGTCAGGTGTGATTTTTTCAAACCTGGCATTTTCTGAAGAAAAAATTTCCCCTATTGACAGTTGTTTTGAAGCAGCAAAGCAATATGAAGCTGTTTCGGATTTATATAATGCAGCTCTATGTTATTCGGATGGAATAAAGCTTGCCAGAAAAGCAGATTATCCGAAACTCCACGAATTGCTTATTGCATATTGTAGGGCACTGACTTATCTGGGCGATTATGCTAGTGCGCTTGCTAATCTTGAAGAAGCTGAACTTCTGGCACCTCCCGATGATGAGTCTTTCCGTGGACGAGTTAAGACTGCATATGGTACTATTTATTTTTTCCAGGGAAATTTTGACGAGTCTCTTAAATATTACGAAGAAGCGCTAGTTTGTGCTGAAAATCATGGCAAGTCATCCGCAATAGCAATTGCTCAGACCAATATTGCATGCGTTTATGGCGAAAAAAAGGAGTATGAACAGGCTGCTGAAATGTTTAAGAAAAGTCTTGAAACCCTAGAAGAAGTAAAAGACAGTTCGTCCATAGGCGTTACAATTTATAATATTGCACTATGCTATATTGATTTGGAAAAGTACGAGGAGGCTTCTGTATACTTAAAACATGCGTCGGATGTTGCAAAGAGGTCAAATGTTGAAATATATACGTTATGCTTACAAGGTCTTGCAAAAATAGAAGTCCACAATGGTAACTACGATGAAGCTGAAAGATTGCTGAATGAGAGTGAGAGAATCGCTGATGAGAATCATTTCCGACAAGCATTGCGAAGCCTTTACAAGGAAAAGAAAACTTTTTATGTGAAACTGGGCAGGTATCGCGAAGCATACGAATCCTTGTCAAAGTATCAGGAATTTTCGGATTCGTTGTTTTCTGCGGATACAAAGAGTAAACTTAACACGCAGAGGATAAGGTTTGAATTGAGAGAAAAGGAACTCCAGATTGAGGATCAGAAAAATACCATCGAACAGCAAAGGATGATGAGAATTTTCCTTTTTGTCGTTATTGGTTTGCTTCTTGTCCTTATTGCTATGATAATAAGAATATGGCATATTCAGCGTGTAAGGAATAAGGAGCTGGTGGAAATTAACAGTACCAAGGACAAGTTCCTGTCAATAATTTCGCACGACCTTAAGAATCCTGCTATTGCAATCCGCAACGTATTGCAGGTGTTGGCCGACAATTATGAGACTCTGAGCCGAGAGGAAATATTAGAACTGGGTATTCAAGTGCTGCAGGCTAGCGAAGAGCAGGTGAAGCTGATTTACGATTTGTTGAACTGGTCGCAGATGGAGGTGGGCCGAATGCCATATAATCCTACCGACTTGAAATTTGTCGAGCTAGTAGATAACGTTGTTCGTCTCAATAAGATGCATGCCGCTAGCAAGGGAATCGATATAAATGTTGAAGTACCTGATGATGTTATCGTATATGCTGATAAGAATATGATAGAAACAGTATTGCGTAATCTGTTGTCGAATGCAATAAAGTTCTCGAACGAGAATTCGGAAATTAAGATTTCTGTAGCTGATGCCGGTCGCCAATATGTTGTTTCTGTTATGGACAATGGAGTTGGAATCTCAAAAGACCGTCTCAATGGTATTTTTGGCATGAATGCAAACAAATCTACCGTTGGAACAAATGGTGAGACAGGAAATGGACTCGGTCTTGCCGTATGCGAGCAGATGGTAAGGAAGAATGGCGGAACGATATCGGTAGAAAGCGAGGTTGGAAAATATACTAAGTTTAATTTTACAATAAAAAAAGCCAATGTCTAAAGCACTAAAAATAGCAATCGTTGACGATCATCCGTTATTCCTCATTGGAACAAGAATGGCGTTGATGCCTTTCTATGAACTTAACAGTATCCGTACATTTTCATCGGGACCTTTGTTTTTCGAGGCATATAATGAATTTCAGCCACAGATAGTACTTCTTGACATCTCCATGCCAGAGATGAACGGATTGCAGGTAGCAGAAAAGATCCGTAATGATAATTTGGATTTAAAAATATTAATTCTCTCTGCCGAGACCGACGAAGATACCGTAATCAAAGCTATGGAAATCGGAGTAAACGGTTTTATTAGCAAGTCGTCTCTGCCAGAAGAATTATATAATGCAATAGAGACTATTCTCGACGGAGCCGATTATTTCGGTACTGATATAGCTAGAATACTTAAGTCTGTGGCTGAGACTAAGAAAGTTCATGAAGAATTATTCTCTTCGCGTGAACTTGAGATTATAAGGTATTGTGCCGACGGTCTTATGAGCAAGGAAATCGCTGAAAAATTATGCATTAGCGCAAGAACTGTAGAAGGTCATAAGCTTAATATTTTTAGAAAAATGGGTATCACCAATACTGCTGAATTGATTAAATATTCGGTGCGTAACGGAATTGTAAAATTATAGTGTTCAACAAGCTGCGTAATATTACTTGTTGAAATGTTCTTTATCTTGTTAATTACGTTTGCTGTATGAGCAAGCGATTTGTAGGTGTCCCTAATCCTACATTCAAATGTATGTATTATATCTCAGATAAGTTTATGAAAATCAATATATAATACATTATTTTATTAAAAGTGTTTAGTTTGCGTATAATTACGTATCTTCCATATCGACAGAAAGACATACTTTTGTAACGCATGAGGTTAAAATAAAGTAACAAAAAATTGGCAATTACAAAAATATGCTGGAAGGTTTTATTAGGGTTGTTCTTCCAGCATTTTTTGTGTTTATACACCAGACAAAAATAAACGCTCTCCGAAGAGAGCGTTTATAATAATGCCGGCTTTATTTTACCCCTCAGAATTGCTTCCGACACTATTTTATCTGATTCACAATTTCGTTCTGCGATACGCTTGTTTGTTTGCCTGTTGTCATATCCTTTATTGTCGCAGTCATGTTTGTGATTTCGTTTTCACCTATAATAATAACGTATGGTATGTTGTGGCTGTCGGCGTATTTAAACTGCTTGTCCAGTTTCGATTTTTCTGGGAAAACGACACAACTTATACCTTCTTGTCTTAGTTTTCTTGCAATCTCGATGCAGGCCAGTTCTTCGTTCTGTCCGAAGTTTACAAATAGTACCTTGCTATATTCGTCGGTTTGCTTCGGGAAAAGCTCGAGTTGGGTCATAACATCGTATATGCGGTCTGCACCAAACGAAACACCAACGCCCGATACGTCCTTCAGTCCGAAAATGCCAGTAAGATTGTCGTAGCGTCCGCCACCGCAGATGCTGCCAATTTCCACATCATTGGCTTTTACTTCGAAAATTGCACCTGTGTAGTAGTTTAGTCCGCGAGCAAGGCTCAAGTCGAGTTCTACGTTAATTCCTAGTTTGTGTTCGCGTATGTAACCGAAAATCACATTCATTTCTTCAATTCCGACCTTGCCTGTTTCGGTATTGCCGATAATGCTTTCTATAAGTTTGAATGTTTCTTCGGTGTTGCCTTTGTTGGTAAGAATAGGACGGAGTTTTGCAATAGCATTGTCCGAAAGTCCGTTTGCACGGAGTTCTTCTTCTACCTTTTCTAATCCTATTTTGTCAATCTTGTCGATGGCAACGGTTATTGCGACAAACTTGTCGGCTTCGCCAATTGCTTCGGCAATACCCGACAGAATTTTACGGTTGTTGAGCTTCAAAGTCACCGAAATGCCAAGTTTTGCAAATACATCGTCGATTATTTGTATCAGTTCGAATTCGTTGAATAGGGATTTAGAGCCTATTATGTCAACATCGCACTGGTAAAATTCTCTGTATCTTCCTTTTTGCGGCTTGTCGGCACGCCAAACAGGTTGAATTTGGTAACGCTTGAACGGAAAAACTATGTCGTTTCTGTGTTGTACTACAAAGCGTGCGAATGGAACCGTAAGGTCGTACCGGAGACCTTTCTCAGAAATATTGTTTGTGATTTCTATGTAATTCTGTGCTTCAAGACTTTCCTTTGAAATCTTATCTGTGAAATTTCCAGAGTTCAGAATCTTGAAAAGCAATTTGTCGCCTTCAGCACCGTATTTGCCGAGTAGGGTAGAGAGGTTTTCCATTGCAGGAGTTTCTATCTGCGAGAATCCGTAGTTATGAAAAACTTCCTTTATTGTGTTGAAGATGTAGTTTCTCCTGTTCATTTCGGCTGGACCGAAATCGCGAGTTCCTTTTGGTGTTGAAACCTGTTGTGCCATTTTGCTAAAAATTAGACATTAAACCTTATGTTCAGTATGTCGCCGTCTTCAACGACGTATGTCTTTCCTTCGACATGGAATTTACCAGCGCTCTTTACGGCATTTTCGGAGCCTAAAGTTACGAAGTCGTTGTATTTCATAACTTCGGCGCGAATGAAACCGCGTTGCAAGTCGCTGTGGATAACGCCGGCTGCTTCGGGAGCGGTTTCGCCTTTGTGGATGGTCCATGCGCGGATTTCCTTTGGCCCGACAGTAAAGAACGACTGCAGGTTAAGTAAGTCGTATGCAGCTCTGATGATTCTGTTTACACTCGGTTCTTCAAGTCCGTAGTCGGCAAGAAATTCCTGTTTCTCCTCGTCGGTATCAAGTTCGGCGATTTCCGATTCGAGTGCTGCGGCAATTGTAAGTATTTTTACATCAGAACCTTCGAGAGCTTTTTTTACAGCATCTACATATTTGTTGCCGTCCTTAATCGAGCCTTCGTCTATATTGCATACATACATCACAGGTTTTGATGTAAGCAAGAAAAGGTCGGAAATGTATTTCTTGTCTTCTTCTTTGACGGGAGCGGTACGTGCATTCTGCATGTTTTCGAGGTGTTCCTGATATATTTTTAGAACTTCGACAGCCTGTTTGGCCTCCTTGTCGCCTACCTTGGCGAGTTTTTCCATGCGGGCGATTTTCTTTGTTATGGATTCGATGTCCTTGATTTGAAGTTCAAGATCGATGGTTTCCATATCCCTTACAGGGTCAACCGAACCGTCTATGTGGGGTAGGTTGTCGTCGTCGAAGCAACGGAGCACATGAATAAGTGCGTCTGCATTTCTGATGTCGGCTAGAAATTGGTTTCCTACACCTTCGCCATGGTTAGAACCTTTTGTAAGACCTGGAATATCAACAATGTCAACGGTTGCTGGTACTAGTTTTTCGGTAGGTTGAAATTTTTCCATTTCCTTTAGCCTTGCATCTGGCACCGAAATTACACCTATATTTGATTTGTTACTCGAAAATGCGAAGTTGCTAGTTTCTGCCTTTGTCTTCGACATGCAGTTGAAAACCGTGGTTTTTCCACAGTTGGCTATACCTATGATTCCACAATGTAAACCCATTTTTCCTTTAAATTTTTGTGGTGCAAATTTAATAATAATTATTGGTGTAAAAAACAAATGCGGCTTCTGCCGCATTTGCATTTATGATATTTTTATTATTCCATCAGCAGGTAGAATGTTCCCGACTTGTGGTATTCTTTGTCGTTGTAGTCCTTGTATCTGATGTAATATACGTAACTGTCTGTGTGATAATATTTTTTAGCTTCTATTCCAGTCCAGCCTTCATTTATTTCTGTGGTTTTGAACACTTGCTGACCCCATCTGTCGTATATTACAAATAGGTATGAGTTTTCTTTGATGAATGAAACTACAGGCTTGAACACTCTGTTTTCTTCGTTATTGGATGTGATGTTGAATGCGCTGGGAACCCATATTACAGGAGTTTCATAAACACATGCAATATTAGAGCGGCTTATATTCTGTTGTGCATATTCTTGCGTATTTTCGTATGCCTCCACGTAGTAGCAGAACGCATCGGTAAGGTAAATCTGTTTGTCGTGGCACGATTTTACATAGTTTGCAATATCGTTTCTGAACATACGCGTTCCCGATCCATTTGAACCTAGTTCGTTGGGAACTCCGCTGAAATAGCTGTATGCCTTGTACGAATCTACACCGTCAGCCCATTCCTTATAGTCTGTCCATTCGAGTATATGCTCTGTTTTTGATATCGATTCTACTTTTAGAACAATATTACTTGTTATGTTTGATTCCTTTGAAATATGTCCACAGGGGTCAATTGAAGCCAACTTGTAGTAGTAAATAGAATCTATCGCATTTACAGTGGTGTCCTTATATATTAATTGAAGTTGGTTGGTATTGGGAAAGCTAGCGATATATGTGAAAGCACTGTCGAGGCTTATTGTTCTAAATAGTTGGTATTCAGAAACCTCTCCTCCAGTTTTGATTTGGAAATAAACAGAGATATTATTGTCTGCGTCAACGTATGAGGAGGTGGCTTTTAGCGACACTGGACCTTCGAAACCCGATGCTGTTATTGATTGAGAGTTGGATGTTGCAGTAATGCCATCGTTTCTTACTGCTTCTACATAATAGAAATATGTTCGTCCGTTGGTGAGATTCTGATCTGTATATTCAGCAGCTGTTGCCGATAATGTTGAAACAATTTGGTATTGAGATTCGGTGTGGCGTCTATATATGCGGTAGTTGACAATGTTTTGTCCCCATCCTGAGTAAGGAGTCCATGACAGTTTTGCTTTTTTGTCGCATTTGTCGTATGATATTGTCATGAAAATAGTTGCGTGTGGGTCGGTAATTGTACTCTTGTAGCCGTCATTGTCGTATGCAGCCATTCTGAAACTTTCGCTAATTGAGTTCGCCGACGATCCTGTGTATTCGTATGATGTGGTGTTGCGTCCGCGTACTGTGTCGAGGGTGGTGGTAATATTGTCAACTATTTTGTAAACAATATATCCTGCGACATCGGTGGAGTCGCTAGGTTGCCACGACAATTTCACAGTTGTAGGCAACGATTCGGGTATAACGCTTGCAGACTTAAATTTAGGCGGATCTGGTAGGTTGTTCTGTGCAAACGCCGATATGTTGACTAACAACAATAATATCGATAAAAATCTCTTCATGTTACATCCATTTATATTGGATAATTATATCCTTGTTTTATTTGAATGACTTTGCTTAATGTGTTGAGCATTAGTATTATAGATGTTAATGGCTATAATGTATAGCTCGGCAAAGAAAATCCAATAAAACAATTTTCAAAAGTATTTACAAAATTTTAAATATGCAATATTTAAATAAAAATTTTGATTATTAATCTTTTAGTAGCATTTTTCGATGTGTTTTATGGCTTGCAGTACATGTCGTTTTCCTGCGGGTCCAGGCATTCGCCTTACAGTAAGCCCCAAGTTTCTAAGAGCTTGCTTTACAATTCCTTTGCTGCAATATGTGACAAAAATACCATCTGGGACTAGTTGTTCGACTATTTTGCCTAAATTCTCTTCCGACCACATTTCTGGTTGAGTTTCGGGCGAAAATGCATCAAAGTAAATGAGGTTGTATTTCTCACAAGGGACAAATTGTGAAAAATCGACAACTTGCTTGTATAATTTAAAATTGTTGGATATTTGTATTTCTTCGTTCCATCCGTTCCCGAATTTTCGTAATGTGTCGGGGGCTATTTTGTCAGATATTTGCTTAGTATTTGTTGCATATTCAATAAAATCGGCTTCTGAAATCGGAAATTTTTCTATACTGTGGTATTCTATTTTGTTCCCGAGTTGCATGTTTTCTATGTAGGTCAGCATGGCGTTTAGTCCAGTTCCGTATCCTATTTCGAGTATGCTTATTTCGGAATCCCTATAATTGCGAAGGCCAAGATTTATGAATATGTGTATCGATTCGGATAATGCACCATTTATACTATGGTAGGTTTCACCAAAGTATTCGTTTTTTATAGTATATGAGCCGTCGCTGGTGCCTATTATTTCTGTTTTCATCGCATCGCAAAGATAATAAATACTTGATTTATATGCTGTCTTGTATGTTTGTAATATTATTTATATGCATAATTAAATCTGTTTGGTATGTTGAAAAGTTTTAATCATGATGCGTTTAGTGATGATTGTATAATATTTGTCTTGTACTTTTGCTCCAGGTGTGTAGTGTGTTGAAAGAATACTTATTTTTGTAAACATCATTGTGTTGATGGACGGATTGACATGTTGTAAAAAACGCATTTTCATTTTTTCATTTTTTCATAGATTGGTTTATTTTTGGTGTCCTAAATAATGGACACCTTTTTTGTCTATATTCTAGGTTAAATAATAGCGATTGGCTTGTTTTTTGATAATGATGGATTATATTTGCAAAAAATAATAGTTATGAATACGAAGAATGTTATTGTTTCAGCCCTTTTGATAATGTTGGGCTTGGTTATTGGCCTTATCGGTCATGGGTTTTATGTAAAGTCTGGAATTGGCAGCTATGCCGACAAGGACAGGTATGTTTCGGTAAAGGGTTTGTCGGAGCGTGAGGTGAAGGCAGACCATGTTATATGGCCGATTGTTTTCAAGGAAGTCGGAAACGACATGTCAGAATTGTATTCGACTGTCAATCAGAAAAATAAGTTTATTGTTAATTTTCTTAAGGAAAATGGTATTTCTGCAGATGAGATAAGTGTTGCGCCTATATCAGCCGATGACCGTGAGGCTGACCGCTGGTCAACGAATACGATACCTTATCGTTACCAGTTGAAGTCGGTAATAACTGTCGCTTCAGATCAGGTTGACAAGGTTCGCGAACTTATTTCTCGTCAGGATGAGTTCCTCAGCGCTGGCATTACATGTGAGTCGAGTTGGGAGCACCAGACAAGTTTTTCGTTCAACGGACTTAATGAGTTAAAACCCGAAATGGTAGAGGAAGCTACTCGCAATGCGCGTGCTGTAGCCGAAAAGTTTGCTGCCGATTCGGAAAGTACGCTTGGTGGTATCAAAACTGCTTCGCAGGGCCAGTTTTCTATTTACGATCGTGACGAAAATACACCATATATCAAAATGGTAAGAGTCGTTACTACAATTGAATACTTTTTGAAATAAATAATTGTTTTTATGAGGAAAATAGAATTGATAGCTATTGCAGTAGCTATGTGTATAATTGCTGTATCGTGTGGCGGTGCAAAGTCGGATAAAGTTGGAACTGAAGAGGTTTTGCAAGATTCTCTGCCTGTTTGTGATACTACGGTAGTTGCAGAGACGGAAGAAGTATCTAAAGAACCAGTTTTTATAACTCCCGACTTGGCATTCATGGAAGTGCATGGACATGTTAAGTCTGTTGTGTATCCCAATGGACGTAAAGCTGGGTTTGACGAAAAAGGCAATCTTGTTGACTATGCCACCGAATATTCGGGAGCGAACGAAGTTTTCATTGGCAGGGACGACGACGGTTATATCGTTTCAACCTATGATGGCCCAGGTGGAAGCGAGTCGTTTGATTACGACAAGAAAAATATTCGCCTTACTCTAACTGCTGCGGGTGATGGCGCTTACTATTCTGAATGTCACATTGATTATGATGACGAAGGAAATGTTGTTCGTTACAATTTCGTTAATGAAGACATGGCAGAGGATACTCGCGACGAATGGTCTGTTGATGTCGTCATTACTTCGAAGGACGAGCAGGGCAATTGGATAGAGTTAAAGGTGGAAGACCGTACGATAAAGCGTAAGATTGAGTATTTCTCAAAATAAAAAAAGAGGCTTGCAAGCCTCTTTTTTTATAATCTTATTCTTCTTTCCATTTGAAAACTACTGGCTCGACTGTAAGACCTGCTTTGCGCAGATGATTGATTACGCCTTGTTCGCCAGGAAGATGTGCTGCTCCTACAGCGCAGAATAGAGATTGTTTCTTAGCAATTTTGATGAAATTTTTTGCCATTCCAGTATTGCGGTTGATAAGGAATGCCTGGTTAAACTCTGCTGGAAGCGACGGGTCTGAACTCATTTCCAAGGCTTTGTTAAGATTGAAGGTGAGGTATGCGTTGAGAAGTTCTGCAAACTGTTCTTCCTCCTTGTTGTTGCCATTTGCTGATGTATCCTTTATGCCGTCCATGAGCATCTTTATCTGGTCGTCGAGGCTGATGGCATCGATTGCATTTATCTGATCCATGAACTTTTCAACGCCATAGCAAGATTTTCCAGCCTTACGTGCATTTTGCAGGAAGTATAGGTCGAGAGCCGTCTCCATGTCCTGCTTCATTCCTGCTTGCATCATTGCGCTACTGACGAAAAATGGCTTCATGCGGTTATATAGCAGTATGCTTGCTCCTGTGGCGGCAGTGAATGCGCTATCAAGCAACTTGTAGTCTTCTTCCGACATTAATGATTTCAAGGTTTTGCCATCCTTCATGAGCGTTGCTTCCTGCGATTCCTTAGGATCGATTTCGTCCATAAGGATTTCCATGGCAAAGGCTTCGCATGAGTCGAAAGCATCGGTTACTGTGTTGTCGAAGGAAAAAACTCGCTTGTCTTGAATGTGGATTGTACCATAAAGGTATGACGGACTTTTAATTTTTTTGCCGGTAACTTTCCATAAAACCGACTGAGAAAAGCAAAAACTTACTGTAAGTACTAAAGCTAATAGGAAAAATATACGTTTCATTTGACTTTTGAATTTAGTGAACGATGCAAAAATAATAAAAGTTTAATATTGTTTGTTAAAAAAAGAGACGTGTCATTTCGGAAGCAAGTCGTAGCACGCGATACAGAACGGGGAGCGTCGCGAAGACTGCTGTCCGTAATCTCTTCTGTGTATTAATGGGAGATTCCGCATAAGCGAGTTCACACGACGCGTTCCTTAGTCGGTTCACTCTGCTTTACTTGCTTCGCTGCGTGAGCTAAAGGTTGTGGAATGACTACATATGATTTTTAGAGAAAACAAATAATAAAAGTTGTAAATTTGCGCTCAATTTTTTAGCGATGACAGAACTTGAAGGCAATAAGGTTAAAGGCTATTTCTGCGGATGCTTGTCGGCTATATGCTATGGCGTGAATCCGTTGTTTTCGTTGCCAGTTATGGAGCGTGGAGTAGGTGTGGATTCAATATTGTTTTACCGCTATTCCATAGCAGCTGTGGCTCTTGCTGTGCTTATGCTTGTAAAGAAAATAGATTTCAGATTGAAGGCGAAGGAACTGGTAGCTGTTGTGATAATGGGCTCGTTGTTTTGTTCTTCGTCGATTTTTCTATTTGAAAGCTATCGTATGATGCCTGCAGGAATTGCATCAACAATACTATTTGTCTATCCAGTGCTTACGGCAATTATCATGGCAGTTTTCTTTAAGGAGAAAATTCGTTGGTACACAGTAGTTTCTCTTGCTTTGTCGTTTGGCGGACTTATGTTGCTTTACAAAGGAGACGTGTCGGGAACTGTCACTTTGATGGGGATTTTCTTTGTTGTGATGTCGTCACTGACCTATGCAATATATATAATAGGTGTGAACCGATCTGCTCTTAAAAAAATGAACAGCGTGAAACTTTCGTTTTATGCTATTGTGGTTGGGACTTTTGTGCTGTTTTTCTTCCGTCTTGGTTGTGGTACGCAGTTGCAGGCCGTTCCTGATGGTTTTTCATGGCTCTGTCTAGCCGGGCTAGGACTTGTTCCAACAACGGTATCTCTCATTGCTTTGGCTGTGTCGATCAGAAATATAGGTTCTACACCTGCGGCAATACTCGGTGTATTGGAGCCTGCGACTGCAGTTTTCTTTGGTTGCATAGTTTTCGACGAACCATTTACCGTATCGCTTATTTTCGGTTTTATAACTATAATGGTTGCAGTACTGCTTATTATATTGGCACCCAAATATTTCCGCAAGTAAAATTCTCTTAGAAATACTTTGAAATCTTGTTAATGGCTTCGGGCAATGCGAATAGTACAACGCTGTCGCCTTGTCGGATTTGTGTATCGCCTTTTGCAATGAAACTCTTGTTACCGCGAACAATGCCGCCTATTATTATTCCTTCGGGGAACTTTATGTCCTTAAGTTGGTTTTTGGTAACTATAGCATCCTTCGACACAATGAACTCAAGCACTTCGGCTTTTGTTCCTGTAAGGCATTTTATCATAGCAACCTCGGCTTTCATTGTGAGGGCGTATATCATGCTGGCGGTGCTGAGTTTCTTGTTTATGATTGTGTCGATACCCATGCGCGATGCCACGTCAATGTAGTCCATGTTTTCGATTTCGGCGATAACTTTTTTTACACCGTAGCGCTTGGCCATGAGACAGGTGAGGATGTTGGTTTCGTCGTCACCGGTAACAGCGGTAAACACATCAGTATTTTCGAGACCTTCGTCAAGTAGGTTGTCAATATTTCTGCCATCGCTGTTTACTATCATAGTGTTAGGTAGTATATCGACAAGTTTGCGGCTCTTTTCCGGGTCTATCTCAAATAGTTTGATGTTGAGTTGCGATTCGAGGAATTTTGAGGTTCGGATGCCAATGCGGCTACCGCCAAGTATCATGATATTGTGCAGTTCGAGTTTCGAAATGCCTATGGAAGCTAGTAACTCCTGCATAATTTCGGGCAGGGTTATGATATAGACGAAGTCGTTGGTTTGCAGTATGGTTTCGCCATTAGGAATGATGGTTTCGAAGTCGCGGGTTATAGCGGCAATTCTAAAGTCGCGCAGGTCGGTGAGGGTGGCGAAATTTTTTAGCATCAAGTTGCGCATAGGAGAGTTTTCGTCAACCTTGATAACAAACATGGTAAGTTTTCCTCCGGAGAATTCAAAAATTTCGGTTGTGCCCGTTTGTTTAATGACGCCCACAACTTCTTGTGCAGCAATGTATTCGGGGTATATTAGTCTGTCCACGCCCAGGTTTATGAACGAAAGTTTGTTTACAGGTGACAAGTATTCCATGTTGTCGATTCGGGCTACAGTTTTCTTGGCTCCGAATTTTTTTGCAAAAACGCAGGCTAATACGTTCGAATCTTCGGAATTGGTTACAGCAATGAAGAGGTCGCAGTTGGCTACGCCAGCTTCCTTGAGCACTGTAAACGATGTGCATGAACCATATAGGGATATCAGGTCGTACGACGATTCTACTTCGCGAAGAATTTCCTTGTTGGTGTCGATGATAACGATGTCGTGACCTTCCTTTACAAGTTTTTTTGCAAGGTATCTTCCAACATTTCCCGAGCCTGCAATTATAATGTTCATATTCTAATATTTAATGTTCTTGTGTAAAACTTCAGCAATCTTTTCCATAATCACCGAATAGTAGGCTGGATACTTGTTTGAATCGGCCCTTGTGGTGAGGTAACGGTCGGTTTGCCATTCTTTTAGGTATTTGAAGTAGGGTAGTGGTTGTCCAAGAAATATACGAGCTTCGTGTTTTATCTGCAAATTGCTGTCAATGGCAAACATAGCTCCATGTTTCGATGGTATATTGGCTTCTTTTGCCAGTTCCTTGTTTACGTAACCAATTTCTATTGTGCTACGATTGCCCGGATTTGGCGTGAGTATTGGTCTGATGTTTATGCTGTTTTCCTGGCATATTGTTAGAAATATAATGTTAAATAAGGTCTTGGGCAAAAGCTTGGTTGCGTTGTGGAATATTCCGTTAAGTGAGATTTGCCCGTTTTCTTCGGCATGAAAACCTTCGTCTTCAAATACATTTCTTATAATAGCCAGAGTTTCTATTCCTGTATTATCCCCGACTTTTAGCCATACTTTTCTCGAAAGATTGCGTACATAATTGGTGTATTCTGCAGAATCGAACGAACTGTCGGCCAGTTTCTCTATCATAATTGTGCCAGCCAAAAGCGATGGTTCGGGGACAAGTTTTGATGTGTAGTTTTGAAAGTCGGTGAGAAATATCCTGGAGATAGATGACTGGGCAAGCTGTGATATTCTGTATTTTACGGTGTCGCTACATTCGCCGGAATAAAGTTTCTTTGTGAGATGTGATGAAAAATCACCGAAATTATCGACAATTATATCCTTTATTCCGTCGAAAACCTTTTCGTCGGGGTCATCAAGCAACATTAATATCGAGTTTACCTTTAGAGCATCCATTTTATTCGCATCTTGATACTTTTATAACTCCGTCAACTTCTAATATTTTTCTGATAAGATCGTCGAGATTGAACTTGTTCTGTACAAAAAGGTTTATCTTGCCGGTAAATATTTCACCGTGGGTTTCGAAGTGAAGCATGTTAGAGTTTACGTTGGCTTCTTGTGATATTAGCTTGGTGATGTTGTACACAAGTCCCAGATGATCAACACCTTCGATGTCGATTTGCACTTCGTACGATTTGCCTTTGTAGCTTTCCCATTCTATGGCTACGATTTTTTCGCCATGTGTTGCTGCAAGAGTTTTCAGTTCGGGGCAGTCTTTCTTGTGGACAATTACAGTGTTGTTCAGAGTTATATATCCCACAACTTCGTCACCTGGAATAGGGTTGCAGCAGGTTGCAAGTGAAAATCTCTTCTCGTCGTCGTTGATTACGAAAGTGTTCTTATGACTTATTTTTTCATTTTTGTTGTCGCTGTCGCCAATTCCAAGTTTCCAGAACTTTGAGAAGAAACCATCCTTATTGGTTTTCTGGCTATCGATGAGAGTCATAAGTTCCGAGAAGTCGTTTTCTTTCAGTTGTCCGGAACCGAGCATAAAGAAAATGTCGTCGTCGGAGCCTACTTCGAGTTTTTCGCGCATTTTGCGCATATCTTTAAAGTCGAAACTTATGTTTAGCTCTTTCTGTTTTTTCTCAAACATTCGTTTGCCCTTGTCGATGTCGGCCGACTTGTCGGCTTTCAAGGCTTTCTTTATCTGTGCTTTTGCCTTTGCCGACATGGCGAAGTTGAGCCATTCTATTTTTGGCATCTGCTTTTTCGATGTCAATATCTCAACCTGGTCGCCGCTGTACAATACCTGTGAAAGAGGTGCCATTTTGTGGTTTACTTTTGCAGCTATAGCATGGTTGCCTACGTCGGTATGTATGTCGTATGCGAAGTCGATTACTGTAGAGCCTTTGGGAATGTCGACAATCTCGCCTTTGGGAGTGAATATGTGAATTTCCTTGGTGAAAATGTCGAGTTTGAAATCGTCGAGGAAGTCGAACGAGCCTTCGGTGTTGCTCAAAGTCTCCTTCATGTTTTCAATGAGTGAGTTGAGACCGGGGTTGTTGCCTTTTTCGCCAGTTTTGTATTTCCAGTGTGATGCAATACCTTTTTCGGCAATGTCGTCCATTTTGCGGCTGCGGATCTGAATTTCAACCCATTTGCCCTGAGGTCCCATAACGGTTATGTGAAGAGCTTCGTATCCGTTTGGTTTCGGCTTTTTTACCCAGTCGCGGATTCTTCCTGGATGGTATTCGTAAACGTTTGTTATCAACGACATTATCCTATAACATGTTTCACGCGCCTTGTCGTCGGTCATGTCGTCGGGATGGTTGAATATTATCCTTATTGCAAACAGGTCGTAAACATCTTCGAACGGGATGTTCTGTTTTTGCATCTTGTGCCAAATGGAATACACCGACTTCAGCCTTCCCTTGATTTTGCATTCAATTCCGTTGTCGTCCATGATTTTTTTCAGAGGCTTTATGAAGTCTTTGATGTACTTGTTACGCTCCTCTTCGGTTTCATGGAACTTTTTGGTTATTTCGTTGTAGGCTGTCGGGTTGGTGAACTTCATAGACAGGTCTTCGAGTTCGGTCTTTATGGCGTACAAGCCCAGACGTTCGGCTAAGGGTGCATATACGTTGCTGGTTTCGCTGGCTATTTTTATCTGCTTGTACTCTGGCATAGAGTCGAGGGTACGCATATTGTGCAGACGATCGGCAAGTTTTATCATTATCACCCTTATGTCTTCCGACATGGTCATAAGCATTTTGCGGAAGTTTTCTATCTGCTTCGATGCGTCCTGGTCGAGAATGGTGGATATTTTTGTAAGACCTTCGACTATGCTGGCTATTTTCGGACCGAACATTCGTTCAATGTCTGCAACCGTATAGTCGGTGTCTTCGACAACGTCGTGCAATAGTGCACTTGCTATCGATTTGCGGCCAAGACCAATCTCTGAAGCCACAATCTTGGCGACTGCAATTGGATGAATTATGTATGGCTCGCCACTTTTTCTCCTCATTTTCGAATGCGCTTTGTTTGCAAGTTCAAAAGCTTTGCGTACAAAGGCAATGTCTTCTTCGGTTTTGAGCCGTTTCGCCGATTTTATAAGATCGTCGTACAATTGTTCAATATATACCTGCTCTTCTGCTGTCAGTGCCATTGTGATCAATTTTAATTAACAAAAATACTTCTTTTGTAGAAAAGAAACTAATAAAAAATGATTTGTTACTAACTTTTGATGTTAATTTGTATGTCGGTGAATATGGCTTTGTTACGAACTATTTGCATGGCAGTTGTGAGTTGGAAACTTTTGCAATGTGGGCTTAGTTTTTTCTTTTATTATTAGTACTTTTGCTGTCTATGGCAGTGTATGAACTTCCAAACGATTTTCTCTGGTTTCCAGATCCTAATGGAGCCGACGACGACGGACTTGTCGCCGTGGGGGGCGACTTTTCTCCTGAGCGTATATTATTGGCATTATGCTCTGGAATTTTCCCTTGGCCCTGCGATTCCATGGAGCTGTTGTGGTTTTCGCTCGATCCACGTTTTGTGGTTTTCCCCGAAAAAGCCCGCATTTCGAAGTCGCTGCGACATAGCTGCCGTAAATTTACCGTCAAGATAAATGCCAATTTCGAGGCGGTGATCAGACGTTGTTCGACCATTGAGCGTGCCGATCAGGACGGTACTTGGATAACCGAAGGTATAATTTCGGCATACACCAAGCTTCATAAATACGGTTATGGGTATTCGTTCGAAACTTATGATGGGGATAGGCTGGTAGGTGGTTTGTATGGGAACCTTATCGGGAAAGTGTTTATGGGCGAGTCGATGTTTCATGAGGTTACCGATGCTGGAAAAGTGGCATTTTGTGCTCTTGTCGATTTCTGTCTGAAAAACGGTGTGGTTGTAATCGACTGCCAGCAGAAGACTAGGCTTCTCGAAAGTCTTGGCGGTGAGTCTATTTCTCGTGTAGAATATTTAAAACTTTTAAAGGAGTACGGAGAATTTCCGTTTTCGGAATATGTTGAAGACAAAGATTAAGGAATTGATTATGAGCTATGGGGTTCCCCGAGGAACTCGGTTGCTCTGCGCAGTAAGCGGTGGCATCGATTCGATGGTGATGCTCAGCTTGCTCCATGAAATGAATTATGATTGTGTTGTTGCTCATTGCAATTTCAAGTTGCGTGGAGAAGAGTCGGATGGCGACGAACGTTTTGTGCGCGAGATGTGTGCTAAGATGAATGTTCCATGTTATGTGAATACTTTCGATACGCACAAGTATGCCGACGAATCGGGCTTGTCGATTCAAATGGCTGCACGAAAACTGCGCTACGACTGGTTTTATGAAATGCTGGAGAGTGAAAAATGTTCTTATATAGCTCTAGCTCACAATTCCGACGACCAGGCAGAGACGGCAATACTGAATTTTATTCGCGGAACAGGTATTCGCGGCGTTTCAGGAATGAAACCCTTGCTGGGCAAACTTTTCCGTCCTCTTATCGAGGTTTCTCGTGCCGATATTTCCCGGATTTCTTCGGAGGAAAATATACCTTTCCACAACGATTCTACCAATGCAACGACAAAATATGCTCGCAACAAGGTTCGTCATTTGGTAATGCCGCTGTTTGAGGAAATTAATGTGGCCGCCAAGGAGAATATTTTGCGCTCGGTGTCGTATTTTTCCGATACTGAGTGCATTATGAACGATTATGTGCGTATGGTGAAGGAAGAAGCCTTGTCGGAAGTTGATGGTATGTTGCGTGTTGATGTCGCAAAAGTGCTAGATACTGCGGCTCCTTCGACCGTGCTGTTTGAAATGTTGGTGGGAGAGGGCGTCCCCAAGCCTTTAGCAAGCGAGGCTGTTTGTCTTCTCGATGCACAGACTGGTAGGAAATGTATGCTTGACGGATTGGAAATTGTGCGCAATCGCGGTTATATTGAATTGAGCAAAAATGATTTGACAGAAGTCGATGTCGAGGCAACAATAAATGTCATAGGCGACCTTAAAAAGTATGGTTTCGACATTACTATGGCATATTGCGACGATGATTTTGTTTGTGAAAGAGATTCTGCCATTGCATATCTTGATGTTAAAAAGTTGAAATTCCCGCTCACGCTTCGCAAATGGCGTTTCGGTGACAAGTTTATGCCACTGGGGATGAAAGGTATGCGCAAGTTGAGCGATTTCTTCAAGGACGAGAAATTGTCGCAGATAGAAAAATCAAAGGTGCAGATTTTGGAGTCGGATGGAAAAATAGCCTGGGTTGTCGGTATGCGAATCGACGACAGATTTAAGTTTGATGCTGGTACTAAGGAGGTTTTTGTACTTCGAAAGTCCAATCATAATGCTAAATCTCAAGGCTGATTTATTTGTCTGCAATATTTTTGCTAATTTTGCAATGTAAAAAAGTTGATTATTTGAAAAAGCTGTTTTTTATATTACTGCTGTGTGCCGTCAATATTCTAGTTGCTCAGAATGTTGCCGATATACATGAAAAGTATCAGGGCTATCGTTCACGTTTGCTCGACGAGTGGTTGGTGACCTCAGAGAGTGTTGAGCAGTTCGGTGTAAACATTCCTGCAATGGATAGGCGTGTCGATTCAAATGGCAAGAAGATATGGATTAGTTGGAGTGACGGCAATGCCAATTTCAATCATTGGTTAGGAATCTTGTCAACAGAATACAGGTTGCTAAAAGACAATGGGCAAAACTACGATGAAACATTGAAGTTGCTCGTATATGCAATGCTTTCGATTGAGCGTCTTGATCTGTATTCCGAATATGCTTTACGTTGTCATCATGGTTTGGTGTCGCCCGATTCGGCGGATGTGTCGGAACTTGTAAAGTATCCCGATGACATTAATGGTTTTCTGCTCCGCGACGATGTTACGCTTGGCTTTTGGAAGCAGTATCACGACAAGTTCGGGATAGAATACGGCTCGGTAAACAAAAAAAAGGACGGAACTGGCAGATATTTGTCGGTTTTCCAACTAGGCGCCATTCAGAAGGAAGGACAGAGTCAGGACAATATATGCTATATGATGCAGGGCCTTGCTCTTGTGAAGGCTTTGGTTGATGACGAGCCACTAGAAAATGTGCCAATTGTGTTTGTTAATCCTTACATTCCCGATTATCTTCAGAAAAAAGGCATTTTTTCGAACGGAACCGTACATTTTGGTCTGTGGGTTGATGATATTGTCGATAGGCTGGTCGGCCATATGTATAATGACTATCCCGACAGATGCATTGCTATGAAATTCAGCAATTCGATGAAAGCTCGTCCTTATAAGGTGTCTATGGGTGCCATGCTGAAGTCGCGCTGGTATATTATGAATCCGATTACCAACGATTTGGTAGCCGAAGGCAATGGCGAAGATATGGGCGTGTGGATAAATTCGTATGGAATAGCCGAGGCCGCTACACGGCTAACTGGCAAAAACTATCATGCCGACGGTTCAAACTACGGATTGAACAAATATGTTTTTAACTCGGTATTATACAAGGATATGCGAATTCTTGGACTTGGCGGTTTGCCATTGCCCGATGGTCTCGACGACTACATGATAAGGGCGCTTGCAACCATTGGCGATATTAATCGTGGTGGAAAGAATTCAACGAGACTTTTCTATCTTATGGACGATAAGCGTGATAAATGGACTTACGAACATAATCCGTTGATACTATACATGTTACATAAGGAAAAATATTCTCACATATATCATCAAGGAGTAAAGCTATACGATGATGACGAACCATTTTATCGCAATTTACTTTCGCAAGCACCATCGTATTGTCCATCAACCGATTCTACGCGCTCCGATTGGTGTCCTTATTGGTCAACAACTTCGCGTATGAACTGGCCTAAAAACAAAGGTAGAGTCGATTGTAAGACCGTGTGGGAGTTCTCGGGTATGGACTTCATGTTTTTGTACAATCTTTACCGTTTGGTGTTCTGTCCCGATGGATTTGAAGTTAATCAGATGCAATTGAAAAATACAAAGCAATATAATGTTCCCGAAATGCAGGAGACTGACGTTCAGTATTTCTATCTTCCTCCATCGGGAAATGTAGAAAAATAAAATAATACTATGAAAGCGTTCAAGGCATACGACATTAGAGGTGTATATGGTGTTGATTTTACAAAGGAAGATGTGTATAAAATAGGATTCTTCCTTCCTCAAGTTATTAAAGCTGACAAAATTCTTGTCGGTCGTGATGTAAGAATTTCATCTCCAGAGATATTCGAATATCTTTCGCGTGGTATAACCGATGCCGGTGTCGATGTATATAATGTAGGTATTTCTACGACACCGCTTGTTTATTGGTCAACTGCAAAATTTGGATTCGAGGCATCGGTAATGATTACTGCCTCGCACAATCCTGCCTCGCACAATGGACTTAAGGTTTCTGGAAAGAATGCTTCGCCTGTCGGTTACGACGATGGACTTTCGACTGTTGAGAAATTGGTTGAAACGGCGGAGGTTAAGCCAGTGGCAAACAAGGGCAAAGTTATTGATTATGATGTTGCCGACAAGTATCTTGATTTCATGCGTCAGTATTTGCCGGATATTTCCAATTTGACGGTAAGCGTTGATTGTAGCAACGGAATGTCGGCTTTGTTTATTAAGACTTTGCTTGGCGACAAGCCCATGTATATATGCGATGAACTTGACGGTACATTCCCAAATCACGAGGGAAATCCACTTTTGCCAGAAAACCGTGTGATGCTGCAAAAACATGTGCTGGAGCATAAGTCAGACATTGGTGTAATTTACGATGGCGATGCCGACCGTGTGATGTTTGTTGACGAGAATGCCGAATTTGTTTCTCCAGACCTTATGATTGCTGTTCTCTGCCATTATTTCCTCGAAGAGAAAGGCTTGAAGGGCAAGGTTTATCAGGATATACGTACATCGAAGGCAGTGGGCGAATATGTTGCAAAATTTGGCAGCGAAATGGTTATGTGGCGCGTTGGTCGTGCTTATGCAGCAAAAAAACTTCGTGAGGTTGATGGTATTTTCGGTGGAGAACTTGCTGGCCATTATTATTTCCGTGATTTCTACTATTCCGACTCTGGCATACTTGCTAGTTTGTTGATTCTTGGTATTGTTGCCAGAATGAAAAAACAAGGAATTACAGTTTCCCAATTGATTTCACGCATAAGCCATTACGAAAATTCGGGCGAAATTAATTTCCAAATCAACGAAAAGCAAAAAGCCATGGATAAGGTGGTTGAGCATTTTCGCAGTCAGGCCGAACCAGATGCTTTCTACGATTTCGACGGCTATCGCATGGAATACAAGGACTGGTGGCTAAATATCCGTCCATCTAATACTGAACCTTATTTGCGTTTCCTCTGTGAGGCAAAATCGACAGAACTTCTCGATAGTATTAAATCACAGGTAAATGAAATTATCGAAAGTCTCAAATAGCTTCATTTCATAGCTGTTGCATCCGTGATATTTGGGCATGGATTTTGTAATATAGTCATATGTATGAATACATTTCTGCTTATATTGCTAGTTTCGGTGACACTAGTGGCTATTTGCTTTTTGGCCATTGGTGTTCAGGTGTTTTTCGGCAAGCGTAAAAAGTTTCCTGAAACCGAAATTAGTCACAATGCAGAAATGCGAAAGCGCAATATTCAATGCTCTAAATGCGAGGAACTTGAGAGATGTGCTCTAAGTGGTTGTAAAAACGGATGTAATGAAGTATGATTAAATTTGATGGGTTATGAGAAAAAGATTTTTCTTTTTGATGTTAGTCCTTTTCGCCGGACTTTTCTTGATGACAGGTTGTGTAAAGCGAGATTCGTGTAGTGACTCTATATTTGCTCGTGATGGAAGGCTTATTACTGGCCATTATTATGTTTTAGACGAGCCATTCAGAACCGATGATACATTTATTGTGAAGGGTTATAAGATTACTTCCTATTTTGTTGACGCTGATGGAAATGTATTCTATATAACAAGTGGGGTACCAAAGGGTATCGACTCGACTAAAACGGTAACTGTAATATTGAGTTATGCTGTTGAGGATTACAATTTCTACAGCACAAAGAAGTATATTTACAATTTGGCTTGCATTTGCGAGGATGACTATGTCATTTTACCTCACTTATAATCTTTCCATCGTATAGGATTGTTTCCATAATGTCGCCAGCATTGGCTTCAAGGTCGTTGTTAACGACTTTGCCGTTGATGCGTGTGATCGAATAGCCTCGCTTTAGGATTGTGCGTGGGTCGTTGAGAGTTAGACGGTGATCAAGAAAACTGAGTTTTTCGTTTGCTTTCTCGATGCGATGCTTGGTAATGCGAACCATAAGTTCCTTTAGTCCATTGACATGAGATTCTTGTTCGGAAATAAGTCGCTTGGGTAAGGTCTCTATTTTTTTTGCAAGCAAGTTTAGGTTCATTTCATCTTCCTTCATTAGAACATTCAAACTATTGCGAATCCTCGACAATATTCTGTCGCAGCGTTCTGTGTCTTTCGAAAGACGAGAGCGAACCTTCATTATGCTCATTGTCATGTTGTTGAGGTACATCTCACAGCTCATCATAAAATCGCGTGCAAGTCCGAATATTTCCGATGAAGTAGAATCAATTTGTTCTTCGAACTTTGAATTGTAGTCGATTATAAAGTTGGCGACTGCTGTCGGGGTTTTCATGCGTGTGTGCGCAACCATATCGACAATGGATTCGTCGCGTTCGTGTCCGATTCCCGAAATCACAGGAAGCGGAAACTGGGTAACCATATAGGCAATGTTGTAGTTGTCGAACCACGAGAGGTCGTTTTTGGAACCGCCCCCACGGATTATTGCAACAGCATCATATTTTTCGTATTCATCACCAATGCGGTTTAGGGCATCGAGTACAGACTGTTCTGTTGATTCTCCTTGCATTGCAGCTTCGTACAGATTTACATTTATGTGGTAGCCGTACATGTTGGTTTCTAGGTGGTTGACAAAGTCGCCATAACCGGCTGCCGTGCTTGATGAAATTATTGCAATGTTCTGAACTACAGCAGGAAGCTCTTGCTTTTTGTTCATATCGAAGACGCCTTCGTTTATCAGTCTGTCGATGATTTCCTTCTTGGCGCGTTCCACATCGCCGATAGTGTAGGTGGGGTTTATGCCCAACACATTGAGCGACATGCCATATACTTCGTGGTAGGTTATTGCAACTTGAAGCATAACATTCATACCTTCAGCGAGTTCTCTATCGGTTTCGCTTTCAAAGTATGCCGATATGAAGCTGAATTTGTTTGCCCATATAGTTGCGCGTGCTTGAGCGACAATGCTGTTCGATGTCTTCGACTTCTGCACAAGTTCCATGTAGCAGTGTCCGCTGCGGTGGCGTGTGAGTGTGTTTATTTCGGCTACGATCCAAACTGCAAATGGAAAACTTTCCGACAGGCTTTCCTTTATTTCCTGCTGGAGTTCAGCAAGCGTGTATGTGCGTGGTTCTTCGCTCATTGTTTGATTATGGTTTGCGCTGCGACTACTTTGTTGCCAGCACTAATACTTATTATGTATTCTCCTTTTGCGTAGCGACTTAAGTCGTATTTAAACTCACGCCCAACATTCTTGCGGTAGTCGAGCAAGCGTCCATCGATAGAAAAAATGTTGAGTTCGGCATTATCGTTGTCGAGGCAAATTGTTATCTCGTCGGTGGTCGGGTTAGGGTAGATGTTTATATTGCAATTGTTTGTATGTGTTTCAACTTTCGATAGTATTTCCGATGCAAGGCTGAAATCAATATATCCACGACCTGTTAATATATTGGGAGTTCCAAGGTATGGGGTGGGGTCTTCATCCCATGTTGGAACAGTTGGTCGTGCGGCAGCAAATAGTGTTTCACGAATTTCTGTACTGCTTTTTTCGTGGAATTTTTGCCAGAAGCAAGCGATAAGTCCTGTGGTAAGAGGTGTGGCAAATGAAGTTCCCGAACCTGTTGCTATTGAGTCGTTTATATAGTCGGCGTAAGCATCCCATCCAACCGATACAATGTCGGGTTTAATGCGGTTTCCTTCAACAAATCCGTGAGATGAGAATGGTGCGTAGTTCTGATTTACATCAATTGCGCCTACTGTTACGATGTTGTATGCATCTGATGGAGCTCCTATCCAAATATGTCCGTTTTCGTCCTCTCCGCTGTTGCCGGCGGCAACTACAATTATCATACCTCTGCTTGCTGCGATTGTGGCGGCAATACTGCTCGGGTTTGTGTGTCCGTCCATGTCGTCGGCAGAATGGTTATATCTCTGCGAGTCGAAATCGACATATCCGAGCGAAACATTTGCTAAATCTGCCCCCATGCTGTCGGCGTATTCTATAGCAGATACCCAGTTGAATTCTTCTACAATTTCCTCGTAGTCGTTGCTTTCGCTTGTTATAAGCAAATATGACGCTTCGGGTGCGCAACCAATATATTCGCCAGGAAGATAACCTGCCATTATCGACAGCACCATCGAACCGTGTTCGTGGTGGTCGTAAACCGTTGTGCCGTCGTATGCAAAGTCGCGGGTGGCGACAATTCTTCCCGAGTTGCGCAGGTATTCGAGACTTCTCATATGGTCGGTATTTGTAAATCCACCATCGGTGACGGCAATCAACATTCCTTCGCCCTTATATCCTTCGGAATGAAGAACGTGTCCATTGTGAAGAGCAATTTGATCGTATGAATGCCCATATTCCGAATCGGTGTATTTCGGTGCTAGAATGTTTGAACTTGGGCTGTTTTGTGTTACTGTCATTGCTTTGTTGACTTTCTTGGCTGTTTCAACAGTGTCGATTTCAAACCTCGATGTTTCCTTTACATACGGAAGGTTATGAGCTTGTAAAACAAGGTTGTAGTTGTCGGTACGGACAACGGCTCCGTTGAGCCATTTGCTAACGTTGTGAATTTCGAGACCAAGGTTTTCAAGTCCGGCAATATACGATGGATTTACAGGTAAGTCGAGAGAATCAATGGCGATTCCCTGTGAGTTACGACGGTTTATTGCTCTTTCGCTTAGGTATGCCTGCGGATTGCTTAGCGAGTATGGGGTGTTGTACTTGTCTGTGAATTCTACATAATATAGGTTAGGACCTATTTGCGAAAATACGTTTGCACAAATAGTGCATATTGTTGCGATTAAAAATAATTTCCTCATAATCATTCAATTGTAATAAGTTCTTGACGATAGATTGTCCCTCGGTGTATTCGGTTTTCAATCGGTACTCCGTATATTACTTCTTGAGAGTTTATATCTGTTATTTCTTTGTAAACCAGTCCTATACCTCGTGCGTAAATTTCTGCATCGTAAACTTTGCTTATTTGTGTCAGACTGCTGTCGCGAGTAATTGAAAGGCATGAATCCAGATGTATGCTTTCATTATTGTAAGTTGCTGTCAACGAAGTTATTGTGCAGTCATTGTCGTCGAGTTCGTTTTTCAGGTTGCCGTTCCAGTATTTTCCAATTGAGAGTGGAAATTTAATTTTAATAAACCTTTGGTTTTCTTCCACTTTTTCTGCTGTGTAGGTTGTTAATTTAGACTCCCATACATCGCTTATTTTCCAGCTGTTTAGGTTTTGTGACTTAAACCTTTCGATTCGGTAGGCGGTGTCGCCTTCGTTGTCGATAAAAGGAATGTCGGTGCGCTCGCGCAAGTAGTAAACAGTAGTATCATAGTAGTCGCTTGGTTTGTCGATGTTGATTTCTGTTACCTTGTAAATCAGAGCTTTGTCGGTCTGCAATGGGAAATACTGTTTGTCGGCGGCAAATTCTATGTCGGCAGGAGTTTCGTTTTCCTTATGGCAGGATACTAAAGCGAGCACAGCCATAATGCAGAGCGATATGATACTATAGCGGTTTGTCATCTGAATATATTCTGCGACAAAGTTAGAAAAAAAAATAACATCGAGGTAATATGCAAAAAATCTTTGGATATCCGAATAAAAGTGATGCCTGGATCTGAAATAAACAAGGCTTCTGTCGATCTCGTTATAAGCGAATTGAAATAATTTCTTATAGTATAAACTTTATATATCAAAAAGTTGTATTATATTTGCCTTTTTGATTGTTTGATATAACGTTTATAATATGAAGAAAACATTAATTTTCAGTGTGCTGCTATTGTTGTTTGCAATAGACTCAATGGCATTAAATGCACCAACATTATCGTCTCCTAGTGACGGTACAATTTATACAACATCAGTAAAACCTACAGTATCATGGAATTCCGTGTCTGGAGCGAATAAATACATATTGGATTGGGATACCGTATCTTCGTTTTCATCTTCAAAGTTCCGTACATTTTCAACAACATATACTTATGTCAATTTAACAGCGCTGTCGTACGGGACAACATATTACTGGAGAGTTCGTGCTGTAAATGAAAGTGCAAATGATACCTCAGACTATTCTGCGGTACGGAATTTTACAACATGCTCAGGCCCAACCTTAGATTATCCAAATGATGGGATGATTTATTCGACAACCGTCAAGCCAACACTTTATTGGAATGAAATAACAGGCGTTGGTAGTTATATCCTTGAATGGGACACTGTATCATCATTTTCATCAACGCTGTTCAATACATTTACAACCTCATCAACATATGTCAATGTTAATGGATTACGATACGGCACAAAGTATTATTGGCGAGTAAAGGCAACCAACAGCAACGACAGCGACACATCAAGTTATTCCGCAGTTAGGAGTTTTACAACCTGCTCGGCTCCAATTTTGAGTTCTCCCAATAATGATATGGTTTATACCTCAGTAGTAAGGCCTACAGTTTCATGGAATACAATCACAGGCGTTGGAAGTTATATCCTTGAGTGGGATACGGTATCGTCATTTTCATCACCGATATTCAGTTCCTTTACAACATCTTCAACATCTGTCAATATTAATGCATTGCAATACGGTACAAAGTATTATTGGCGAGTAAAGGCAACCAACAGCAACGATAGCGACACTTCCAGCTATTCCGAAGTTAGGAACTTTACAACTTGCTCGGCTCCAATTTTGAGCTCTCCAAGTAATGGTATGGTTTATACGACTATGGTACGGCCTTCAGTTTCATGGAATTCAATCACAGGCGCAGGAAGTTATATCCTTGAGTGGGATACCGTGCCTTCGTTTTCATCAACGATCTTCCGCACATATACAACATCTTCAACATCCATATATATAAATGGATTGCGATACAGCACAAAGTATTATTGGCGCGTAAAGGCAACCAACAGCAACGACAGCGACACATCCAGCTATTCCGAAGTGAGGAATTTCACAACTGCAGGAACGGTTACTTTAAGTTCTCCAACCAACAATCCAAGCCCGACAGGCAGGTTTTATTCACGGCAGTATTTACGCTGGAATACATTGCCAGGCTCTTCGGAATACTTGATCCAGATTGATACAACTTCCGATTTCAGTTCAAGTGTACTGCGCAATATAAGTGTATCAACATCAAATACAAATACAGATTCATACTGGGAAAAATGTGTGTACGATTTATATTATGGAACAATGTACTATTGGAGAGTTTGTGCAATAAGTTCTGTCGATACAACCGACTGGTCTGAGACTTGGCAGTTCCATACGAGGGACGATGTTGTGCTGAGTTTTCCAAGTGATACCAGTGCAAATGGTACTTATTTTACACGGCAAGAATTTCGATGGGAGAATTCATTAGGTTCTAAATCGTATATTCTTCAGTTAGATACAGTTCCGAGTTTTGATTCTGGATTGTTGCAGAGTATAGATGTTTCATCATCAACTACAAACACAGATACATACATATACAAGTATATTTCCGATATGCGTTATGGCACAATGTATTATTGGCGTGTATGTTCGGCAAATGCAGTCGATACATCTGGCTGGTCTGCTACATGGCGATTCCATACTACCGATTGGGTTGCGCTATATTATTTACCGAACGATACAAGTTCTACTGTTGGCTATTATACCCGCCAAGAACTGGAATGGCAGAATTCAAAAGGTTCTAAATCGTATATTCTTCAGTTAGATACAGTTCCGAGTTTTGATTCCGGGTTGTTGCGCAGCATAGATGTTTCATCAACAACTACCAATACCGATACATACATATATAAATATGTTTCTGATATGCGTTATGGTACAATGTACTATTGGCGAGTTTGTGCTATAAACAATGCTGACACATCGGGCTGGTCTGCAACTTGGCAATTCCATACTGTCGATTGGGTTGTATTGGATTCTCCATCAAATAATAGTACAGGCTTGGCAGTTTCTTCGCGTACATTGTATTGGAAAAACTCCTTGGGCTCTTCATCGTACATAGTTCAGGTTGATACAACAACAAACTTTAATTCGGAACTATTGCGTAATTTAAGCGTTTCGTCATCAACGACAAGTACAGAGACGTACAAGAGTACAAGCATAACGAATATGCTCTATGGAACAACTTATTATTGGCGAGTTTGTGCTGTAAATGCTGCTGATACATCTGGTTGGTCGAGCGTATGGCGTTTCACTACTGCCTACCAGCTTACTACTGCGCCTACGCTTGTTAGTCCGGAAAATGGCAGCACCGAAATACAGCCATCTGGTGTCGATTTGGTATGGAATCCGTTGGACAATGTAACTGGTTACCGTTATCAGGTGTCAACCGACAACACTTTTGCAACATTATACCGTAGTGGCACCACCGTCAACACAACTGCCACATGCTATCTAAATTACGGCACAACTTACTACTGGCGCGTTCAGTGCTACAATGCAAGCGGAAATTCGGTTTGGTCTCAGGTGTGGAGTTTCGATACCCAATCGTGCGAACTCACTGGCGAAACAGCTGTGGAGGCTTGTGGTTCGTATGTTTGGCGCGGTACAACCTACACCGAATCGGGCGACTACGACTTTACCAAGCATCTGTCGAATGGTTGCGACAGTATAATTACCTTGCATCTGACAATCAACCAGTCGTCGGAGCGTGAATTTTCGCACATTGCTTGCGGCAGTTACATCTGGAACGGCGTGACCTACGATGGAAGTGGCGACTATGTGCAGAATATAACTGCATCAAATGGTTGCGACAGCGTTGTTACGCTGCATCTAACGATAAACCAGCCCGTGACTGAGCTTGTCGAAGCCGAGGCTTGCAATTCATATGTATGGAATGGTACAACCTATACCGAGAGTGGCGATTATACGCATACTTTCACCGCCGCAAATGGCTGCGATTCGGTTGTAACCCTGCAGTTGACAATAAACGAATCTCCGCGTCGCGAATTTAGCGCAGTTTCGTGCGGTAGTTATGTATGGAACAATCATACCTACAGTGAATCTGGAAATTATGTACAGACAATTTCATCAGATAGCGGTTGTGACAGTATTGTTACATTGCTTCTTACCATAAATCAGCCGTTGACTTATCAATTCGAAGCCACTGCTTGCGAATCATACGAGTGGAACGGAGAACCATTTACAGCAAGTGGTAACTATCAGCGGACTTTCACCGCTGCCAATGGTTGCGATTCGGTAGTTACATTGCATTTGACAATAAATCATCCGACCACAGCTGACATCACGGTTTCTGCTTGCGAATCCTACGAATGGAACGGAGAAACTTATACCGAAAGCGGTGATTACGAACGGACTTACACATTGGCAAATGGTTGTGATTCGGTTGTAACATTGCATTTGGCAATTAACCAGCCAGTGGCTGAGCTAGTCGAAGCCGAGGCTTGCAATTTATATGTATGGAATGGAACGACATATACCGAAACTGGTACTTATACAGGATCATTCACTGGTGCCAATGGATGCGACAGCATTGTTACATTGCACCTTACTATTAATGAATCGGTAACATACGAATTCGACACATCTGCAAATGAATCCTTCGTATGGAATGGTGAAACATTTACCGAAACCGGCAATTATACACGGACATTTACTGCTGCAAATGGTTGTGATTCAATCGTCACCTTGCATTTGAATGTTGTTACTGGAATCTCGGAATCAGAAATGCAGATAAACATTTTCCCGAATCCGGCTAACGACATTCTGAACATTACATCATCAGAGCAAATTTCTGAAATAGAAATTGTAAATGCTTTGGGACAGATTGTAAAGCGCATGGACGTGAATGCCGACAATGCGGTTTGCGATGTGGAAGATTTGACAAGCGGGGTGTATGTGGTGAGAATCCGCACCATCAATTTGTCGAATACGGCTGTGATTCTTCAAAAGAAATTCGTAAAGGAATAAGTCTAAATGCAGATATACAATTAGGGGATGGTTATTGCCATCCCCTAATTTTTTTTATTATGAATAGCTTTTTTAAAACAACGCCTTTCCTGTCATTTCCTTTGGCTGCTCTATGCCCATAAGTTTCAGGATTGTTGGGGCGACGTCGGCTAAGATGCCGTCGTTCAGGGATTTTACCTTGTCGGAAATGGCAATGCAGGGAACTGGGTTGAGCGAATGGGCGGTGTTTGGCGAACCGTCGGGATTGACGGCGTTGTCGGCGTTGCCGTGGTCGGCGATGATGATAACATCGTAGCCGTTGTTGCGGGCGGCGGCAACCACTTCGCCTATGCACTTGTCAACATCTTCGACGGCTTCCCAGATTGCCTTGTAAACGCCTGTGTGTCCAACCATATCGCCGTTGGCAAAATTGACGACAATGAGGTTGTGCTCGTTCTTGTTGATTTCGGCAACAAGGTTGTCCTTGACGATGAATGCGCTCATTTCGGGCTGCAGGTCGTAGGTGGCAACTTTGGGCGAGGGGATGAGTATGCGCTTTTCTCCGTCAAATTCGGTTTCGCGGCCACCGTTGAAAAAGAAGGTCACATGTGCGTACTTTTCTGTTTCAGCTATGCGCAGTTGCTTCAGTCCGTTGCGCGAAACTATCTCGCCGAGAGTATTTTGCGGATATTCCTTGCCGTAGATAACATTCACGCCCTTGAAATTCTCGTCGTAGCAGGTCATTGTGTAGTACTTTAGCGGAATGGTGTGCATTCCTTCCTCTGGGAATTCCTGCTGGGTAAGGGCGGTGGTTATCTGGCGAAGCCTGTCGGTGCGGAAGTTGAAGCAGATTACAACATCATCGGGCTGGATTGTCGTGAGCGGATTGCCGTTGCCGTCAACCATTACTATCGGCTTTATGAATTCATCGGTAACGCCTTCGTCGTACGACTTCTGCATCGAAGCAAGTATATCTGTCGATTTTTCGCCTATACCGCTGACCATCAAGTCGTAGCCAAGCTTTATGCGGTTCCAGCGCTTGTCGCGGTCCATAGTGTAGTAGCGACCTACGAGCGATGCCAATTTTACAGCCGACTTGGTTTCCGACATATAATCGACAATTCCCTTTACAAAGCCGATTCCACTCTTGGGGTCGGTGTCGCGGCCGTCGGTGAGGGCGTGGACGAAGGTCTGCTTGCAACCTTTCATATCCGACATCTTTATCAGTGCTTCGAGGTGCTTGTCGGATGAGTGTACGCCACCGTTTGAGACAAGTCCGAGCAGATGCACCTGCTTGCCGTTCTTCAAGGCATAGTCGAAGGCTTCGTTGAGCTTTTCGTTCTTGAAGAAGTCACCGTTTGCTATGGCGTTGTTGATACGACCGTAGTCCTGATACACGATGCGCCCGGCACCGATGTTGAGGTGACCAACTTCCGAATTACCCATCTGACCATCGGGCAGACCGACATTCTCACCGCAGGCAAGAAGCTGCGAATGAGGATATTGTTTTAGAAAATTGTGGTAGTTTATTGTGTTTGCCGAGTCAATTACGTCGGCCTTGTCGTGCTTTCCGATTCCCCATCCGTCGAGTATCATGAGGATGGCTTTCTTGTTTTCGTTCATCTGTTTGAGTGTTTAAAATAACTTGCGAAGATACGAATTTTATTTGAGATTCGTTCCTAATTTTCGGATTTTGTTGGAAGTGCAAGTTACTTGTTGCTTTTCCGTCTTGCCTGAGCAATAAACACACCGCTCAGAACTACTACGATGCCTATAATTTTCTGTGCGGTAATCTCTTCGCCAAGCAGTAGTGCTGATAAGAAAAGCGTGAAGACAGGAATCAGGTTGGTAAAGATGTTGGCTCGTGCGATGGGAATGTAACGCAGTGTGTATGTGTAGCATACGAAAGCTGCCGCCGAAGCGAAAATACCTAGTTCGATTATCGGCAGAATGGAATCCCATACGAAGCCAGCCTGCATGATGTTGTCCTTTTCGAAAATAAGCACAAGCGGTAGGAACATTAACGATCCAATGAGGTTCTGGTAGAACGTTATTGTAAACACCGAATATTCTTCGGGGATTTTCTTTACGGCAACAGTATAGCCCAAAGTGGCAAGTATTGCAACACCAAGCAGCATAAGACCTTCGGGTGAAACCTGCATGTTGAGGTTGAGGTCAAATGTCATGATAGCCACGCCGATAACCGACAGCACTATACCTACGATGTTGAGCTTCGAGATTCTCTCCTTAAGGAAAATGTAGGCTACAATCGGGGTGAAAAGCGGAATTGTACCGATGATAATTCCCGCCGTCGAGGCATCAACTTTTGTAAGTCCGTTGGTTTCGCCAAGGAAGTAAAGGAAGGGCTCGAAAAAGGCAAGCACAATGAATAGCGGCAAATGTCTGAGCTTTATCTTTATGCGTTTCCTTGCGACAAGTAGTACAAGCAACAGTATCACCGATGCTACTATTGTTCGTAAGTATATGATTGTTATAGGATTGTAGTTTACAAGCGCACGCTTCGCCCAGATGAACGAGAACGACCAGAACAGCATCGCTATTATCAGCAGGGGGTATATTATCAGAGGCGAATCCTTTTTCATGGCGCAAAAATAATGGATAATTGGCAATTGACAATCTTCAAATCTTCAAATCTTCAACCTTTAGCTCAACGTAACCAAATCACCAAATCTTCAAATCATCAAATTTTCAAACTAAAAAATAGGAATAGTTTTTGTAATTTTGATTGTATCAGATTTGTCTAGTATGAATGTGCTGAAAAAAATATTATGCATTCTGTGCCAGTGGACATGGGGCATCGTGCAGAATATTATTGGTCTGCTGGTTTTCGTTGTGATGCTAAGAAACAAACGTTCTGTTTTCAGGTGTGCTGTTGTGACGCATTGGAAACATCCATACAGCATGGGTTGCGGCATGTTCATTTTTATGGGTGATCACGGCTATTCGTACTACTCCGACGAGAAAAACGCGAAGATAAACCATGATGTCCTTGTGCATGAGTACGGACATACTGTACAGTCGCTAATCTTGGGGCCAATGTTTGTGCTCGTGATAGCTATTCCATCGCTATTGTGGGCTTCGCTAACGTATTTTTGCAAGCTGAGACAAAGAAAAGGCTTGTCGTACTATTGGCTTTACTGCGAGAAATGGGCGAATGTGCTTGGCGACAAGGTGTGCGAAAATATTCGGCAATAGATAAAAAAAGCGTTGCCCTATGGACAACGCATATATGAAATATATCTTGAATAATTGCTTTTAGATGACTTTTCTCCAGAATCTGTTGGTGATGTCAATAGGTTTGGTGTTTTTGATTTTGTACATCCTCTGGTTGGTCGTCTTTTTGTCCAAACCACCGTACTTTGGATTGTAAGGACCAAGTTTCAGATACTGGAAAGGCGTAATGTCCTTAGGGAAATTTTGTTTTCCAGAATACCAAGCAACTTTTTTGTCGAATGTCTTGTGGACATATTCGGCCATCTTTATGACTTCGTCCTGATTGGCATCGCCGCCCATGAAACAGAAGCAAGTTATGCACTTGTTGTACTTCGAAATCATGTTCGATATGGTTTCCTCGTCAAGCCGGTTGCCGATGTCCTTGCAGAGGTGCGGACTATGGCAGCCAGGACAATGGTTCGGGCAGTTGCTAAGGTTTACAGCCAAAGTAACTTCATCGGGAACTTCCTGGAATACAATGTCGTAATTGTAATATTTTAGCATTCTTCTGCCTCCTTCAACTTATTGTCGTAATATCTTCTGTGAGCTTCTTCCTGACGTGCTTCCGAGAAGTTGCTTACACGCTTCATGTATCCGATAATTCTTGTCAGATAATCAACATCTGTGCTTCCGCATTCCGGACAAGTCTTCAAGTAGCGCTTGTCGATATGACCGCACTTGTTGCAGACAGTATTCGGGATGTTGAACGTGAAGTAGTTGCAGCCTTCAATTGCAGCAATCTTCAGCAACTGGCGGTACTGAGCCTTGCTTAAGTGTTCCTCGAGGTTTACGTGTAGAGCCGAACCTCCAGTGAGGTGCTCGATGTATTCCTTGCCGTGCAAGCGGAACTTGTCGATAGTGTTGATTTCCTTGTCTTCTACAACGAAGAAATAGCTATTGTAGCAGTCACGCGGTACGAAATAACCGTCTTCCTTGTCCCATTTTGCGTGCTTTACACCAACATTTTCGGCAGGAATCATTTCGCAGTTGAACATGAGTTCCTTTGTGCGGTACTTCTTGTTGTAGGTTTCGATAAGTCCGAGTACGTTCTTTACATAGTTGCGGTACTGAGCATTGTCGCTGATTTCCATTCCGAGGTATTCGGCCGATTCAACAAGACCGTTTACACCTATGGTAAGGTACTGTCTGCTTATGTTTATGAAGCCGGCATCGAACAATGGGAGCATACCCTTGTTGAGCAAATACTTGAGGTTTTCGTTGTAAGCGGTCTGAACCTTGTGCATAAGGTCAACAACTTCTTCGATGAAGCTGAGGAAAGGCATCTTTTCCTTCTTTTCGTACTGTATGCAACGGTTGAGGTTGATAGTAAGTACGCTCTTCGAACCTGTAGAAACACCACCAGCACCGAGAGTATAGCTGAATTCGTTGTCGGTGATTTCGTTGCGCAGACGGCAGCAACTGCTCAATGAGTCGGCATTGTCGCTGATGTAGGTGAAGAAGGAGTGACCTTCGGAGTACATTTCGGCAGTGAAATCGCCGTATTCTTTGTCGCGTACGTCACCGTCTTCCGAAAGTAGAGCCATAGTTTCTACAGGGAAGGTGAGAACTGTCTTTGTACGTTCCTTGTTGAACCANNATGAAACGCTTCTGCAACCAGTTGAGTGATTCCCAGTCGGGCTGAGAACCATCGGGGAAGCGGAAGTCGCCGAACAAGCTCTGGAAGTAGAACTTGTCGTAGTATGAAATGTTCCAGAATACCGACTGGAAGTTACGTGCGCCTGTCGGCTGGTTGATTGAATATACAATCTGCTCGAAGCAGTCGGTGATAACCTTGTCGATTGTACGTTTCTTGAGCGAAAGGTCAACAACCTCGTCGGGACGCTTGTAGTAGTCCTGTCCGTATTCCAAACCAACGAAGTAGTTCATGTACATAAGGAATTCGGGAGTTGCACAAGCACCGCTAAGCATACTCGATACGATGAATACCAAGTTGATGAATCCGCCGCAGAACGACTTAAGGTTAGTCGGCTTGGTTGAATTGCCACCGATAATCTGTGTGCCGTGCAACAACCATGGGTACATGGTAATACTTGCGCAGTAGTTGGCTATGCTGGTCTCGTCGTTCTTGTAGATGAAGTGCTTGTTGAGCAAGTTCAAGTACTTGTCGGCCAGTTCTTTGCCGTACAATTCCTTAATCTTGTCGCACAACATCTTGCGGTTCAGACGGATGAAATTGTGCTTAGGAAGTTCTCCTATTAAGGTTGCGATGTTTTTCTTTTCAACGTTTGCATTAGCGTCGAACTTGCTTCCTGTAGCGGCGTTCTTTGCTTCGCAGTAGTCGAGAAGGAAATCAAGCTTGCCCTTTACTTCGCGGTCTTCAAGGTGTTTCTGACGATATAGGATATACGATTTTGCCGCTGCGTAGTAGCGTTCCGCCATAAGAGCAATCTCTACTTGGTTCTGAATCTCTTCTACACTAATGCCGTCGTAGATGTTAACGCGACTTAGGATGTTTGTAAGCATTTCCTGAGTTGCAAAACTTCCTACCGACAAAAAAGCCTTTGATATGGCGGCTTTTATCTTTTCAACGGAGAATAATTCCCTTTTCCCGTTTCTCTTTACAATAAAATTTTCGTTATAAAGCATATCCTATACCTTTTATATTTTTTTGTTTAAACACTAATAATTTGCCTTTTTCAAATTCAACACCTAATGAGTCTATTGAGACTTTCATTTCCTTTTTGGCATTGCAAAATTATTTCAAAGGATATATTCGAAAACGATTTTTACTGGGTTTATATTAACAAACTTTTGAACATGAATAAATGATTTACAATCAATTGTTTGCATTTTTTTTTGTCCTCGTAACTTAAAAAATGCCCCAATTTTAATAACATCTCTGCTTTTGGTTTTATTCGTTGGTTATAATTTGTAAAACTGTGTGTTTTTGCAAACATAATGCTTTAGTGGAGCTATAATTGCAGCCTGTTTTTATATATAATTATTCGAGTGCCTTGTCTGCCCCAAAAATCGAAAACGTCAGATTTTTTTTGTCATGTATTATTTTGCAGAAGAACATTTCGATGTAAAGTGTTTTCGGGTAATATGTTCACATGTACAAAGTAAATGTTGTTGGTATTTATCTGATACATATGTTGTTATGGTTGATATATAATATTAATTAGGTATGTGCGGATTGGTGGTAGAGGCGTATTCTGGGAAAATAAAAAAGGACAATCGTTTTTTTTGATTGTCCTTTTTGTCGGAGTGGCGCGACTCGAACGCGCGACCGCTTGCACCCCATGCAAGAATGCTAGCCAACTGCACCACACCCCGCCTTAAAATTGGACTGCAAAGATAGTCCTTTTTGATTGTCTGGCAAAACTTTTTTTGAAATGTTTTTAAATCATTTTCAATGAGCAGGTTCTGTCAGAAATTTCGAGTCGATATTGTCCGCCTTCGACCAGCGGCTGGTTGTCGTCGATGTGTCCGACAGGAAGTCCGAAGCCGATAGGGTATGAATATTCCGCCGTATGTGCCTTTACAATCTCGTAAGCTGTTTTGCCGAACGGACTGGCGTTGTCCTTCATGTCGCTGAAGGTGCCTACGACAAGCCCGCGCAGTTTTGCTAGCTTGCCGCTCATCTTCAGATTGAGCATCATGCGGTCGAGGTGGTAGAGGTATTCGTTTAGGTCTTCGATGAAGAGAATCTTGTCGTCGCAGTCGATGGCATAGTCGGTGCCTTGCAGGCTGTATATTATTGACATGTTGCCACCGATAAGTTCGCCCTCGACGGTGCCTTTTCTGTTTAGTTCGTCAGGTGCGAAAGTGTACGACACTTTTTTTCCAGCAAGAATCCTGAAGATGTTTTTTATGCATTCGGCCTCGCTGTTGTTGTGGATGGCTTTCGCCATCTGGCAGTGCAGACTTCTCACGCCATGTTTGTTTGCTAAAATGTGCAAGTTGGTTATATCGCTGAAGCCAAGTATCCATTTGGGATTTTTCTCAAACTTCGACATGTCAATTTTGTCGATAATGTGATTTACACCATAACCGCCGCGCGAACAGAGTATAGCATCGATTTCTGGGTTGTCCAGTGCCTGTTGCAGGTCGGAGAGTCGTTCTTCGTCGGTGCTGGCCATCTGGTTGAACCTGCCAAGGCAGTGCTTCGATATTTCTACGTTGTAGCCATTTGCTTTCAGATATGCTTCGGCAGACATCACAAAGTCCGGGTTTATGTATCCGGCAGGGCTAACTATCGCTATTTTACTTTCTTTAGATAAATACGGAGGTGTTTTCATTACTTTATGAATTTCCGCAAAAATGCAAAAAATATATGGTTCGTTCTTGCCGCATTGTAATTGGTTGTTAACATTGACATGTAAATTTCTATTTGGCTTTCATTCTGCAAAAAATGTTGATATTTATTTTAGGTGTGTGTTATTTTGTATCGGAAAAAATGATAATTTTGCAACTTGTTTTTATGTATAATGAAAGTATTTATAAATTTAAATTAAAGGAAAATGAGAAAGTTATTTGTATTGTTAGCAGTGTTGTTGATGACAACAGTAATCAGAGCTCAAAGAGTTGAAGTTGAAGAGACAACGGCTACATTTGGAAAGGCAAGTTATCCAGCAATGACCACACAGGTAATGTTCACAGATGCAAAGTCGGTAATTAAGGAATTTACAACAATGCTAAAGTCCTACAATCCTGAGACTTTGGAGGTAAAGAAGAACCTTATAACTGTTGACAATGTGATAATTCCAGCAATTAGTGAAAATCCTATTGACATTTTTGCAAATATTACACAGTCAAAAGGTACTGATGTTGTGAATATGGCTGTTGCTTTTTCGTTGGGTGCTAATGTTTATATAACTTCATCGCAGGCTCCATCGATGTTTCCTACAGCATCAAATATTATTAAGGTTTTTGCCAACGATTTGACTGCAAAGAATCGTGATGCTATCCTCAACAAGCTTGGCAAGGAATTAGACAAGGAAGAAAAGAAACTAGCATCGAATGAAAAGAAGGCAGCTGGCTATCAGAAGTCAATCGATGGTTACCAGAAGAACTTGGACAAGGCTGAGCAGAAGAAAAAGGAAGCCAATGATAATATTCAGAGTACCAATGCAAAGATTGAAGCATCTGAACAACTTATTAAGGATTATGCAAGAGATATAAATCCTGAAAACAGTGGCGATGTTATCGAGAAGGCATCAAAGGCAAGAGATAAGGAAACAAAGAAATTGGAATCTTACAGGAAGTCTTTGACAGGATACAATAAGACCATTGAGTCATCAAACAAGGATATTGAAAAGAATACCAAGGGTAAGACCAAAGCAGAAAATAGCCTTTCTACTGTAAATAAGAGCATCGAAAAGCAGAGAGAAATCGTACGCGAAAAGAAGGATGCTTACAAGAAGGTTGAAAACATGTAAAAATTGATAGAAATGAAATTCGGAGTAGTAATTTTCCCAGGATCGAATTGTGACCACGACATGGTTTATGCACTTCGCGACATCCTTAAGCAAGATGTTGTTGAATTGTGGCATAAGGATACAGATTTGCAAAACTGTGATGCTATAGCAATTCCTGGCGGTTTCTCGTATGGCGACTATTTGCGTTCGGGAGCAATCGCAAAGTTCTCTCCAATAATGGAGAAAGTTGTCGAGTTCGCAGCCAAAGGCGGTTTCGTTTTTGGTGTTTGCAACGGTTTCCAAATATTGTGCGAATCGGGACTTCTTCCTGGAACTTTGCTTCACAATACAAACCAAAAATTCATATGCAAGAATCAGTATATCAAGGCTGACAACAACGATTCGGCAATGACAATGTACATTCCGAAGAATAAGCCTCTCAATATTCCTATTGCACACGGCGAAGGTCGCTACTATGCTCCTGAAGATGTACTGAAGCAGTTGCATCAGAACGGTCAGATTATATGGCGCTACTGCGACAAGGATGGTAACTTGTCGGAAGCAGATTGCCCTAATGGCTCGCTTATGAATATTGCTGGTGTTTGCAATGCAACAAAGAATGTATTCGGCATGATGCCTCACCCCGAAAGGGCTGTTGATAAGGAACTCGGTAATACCGATGGCTTGTATATCCTTAAGTCGATAATCAGCTACCTTGAGGAAAGAAAGTAGAATTGTACTAAGTAAAAATTTTTCATAAAAAAGCAGTCTAAGTAATTTGGGCTGCTTTTTTTATTTTCTTATGAATTCATATTCGTAGGTGGTCTCGTTCTTCATGTTGTCACCGACGACGACTTTCAACTTGTACTTCTCGGCTTTTGTTAGGCGGTTGTCGAAGTAGTATCTAAGCGACGATTTCTTGGGTTCATACTCGCCAAGTACCCACATGTCGTTTATATATATATTATAGGTGCTCACACCAGATATGTTGTCGGTAATCTTGAATTCGATATACTTTTTTCCTGTCATGTCGCCAGTAAGTACAAGTGGTTTTATATCCGGCGCTACGGTGTCAACCAGAATGAAGAATTTTCCAAAACGGTTTGTGTTTGCACTTAGCCAACCGTTTTCCTCTGTTGATGTGAGATAATTGGTTTTGCCTTTTATTTCGCGGCAGACGAAGGCTTTTGATTTGTATTGTGGAGGAACCAAACTGTCTGCAAGTGAAATTTTGAAACTTTTCTTTACCGCTTCGGTTTCGTCTCCAAGTGTGAAAATGGGCGAATACTTCTTGTTGCCAGTCTTGCTTAGTTTTATTTCACGATCGTCGAAAAGTGTGGCGGAATCGATTTCTACACGACAGCCTTTGATTTCTAGATCGTTGTCAACGTTCCATTTAAGTTTCTTTGCATTCGAAAATTGAACATTGGTGGCTGTGTCTGTCATAATTGTGAATCGGACATTGCTTACGTTGCCGTTAAAATCGGTCAATTTAATTTGTATTTTAACCGAGTCGTTGCTGCCAATGTTTAGGTAGCCGTTGTTTTGCAGGTTGCTGTATATATCGAGATCGTTGTTGGGCTCTACGAAAAGTTTCTGCACATATTTGTTGGCGCTAACATAATAGTTGAAGTCGAAGCAGCTGTTTTTCGACGACTGCTTGTCGAAGTCAACTTTGTCAAATATAGATGTGTATATTGTTTTGCCATTGACTATAAGGTCGGCACGTTCTGCCCCGTAACGGTTGTTTGACCCGTTCATGCGGTCGCAGTATTCGACTCCGATTCCGATTTTGCCTTTGGCGTATATTGGAGACGATAGATTGTATTTGCCAGTCGTGCTTTTGGGAAGTTCGACCATCATTTTCTCGTTTTTGCCTTCAACCGATGCTTTTGCCGACTGCGGATAAACGACCACCGACATTGCTTCGGGCGGAACATTGTCTGAAAGTTTTATGTATTTGCCTATGGTATTCAGTGAAATATCGTTGCTGGCATCCCTAATTTCGAAATGCAGGTGAGGTCCGCCCGATTGTCCAGTGTTTCCCGAGTAGGCGATGAGCTGACCTTTTTTTACGGGAATGTCGAGAGGCGAAAGTGTTATGTCGATGCGGAAGGATTTCTTTTCGTATTGTATATTTTTGGCGTAGGTTGCAATTTCTCCTGCGAATTCGGAAATATGTCCGTAAACCGACCTGTAGCCGTTTTCGTAATCGATGTACAAAGCGTGACCGTATCCGTATGGCGAAATCAGAATCCTTGATATGTAACCATCGGCCAGAGCATAAAGAGGTTTGCCGTCGGTGTAGGTGCGAATGTCTATTCCAGAATGAAAATGTGCGGATCGTGGTTCACTGAAGTTACCTGATAGTTGTATCGGAAATTTTACCGGCAATCCGAAGTCGCAGAATGCTTCCTGTTGTGCAAAAAGGTTACTGATAATTAGAACGGTAAGTATTGTGAGTTGTATTCTTTTCATAACACAAAAATAATGGACAATTTTCAAATTTTCAACCTTTAGCTCAACGAAGTTAAATTATCAAATCATCGAATCATCAAATTTTCAACCTTTAGCTCAACGAAGTTAAATCGTCAATCATAAATCGTCAATCTAAAATAAAGTTGTATTTTTGTGCAAATTTTATGTTAAGAAAGATTCGGGATATTATCCTCGCAGTGGTCGATTGGTTCTACAAGCCATTTCGTAAGTTCATTCCGCAGACCATATTCAGATATGGTTTTACCGGTGGTATGAATACGCTGCTTGATATTATCTTGTACTATATTCTTTATAATTACGCATTTGGCGCATCGAATGTTGATTTGGGATTCGTTGTGATTTCACCGCATATTGCAGCTTTCATAACCGAATTCCCGATAACTTTCACAATCGGCTTTCTTTTGGCAAAATACATAACCTTCACGGCTTCAACCTTGCAAGGCTACAGGCAATTGATTCGCTACGGACTGACAGTTTGCGGTTCAATTCTACTTAACTATCTGTTGCTTAAGCTGTTCAACGAGGTTGTCTTTGCCGATGCAGATTTCATCGGATTCTGGAATTGCTCGTTCTTTGGAATGACTAACAAGGAGATTGCTGCTATGTTGTCGAAGATAATAACAATGGCAATTGTGATAGTTTACAGTTACTTTATGCAGATGTATTTTAGTTTTTCGCAAAGGCAGAGGGAAGAAGTTGAAAGAATAGAAGAATAAGTTTATGCAAAATATATTTTCGATAATCTCAGCAGAGATTGGTATTTCAGAACGTCAGATTGCAAATACGGTTGCGTTGCTTGACGATGGTTGTACTATTCCTTTTATTTCTCGTTACCGCAAAGAACGTACTGGCGGTCTTGACGAGACCCAGATAGAGGCGATTTTCAAGAAAAACGAGTATTACAACGAATTGCAGGCTCGCAAGACAACTATACTTGCCGCTATAGAAAAGCAGGGAAAACTTATACCTGAACTTGAATCTACAATTCGTAATACATGGAATCTTAATGATTTGGAGGACTTGTATTTGCCGTACAAACCCAAACGTAGAACCCGTGCTGCTGTTGCTCGCGAAAAAGGTCTTGAGCCTTTGGCTCAGTTGATTTTTGCTCAAAAGTCGGTAAATGTATATGCTGAAGCTAAAAAATACCTTAACGACGATGTGAAAACCGTTGAGGATGCCATAGCTGGTGCAAGTGACATAAATGCAGAGCTGATAAGCGAGGATAAATCGGCTCGTGAGCGTGTACGCCGGCAGTTTGAACAAGAGGCTGTAATTACATCCAAGGTTGTGAAAACCAAGATGGAGGAAGCTGAGAAATATCGTGATTACTTTGATTTTTCGCAACGATTGTCAACATGTCCTTCGCATAGGATATTGGCAATGCGTCGTGGCGAAAGCGAAGGTTTTTTGCGAGTTGATATTTCTCCAGACGAAGAACATTCGCTCAAACAGTTAAAGTATTTGTTTATCCATGGTAAGGGACAATGTTCCGACTTGCTTACGGAAACTATTGCCGACGCGTACTCACGTTTGATAAAGCCCTCGATTGAAACCGAGTTTGCTTCATCAAGCAAAGAAAAAGCCGATATTACGGCTATTGAGGTTTTTGCAGCAAATTTGCGTCAGTTGCTTATGACTCCGCCACTTGGTAAGAAACGTATTCTTGGAATCGACCCGGGGTATCGCACTGGCTGTAAGTTGGTTTGCATTGATACCGAAGGAAATTTGCTTCACAACGATAATATTTACCCGCATAAGCCACAGGAACAGACTGCCTTGGCAATGAAAAAGCTTTCGTCAATGGTGTCGGCATACAAGATTGACGCTATTGCAATCGGCAACGGTACAGCAAGTCGCGAAACTGAATATTTTGTCAAACGCATACATTTCGACAGACCAGTGCAGGTGTTTGTCGTTAGCGAGGACGGAGCATCTGTTTATTCGGCATCGTCGGTAGCTAGGGAGGAGTTTCCGCAGTACGATGTAACAGTGCGTGGTGCAGTTTCTATTGCCCGTCGCCTGATGGATCCGCTTGCCGAACTTGTGAAGATAGAGCCTAAGTCGATAGGTGTGGGGCAGTATCAGCACGATGTTGACCAAAAGTTGCTGAAAGACAGCCTCGACCGAGTTGTGGTAAGCGTAGTTAATAATGTTGGAGTGAATTTAAATACCGCTACCAAGCACCTGTTGAATTATGTTTCGGGACTTGGTCCTGTGTTGGCGCAGAACATTGTCGATTATCGTGCAGAACATGGTGCATTTACTAACCGCAAGCAGTTGTTGGATGTAACACGTTTGGGCAACAAGGCTTTCGAGCAATGTGCTGGTTTTCTGCGTATTCCCGATGGTAACAATCCGCTCGACAATACCGCAGTTCACCCCGAATCGTATGGAATAGTTGCAAAAATAGCAAAGGATTGCAAGCTTACAGTGGCAGAATTGGCAGAAAAGCCAGAAATCCTTGATGGTGTTGCCTTGTCGAAATATGTTACCGAGCAAATTGGCATGCCGAGCCTATTGGACATTGTCGCTGAATTGAAAAAGAAAGGCCGCAATCCACGTGGTATTATAAAAGTACTTGAGTTTGACAAGAATATACATCGTATAGATGACCTTGAGGAAGGAATGATTTTACCTGGAATTGTCACTAATATTACAAATTTTGGTGCTTTTGTCGATTTCGGAATCAAGGAGAACGGTCTTTTGCATGTGTCGCAGATCTCCGAAAAACGTATAGAGTCGCCAACCGAGGTGCTCAAATTACATCAATATGTTAATGTAAAAGTTTTGTCTATTGACAAAGAACGTAAACGTATTCAACTGACAATGAAAGGGGTGGAGCAGATGTAAGCTCTTAAGCCCTGTTCCGGTGCAATTATTATCTGATACTTTTCACAGGGGAGTGTTCGAATAAATATTTTTACTAATGCAATATTTTTTTAGCATTAGAGTTATATTTGCAAAAAATTTTCTTTTGAAGAAATTATTGTTGACCATATTGCCGTTAGTGTTTTTCTTTTCCTCTTTTGCTCAGAAAGAAAAGCCTATGAATTTGCCAAAGCTTGACGAACAGATTGTCCATTTCGGCTATTCGTTAGGACTTAACACTATGGATTTTACTATTTATCCGTCGGATAGGTTTCTGACTCAGGCAATGGATACCATTTACGGTGTGGAGATTGGCAGGTTTGTCGGGTTCAACATTAATATTGTGTCTGATTTTAGGCTCGGCAAGTATTTCGATTTCAGATTTTTACCAGGATTGGTTTTCGGACAGCGCAATCTGCATTACAAACATCTGAAGAAAGGTGAGATATGGCGGCATACAATGGTAATAGAGTCAACGTTCATCGATTTGCCAATCCAGTTCAAATATAAGGCTGCCCGTATAAGCAATTGGCGTCCGTTTATTACCGCTGGAGCTTCTGCGCGTATTGATATGGCTTCGCAGAAGAAGATAAAACCTGAAGAATACCCCAAAATACGTTTGCGTAAGTATGATGTGTATTATGAAATTGGCGCAGGTGTTGACTTCTTCCTCGAATATTTCATGTTTGGTATCGAAGTGAAGGCATCGTGGGGAATTTTGAATGATGTTGTATATGACGGTTCTCAATATGCAGACTATTTCAAACGTCTAAATTCTAGGATGTTTATTATCGGCTTCAATTTCGAGGGCGGTAAACTCGATTTTATCAGGAAACATAGAAAATAATGATTTACGAAGCCGATTTCGTCTTTTTCCCGGAACAATTGTTTGACAGACCTCAGGTACTTAGGACTGTTTCACGTCAATTTGGAATTCCCGAAAACGAAATATCTTCGTATCGTATTGTGCGCAAATCGATTGATGCCCGCAAAGGTGTTAAATTTAATGTGCATATACAAGTAGCAACGAAAGGCGATGTTTTCCCCGATTTGCGTGGAAGTTTTGAATTTCACGATGTTTCAAAGTCTCAAGTTGTAACTATAATTGGTGCGGGGCCTGCAGGTTATTTTGCTGCCCTGCAGTGTATTATGTCGGGACTGAAGCCTGTAGTTTTTGAGCGTGGTAAGTCGGTTGACGAGCGTAAATACGACATTGCGGCACTAAATTCTAAGCATATACTTAATCCAGAATCTAATTATGCATTTGGTGAGGGCGGTGCAGGAACTTATTCGGACGGTAAGTTGTACACTCGAAGCAAAAAACGTGGCAATGTGACTGAAGTTTTGCAGCTTTTGCATTATTTTGGTGCCGACGAAGACATTCTTGTCGAGGCTCATCCGCATATTGGAACCGACAGACTCCATACAATAATGCGCAATATCAGGAACAAAATTCTTGAGTGTGGCGGAGAGATTCATTTTTCTTCTAAACTTACTGGAATAAAGATTGTCGCAAACAAGGTTGTTGGCATAGTTGTCAACAAAACCGACGAGTATCAGTGTGAGAATCTTATTCTTGCAACAGGACATTCTGCTCGTGATATATACTATATGCTTAATTCAGAAAGTGTTCTGCTTCGCGAAAAAGGTTTTGCAATGGGCGTTCGTGTGGAGCATCCACAGACGCTAATTGATTCTATCCAATATAAACGCAAAGAAAGAGGCAAATATTTGCCTGCAGCAGCATATTCGCTTGTAAAACAGGTTGATGGACGTGGTGTATATTCGTTTTGCATGTGTCCTGGTGGCAAGATTGTAAGTGCTTTGACCGAAGAAAACACCATAGTGGTAAATGGAATGTCGAATTCCAAGCGCAATTCTCCTTTTGCCAATTCGGGCATAGTGGTCGAACTGCGTCCCGAAGATTATGCGTCTTATTCCGACAACAAAATATTTTCTGGTTTGGAATTCCAAAAATCGTTAGAGACATTGGCATATAGAAATGGAGGAGGCCCAGTAGTTGCTCCGGCACAACGGCTTACCGACTTTGTGTCGGGAAAAATTTCAGCAAGTTTGCCAACGGTTTCGTACGAGCCTGGTGTGATTAGCAGTCCGATGCATTTCTGGATGCCCGAATTTCTATCGTCTCGTTTGCGCGAAGGTTTCCGCCAGTTCGACAGGCAGATGCATGGATTTCTGACAAACGAAGCTGTTGTAGTAGGAGTGGAGTCGCGCACTAGCAGTCCTGTACAGGTTGTACGCGATGCGGAATCTATGCGTAGCATGACAGTTTCGAACCTCTATCCCTGTGGCGAGGGCGCAGGCTATGCAGGAGGAATTGTATCATCCGCAGTTGATGGTATGGAGGTTGTGAAAAGGATAGAAGGAACAATCGTCTAGCAGACGAATAGTCTTCAAATCATATAAATTTTTATTTCATATAGAAGTTTCTCTGTCTCAGCGCTTCGAATACCATAGTCGACACCGATGTGGAAACATTTAGCGAGTCGATTGCGCCAAGCATTGGAATTTTTATTCTGTGGTCGGCGTTCTGTATCCATTTTTCGGTTAGTCCTGTCGCTTCGGTACCGAAAACAAGGGCTGTCTTGCCACGATAATCGTATTTGTGGTAGAATTCAGAGGCACGAAGTTCGGCTGCGTAGCTCGTTATGCCGTTTTCGCGAAGCCATTTGATGGTGCTGTCGAAGTCGGTGCTGACCACATTGTTGCTGAACACGCATCCAAGGCTCGACCTTACCGAGTTGGGGTTGTAAACATCGGTGTGCGGGTCGCATATGATAATGCCGTCAACTTTTGCGGCATCGCCAATCCTGCATATTGCACCCAGATTGCCGGGTTTTTCCACTGCTTCGAGGATAATGAAAAGCGAGTCTTCGCGTACCGGAAGGTCTGTGAGTTTCTTTTCTGCAATTTCACCTATTATATATAGTCCGCCAGTGGTTTCGCGGTACGAAATCTTGGAGAACACTTCCTCGGTGACTTCATATATCTCTGCAGTGTCGAATTGTCGGCCAACAAGTTTGCGAGCGTCGTTTTCGCTTATGATTTCAGGGCAGAAAAGTATTTTCGAGAAGCGGATGTTTGCACTTACTGCAATTTCTGTTTCCTTTTTGCCTTCAATCAGCACGACATTGTCGGCTTTGCGTTCCTTCGATTTCGACTGATAAGCTACTATTTTCTTTATCAGTGGGTTCTTTATGCTGGTTATTGTTGTCATTGCAAAAAAATTGTGGGTGTAAAGTTATGTTTTTTTAGTGGAACATCAATGAAAAATGATTTTCATCTTTGTGAAACCCCTATGGGGTTGGTGTATTATATTTGTGGAGGTTATTTATATGCAACCTCTAATGAGGTTGTTATTTTTAATGATTATCAGCAAACTTTAGTTCGACATATTAGGTCTTTATGAGAATTGCGTATAATCATTTGTGGTAAAATCTTTAACAAAGGTATCATTATGCCCATAGGGCATGCATATAAATAGAAAAACATTTGTTTCCAATAACCCCATTAGGGGTTTCATTATAAAAATCTAGAAACATTGCATTATAACCCGCAAAAACGAATTATTTTTGCAAAAAACATCTTTATGGCACATACGATGGAATATCAGTTGGTGGATGCTGGCCTATGGAGCGACTATGAGCTTATCGACAGCGGAAATTTTGAGAAGCTTGAACGCTTTGGAAAATTTGTAATTCGTCGCCCTGAACCGCAGGCTGTGTGGCGTAAGGCGATGTCGGAGAAAGAGTGGGGTGGTGCCGATGCTCGTTTTGTGCTAGATGTGCAGAATGCCAATGGCGAGAAAGGTCGTTGGACTAGGCGCAACACAATGCCCGACGAATGGACAATCGGCTACAAGCATGCCGACATGAGCCTTTCGTTTGTAATGAAGTTCAACACTTTCAAGCATATTGGAATTTTCCCCGAGCAAGCCGACAATTGGAATTTCATATACGACAATGTTAGGCGTATTTCGTCTCCCGACTGCAATGTGTTGAATTTGTTTGCTTACACTGGAGGTGCTAGTCTTGCCGCACGTGCCGCAGGTGCCAAGGTGTATCATGTCGATTCTGTAAGACAGGTGGTAAACTGGGCGGCAGAAAACCAAACAGTAAGCAAACTTTCTGATATTCATTGGGTTGTGGAGGATGCTATGAAGTTTGTGAAACGTGAAATTCGTCGTGGAAACAAGTATAATGGCATAATAATGGATCCTCCAGCATTCGGACGCGGACCTGCAGGCGAAAAATGGATACTCGAGGATTCGATAGATGAGATTGTGGATTTGGCGTCGCAATTGTTGAAGGAAAAGGATTCGTTTTTCATTCTCAACTTGTATTCTATGGGATTGTCTGCTCTGATTTCCGACAATATTGTACGTTCGCATTTCGGTAATGTCGATACACAGTGTGGTGAGATGTTTTTTGCCGATAAGGCTGGACGGAAACTTCCGTTAGGAACTTTTGTGAGATTTTCAAGGTAAATCAAGCTGATAAAAATAAAAAAGGCGAAATAATTTTCGCCTTTTGGGGTGGAAGAAGGGATTCGAACCCTCGACCCTCGGAACCACAATCCGGTACTCTAACCAGCTGAGCTACATCCACCATTTTGTGACCGCAAAGATACGATTTTTTTTAATTGAAAATTTCTTTTTTGAAATTTTTGTAAAAAATCTTCATATGTTTAGTAACTTGCTGGTACTAAACATAATTAACTCTTCTTCGAGGTCTTTTTAGTTGTCGTTTTGTTTGCAGCTTTGGCTTTTGGCTCGGTTTCCTTTGCCTTTTTTGCTGTCTTTTTCTCTTTTGCCGGAGTTTCTTTTACTGCCTTCTTTTCCTTTTCTGCAACCTTTTTTCCTTTGGCTTCGGTCTTCTTTTCTTTTGCCGGTTCTTTTTCTTTTGAAGCGGTCGTTTTTTTCGGAGCAGAATCTTTTGCTTTGGATTTTGTTTCCTTGACTTCTATAATATCGTCGTCATCATCGTCAAAATCGTCGTCGTCGAAATCATCATCGTCATAATTTTCTTCATCCTCATCTTCATCGTCGTCATCGTCTTCGTCGTCGTCTTCGATGCCAGGTCCGAATGTTTTTTCTTCACCATACTTTTCATCGAAATCGTCGTCGTCGGAAGTTTCCTCTTCGAGACCTTCGATTTTTTCTGCATTCAGTTCGTTTTCTTTGATGTCTTCTTCTTCGTCATCGTAGTCTTCGGCATCAGCATAAACTATTTTTACCTCGTCGTTGTTTATTCTAACAAGGTATATCTTGTCCTCGGTTTCGAATGGCAGCGCGCTTACGAGCATGCCGTCTTTGTTTGGATATTGTATCAACTTTTCGGCAAAGCCTTGTGGATACGCTGCCTTAATAAGATCTTTAACTTCCTTGTCAAGTTTGTCGTAGTCCTTGATTACCCTCGGTTTGTTTGTCGTTGCCATTGTTTTTTAGTTAAGTTTTGAATGTTTGTTTTCGGTGGTAAAAGTGAAAAAAAATTTTTTCATACAATAAAAAAAATGAAAAATTTTATTATTTTGCTAATGTGTTGGTATTTAGTGAGTTATTTTGATTGAAGGTATTCTGGTTATGCAAAAATAGGAAGTTTAGCACATTTATAAGAGAAAAATTATTCGTTAATACGGCGAAAATGGAATAAACTAGCTAAATTTACCACATATTTTAATACTATAAATTATGCAAAAGAAATCTGTTCGCGAGGTTGAAAGTGAAGTTTTGCTTCAGAGTACCAAAAGTTGGAACAATCTGCCCATGCCATCGTATCTTGAAGGCACGCCACAATGCACAATTCTAAAAATTACGGTGCCGCCGCATACGCGTTTGGATGTACACCAGCATCCTATGATGAATGCAGGGGTTGTTGTGGAAGGAGAGCTTCATGTAGTTGATTGCGATAGTAATGAAATCACTCTGCACAAGGGTGAGCCAATTTTGGAATGCGTGGGCAAAATGCACTATGGAGAAAATTTAACCGACAATGATACTGTTCTGTATATGTTTTATGCTGGTGTGGTTGGTGTACCCTTGAGTGTGAGATGAATTTTTGCAAAAAAATATTTGCTAAATTTTGTGAAATTTATATCTTTGTCCGTGAAAATTAAAGCGTAGTATAATATGAAACGGACACTATTTATATTCTTCGCAATATTTTCCTTGTTGGGAATGATAGCGATTAGCGGTTGCAAGAAGAAAGAAACATACACTGTGACTTTTGATGCTAATGGTGGAACTGGGGAAATGGCGGAACAGGTATTCATCGAAGGAGAGCCGCGGGCGCTCATTGGTAATATCTTATCATATCCGGGATATGTCTTTAAAAATTGGAATACAGAGAAGAACGGTACAGAAACATCGTATGACGACAGGCAAAGAATAACCGTTACTTCCGATATGACCTTGTACGCGCAGTGGAAAAAGATAGTTACT
>DBYO01000016.1:0-10515 GCA_002310235.1 Bacteroidales bacterium UBA1184
CCAACTGAAGTGAATTCTGACGGGTGTTTGATCTTCTTGGTCCATGAAAGGTCTGAAATGTGTACCAAACCGTCAACACCTTCTTCGAGTTCAACGAAAACACCGAAGTTAGTGAAGTTGCGAACCTTAGCCATGTGCTTTGAGCCAACTGGGTACTTCTGTTCGATTTCTTCCCATGGATCTGGGTGAAGCTGCTTGATACCGAGAGACATCTTGCGTTCTTCGCGGTCGAGGGTAAGGATAACTGCCTCAACTTCGTCGCCAACCTTCATGAATTCCTGAGCTGAACGGAGGTGCTGCGACCACGACATTTCTGATACGTGAATCAAACCTTCTACGCCCGGAGCAATTTCGATGAATGCGCCGTAGTCGGCAATAACAACAACTTTACCTTTAACCTTGTCACCAACCTTGAGATTTGGATCGAGAGAATCCCATGGATGAGGAGTGAGCTGCTTGAGACCGAGAGCGATACGCTTCTTGTCATCGTCGAAATCGAGGATAACAACCTGGATCTTCGAATCCAACTGAACGATTTCTTCCGGATGAGTAACGCGTCCCCATGACAAGTCGGTGATGTGGATGAGACCGTCAACACCGCCCAAGTCGATAAATACACCGTAGCTGGTGATATTCTTAACAGTACCTTCGAGTACCTGACCTTTTTCGAGCTTAGAGATAATCTGCTTCTTCTGTTCTTCGAGTTCTGCCTCGATGAGAGCCTTGTGAGAAACAACTACGTTCTTGAATTCGTCGTTGATCTTCACAACCTTGAGTTCCATAGTCTTGCCAACGAATACGTCGTAGTCGCGGATTGGCTTAACATCAATTTGTGAACCTGGCAAGAATGCTTCGATTCCAAATACATCAACGATCATACCGCCCTTAGTACGGCACTTGATGTAACCCTTAACGATTTCATCGTTTTCGCAAGCCTCGTTAACTCTATCCCACGACTTGAGCGACTGTGCCTTCTTGTGTGAGAGGAGCAACTGACCGTTTGCAGTTTCCATGCTTTCCACGAAAACTTCTACCTTGTCACCAACCTTGATGTCGGTTTCGTAACGGAATTCTGCTGCGTTGATAACACCTTCAGACTTGTAGCCGATGTTAACTACAACTTCTCTCTTGTTGATAGCAACGATAGTTCCGTCAACTACGGTACCTTCCTGAATCTGACTGAAGGTTTCACCGTATTTCTTTTCTAATTCTTCGCGGCTAACACCGTCGAAGTTGTTTTCTTTTTTGCCCAGGGCATCCCAATTGAAATCCTCGATGGGCTGAATGTTCTTTGTTGTCATTTAATTAAAAACAATTAATTTGGTTAGACATTATTTATAAAAAATTTCGAGCCGCAAAAGTACAACATTTTTTTGTAATTCAAACAAATAGCGATTTTTTTCTTGCAAAAAAATCGCAGGGGCTAACAGGCTAACAGAAGACCAGTCGTGCAGACTGCCAGACTGTGAGTCTGCGAGACTGCAAGACCATTACTCCACCAACCTCCAAGTGCAATTGTTCTCCTTGTCGTATTTGTATCCGGTAGTATTTATGATGTAATTTATGGTTACCAATCTTTTTTGCTAACATTTTTTCTTTTGCCATTTTGCCATCTGACATAATTTATAACAAATTCTGTGGTATATCCTTCTTCAATTTTCGGGATAAGTACAATATTAAAATCTAACACTATATCCAGATAATAGCCACATGTAATAGCATTAATTTTATATATGTACTTATGACTAGCATCGTCTTTTTTTACATCCCTTTCAAATGTTTGAGGAGACGAACCGCTTATTGGATATCCTAAAATAGAGTACTTGTTAAAGTCTATAGGTTTGAATGACACCCCATTGTCAAAACTAACCATAAAATTATACTTTTCGTTTTCCTGATCGTTAGTTATTTTAAGTTCAGTAAATTCTTTGGGGAATGTATATTGTATGTTAGGGTCTTGGTTGAAACGTCTTAATATTACATTTTCAACAATAATACCAGAATCCTTTGATTGTGGCATATTGTCACAGTTGCAATGATTCATTTTATATTCTGTACATCCTGTCGCAATTGTTGTAACAATCATTATTGCTGTTATTATCTTATTCATAATATTGTGAAATTTGATGCTAGAATAACGAAACAGATGCTTTTTTATTGCTTTTCAACGGGTAAATTTTCTATATAGCGTATAAATAGCGAGGTAGCATAACATAATTAAATTCTTGGCGCAAGATTTGCATCGGTACAACATATTTTTATTAACTTTGCTTTTTATTTTTCATTTTTGAATGGTGAAAAGGCTTTTCATATTGCTGATAATGATTGCTGTGGGGGCTTTCCGCAGTTTCGCCCAGTTTGACGGTGAATTCTGTAACGACATCGACGACAAAAAGCTGATAAAGAGCTTCCAAAAAGGCGTGCAACTGCTCAACGACGGCAAGATGAACGACGCCGAAGTCGTCTTTGCAAAGATACTCGATGAAGAACCCGAGTTTACAGAGGCATGGGTGGCAAGTGCCGAAATCAACTACTCAAAGTACAAGAGCACAAAGGACCCCAAAAGCCAGAACAACTACTACTCGCGCTACGTGAAATGCCTCGAAAGCGTGGCAAAACAATGTCCTTCGTACCAGGACTACGAAGTATGCTACACCCTTGGAAAAATCTTTTTCAGCCACGATAAACTGGATGTCGCAAAAGGTTACCTGAAAACCTATATCGATAATGGCAAAAAAGGAACAAAATACTACACTGATGCCGAAAGCACCTATCATTATATAGAGCAGTACCTCAACCTTATCGAAAATCCTGTGCCGTTCGAACCAGTGGTTGTCGAAGGAGTTTCGAGCGCATACGACGACTACCTGCCACTCATCTCGCCCGACGGCTCATTGGCTTTGTTCACAAAGGCATACATGAAAAAAGAAGTAAATTCGATATACGGCGACAGGTTTGTGGAGGAATTCACCGTTTCGAAAGCTTCCGACGACAAAGGACTTGTATTCTCGCCAGGCGAACCGCTGCCCTACCCTTTCAATTCGGGCAAAAACCAAGGTGCTGCGTCCATCTCAATCGACAACAAGACGATGTTTATCACTATATGCGAGTTCGTGAGCCGCGACTACGACAACTGCGACATATACATGTCAACCCGCACCAGCGACGGCTGGTCGGAACTGAAGTCGCTCGGACCTAACATCAACGGCGTTAAGACCTGGGAAAGCCAGCCTTCGATTTCGGCCGACGGCAAAACCCTCTACTTCGCCAGCATACGCGAAAGCAACATCGGCTTCGACCCCGACAATCCGACCTCCGACATCTACTATTCAACCAAGGACGAAAAGGGCAACTGGACAAAAGCTCGAAACCTAGGTCCTAAGATCAATACGCCTGGTAACGAAAAATCACCGTTCATACATTCCGACAGCCAGACTTTGTATTTCTCATCCGACGGTCACCTCGGAATTGGCGGATACGACATTTTCTTCTCGAAGTTCAGAGACAGCGACTGGACAACACCAGTCAACATCGGTTACCCAATAAACACCAAGAACAACGACTTGGGATTTGTCGTCAACACTCAAGGAACCAAGGCATATTTTGCATCGAACAAGCTTAACGGCAAGGGCGGCTGGGACATCTACGCCATCGACCTGTACAAGGAAGCCCGTCCCGAAAAGGTATTCCTTGTGAAAGGCCAGCTTGTTGACGACAACGGCTACTCGATAGGTGACGCCAAACTCGAAGTAAAAAACACCCGCACCGAAGAAGTATCGGAAGGTGTCGTTGATTCGGAAACCGGACAATATGCAGTTGCAGTAACCGCAAAAAACGAGCACGATGATTTTCTTATGGTTGTAAAAAAGGAAGATTACAGTTTTACTTCCACGCTTATAGAACCCACCGAGGAAACTTTTGAGAAACCAATAGAGGTCAACTTCGAAGTGAAGCCGATAGAAACAGGCAAATCGGTACCGATAAACGACATCTATTACGCAACCGCATCATATGAGATAAATAGCAAAAGCTATGCAGTACTTGACGAGTTCGCCGAATTTCTCAAATCGAATCCCTCTGTAAAGGTTGAAATCCGCGGTCACACCGACAACATCGGCAGTGCGCAGACGAACATAACGCTGTCGAACCGCCGTGCACAGGCAGTTTACGACTACCTGCTTACCAAGGGAGTTTCACGAACCAACATAAGTTACAAGGGTTACGGTCCCAACATGCCTATAGCCGACAACAAGACCGAAGCTGGCAGGGCTAAGAACCGCCGCACCGAATTCTACATTTTATCAAAGTAAATCAGATTTTTATTCCTTTTTTTGCTGCGTATTCCTTCCAACTCTTGCAAGGACTTTCGCCCGACAAAATACTGCGCTTCTGGTAGTAGTGACACATGGCGATTGCAATCGCATCTGTAGCATCGAGTTTCTCGGGGAGTTCCTCGATTTTCAGCAATTTCTGCAACATGGCAGCAACCTGTTCCTTTGAGGCGGCGCCATTGCCAGTAATCGCCAACTTCACCTTTCTCGGAGCATATTCAAATATAGGTATTGTACGTTGCAGACCTGCTGCGATAGCGGCTCCCTGCGCGCGTCCCAACTTCAGCATCGACTGCACATTTTTGCCTTGGAAAGGCGCTTCGATTGCAATCTCGTCGGGATGAAATCCGTCGATTAACTCGGTTGTACGCTCGAAAATATATTTCAGCTTGGTGAAATGGTCATCCATCTTGCGCATATCAACAATACCGAAAGCAAGAAGGTTCAAGGCTTTTCCTTTTTCATGTATTACACCATAGCCCATGATGTTGCTACCTGGGTCAATACCGAGAATTATCCTATCCTTTTCACTCGTCTGTGCCATTGTGCAATGCCCTCATCCTTTTTCTCGACTCTACCGTATATATACTTCCAGAATAGTCGCTGATAATTTTGAAATAAGAATCCTCTGCCTCCTTTTTTTTGCCCTGACGCTCACAAATTTCGGCATACCTAAAAAGTGCATTGTCTGCAAGCACATCGAAACCATATTTTGTAAACACCTCTTTATATAGCGAAGATGCTTTTTCGAGGTCGTTAGTGAGTTCGTAAATCTGCGCTTTGCGGTACAACACATCGTCAATAAGCGAATGACTAGGATATTTCTGCTCTATGGAGTCGAGGCACTGCAGAGCCTTTGTATATTGCTTCGAGAATGTGAAGAAGTCGGCTCGAGCGAAAGTCTGCATGGTACTTTCCGTGGTATCCATGTCATAGTTTTCAGTAATGAATAGGCTCAGTTCCAACGCATCGTTCGAAATAAGCTTAGAGGTACCGGCCTTCAGCACGTCGAGCTGAGCCTGCGCCCACTCAAACTGACCAGTATAATATGCCAGTTTTGCCTTGCGGAAACGTGCTTCGTTGGTAATATCGGCACCAGAATTCGACTTTTCGATCTGTGCATACAACAAAGTGGCATCCCACGGATTATTGTTGAGCATATAAATATCGCCCAGAAGCATTTTCAGCTCAGGATTTTTATTCTTGTAATAGTTGCTTGCAATAGCGTCGTTTATCAAATCAATGGCTTCGTTATATTTGTTCAAGTAAAAAGCCTTCAACTGCGCCGATGTTATTATAATATCGTAAGCTTTTGTAATAGCCAGTTCCTTGAGTGCCAAATTGATAGTCGAATCGAGCTCATTGAGTTCGTTAATATCGGGATTAAGTTTCGATACGGCTTTCTTGTACGACACATTTAGCAAACCTATGTACGCCTCGTTGTACAATGTTGAACGAGTTTTACGCTTCACAAGGTATTCGAATGCTCTTTTTGCAATGTCGTATTCGCCAATTTCCGACATTTCGTTTCCAAATTCAACAATTTCCTTGTCGTTGCTCTGTTGCGCTCGCTTGTTGTATGCAATGAGCTGATTGAGAGCCATTTCGTTACGACCTGTCTGTGTATATAGCCATATTGTAAGAGCATTGAGCGACGGGCTGTTAGGTTTTTTCTGAGCATGTTCGATTAAGGCTTTCTCTATTACTGTAACAGCCTTGTCTTCACTATCGTTGGCAAGAACATACGACAAACGCGACTCTACAACGCTAAGAGTTTCCACGACAAGATAATCCAGATAATGCGACATCATCTGCTCATAGTTTTTCTCAATGCTATAAATATTACCTATTTCGAGTCCATAATTTTTGTTTGGAAATTTCTTTTGTGCTTTTTCGTATAGGTCGATAGCATGTTGGAACTGCCTGTACATCTGGAATGCACTTGCTGCATTCGACACCGAACTTTCGTTAGCCAAAGCCAATTCTTTTGCCTTGTTGAACTGTTCTTCGCTTTCACTTGCGCGGTTCTGGTTATAGTAAACCATTCCAAGGTCAATGAGCAGATAGAAATCGTTTTTCTTCTTTTTGATTTCCTTTTTCAAAAACTTTTCGGCGGCATCGTACTGCTTAAGCAATGTGAGACACGACAAATACATGTCGCGATAGCTTTTGTATTCGGTCTGGGCATAAAGATCCTGATATATAGTAAGAGCCTTCTCGTACTCTCCGTTCTGGTAGTACTTGCTAGCCAGCTGCACGTTGCTGGTTTCGCCCTGCGACATTGCCGGCAACGAAAGAGCCATACAAATGGCAGTGAGTATGATGAGCCAAAAGTTTTTCATCGTTGTTACGATTTTGAAACCGCAAAAATATTTCATTAGGCGCACTTTTCAAAGTAGGGTCCAAATGATTTTTTCAAAAATTATTTTGTGTGCTTACAAAATATGTATATTTTTGCAGTCCCAATTTTGCGTTGGAACGATTGTCCCTTTGCATAATGGTAGTGCACCAGATTTTGGTTCTGGTTGTGGAGGTTCGATTCCTCCAGGGACAACGGCAGAGCGGCTGACAAGAGCCGCTTTTTTTGTGCTACATACCGTTTGTTATCTCCTCGGCAATCCTCTCGGCCTGCTTTATGACAGTTTCGGTTGCAAGCAACCGCATGTCGGGCGGATAACCGTATTTGCGCAACAATCGCCTAACCGCAACTTTCATCTTTGAACGAACATTCTCCTTGATAGTCCAGTCGATAGAAGCATTCTTGCGTATGGTTTCTGTCAATACAACCGCCAGTTCGCGAAGCTTGTCCTTACCCATCAGTTCCTTGGCGCTTTCGTTGTCGGCAACGGCGGAATAGAATGCATATTCGTATGTTGTCAAGCCCATGCTTTCTGCCTCGTTGTCTTTGCCGACCATGATTTTGCTCAATTCAATAAGGTCGTCGATGACTTCGACTGCCGTAATTATCTTATTGTGATAGCGCCTGATGGAATTGTCAAGCATCTCCATCAATGTACGGCCTTCCACCAGATTGAACTTTGAGCGAGCCTTGATTTCGTCTTCCAATAATTTCCGCAATACCTCCAAGGCTATATTCTTGTGCTCCATGCCTTTCAATTCCATCAGGAATTCTTCCGAAAGAATTGAAATGTCGGGCTTTTTTATGCCTGCTGCATCGAAAATGTCAATGACTTTTTCCGAAACAAGAGCTTTGTCGATTACCTGACGGATAGTCGTCTCTATTTCCTCGTTAGTTTTGCCCGAGTCGGTCTGGTCAAACTTACAAAGTCTTGCCTTCACGGCTTGGAAAAAGGCCACTTCGTCTTTGACTTCCATTGCTGCATCCTGCGGAATTGCTAATGCAAATGCCTTGCCCAAGGCTGTAACCTCGTTGACGAAGCGTTTCTTGCCGTCGTCCAAGCCCAAAATGAAATCTTCGGCTTTCAGAATCCACGAGAGTTTACCCGAAGTGTCGGCGGTGAAATATTGCTTGTAGTCGAACCCGAAGAACATCTGCTGTACCACTTCCAGTTTCTCCTGCATAAGCTCCACGGCCTGTTCCTGCTGCTGTGTCGGGTCGCCCTTGCCTCCCGAATCGGAATAGAACGCTAAAGCTTTCTTCAGATCGGATGCAATACCAAGATAGTCAACGACAAGTCCGCCAGGTTTGTCCTTATATACGCGGTTGACGCGGGCTATTGCCTGCATAAGGTTGTGACCTTGCATAGGCTTGTCGATATAGAGCGTATGAAGGCAAGGAACATCGAAGCCTGTGAGCCACATATCGCGCACAATGACAAGCTTCAACTCGTCGTCGGGGTCTTTCATACGCTCGGCCAAAGCGCGGCGCTGCTCCTTGGTGGTGTGATGCTTGGCAATGTTGGCTCCATCGGAAGCCGAAGAAGTCATAACAACCTTAACAGCTCCTTTCGACAAATCATCAGAGTGCCACTCAGGACGCAGTTTAATGATTTCGTCGTACAGTTCGGCGGCAATGCGGCGGCTCATAGCCACAACCATCGCCTTGCCCTCAAACACTTTCTGCCGTTCCTCGAAGTGAGTGACAATATCTTTCGCTATGTTTTTCAGACGGTTCGGACTACCTATCAAGGCTTCCAGCTGTGTCCATTTCGCCTTTGCCTTTTGGACATCATTCATATTGTCAGTTTCCAGTTCCTTGTCAAGGTCCTCGACAAGCTGACGGCCTTCGTCGCTGAGTTCAACCTTGGCGAGACGGCTTTCGTAGAAGATGCGCACGGTAGCACCATCCTCAACCGCCTGTGCGATGTCGTAAACATCAATATAGTTGCCAAACACTGCTGGCGTATTCTTATCGGTTGCCTCGATGGGAGTTCCCGTGAATCCGAGATAAGTGGCGTTTGGCAGTGCATCGCGAAGATATTTAGCAAAACCATATTTGATTTCCGAACCGATGACTTCATCGGCTTCGTTCTTCACATCCACATTCTTGGCCTTGAAGCCATATTGCGTGCGGTGAGCCTCGTCGGCCATGACAATTACATTGCTGCGGTCGGTAAGAGTGTCGTAAACATTGCCTGTTTCGGGCTGGAACTTCTGTATTGTGGTAAAAATCACGCCTCCCGACTGCACCGACAAGAGTTTTTTCAAGTGCTCGCGATTTTCGGCCTGCACTGGCGTTTGCCTAAGCAACTGCTTTGCACCTGTGAAGGTGTCGAAAAGCTGGTCGTCAAGGTCGTTGCGGTCGGTGATAACCACAATTGTCGGATTGTTGAGCCTCTGCACGATTTTTCCTGTGTAGAATACCATCGTGAGTGATTTCCCACTGCCCTGCGTGTGCCATACTACACCGGCGCGATGGTCGCCAGGATGCTGTTCCTGCACAGTCTTGAAGCCATAGTTGGCTGGCGATTCCGCCACGGCGGAAAGCTTGTTGATGCCAGTGGCTCGCAAGGTCGATTCCACAGCCTTGTTCACGGCGTAGTACTGATGGTAGGCGGCAATTTTCTTAACCGTCCTTATTGTTGTGAGACCCGTCTTCAAGTCCTCCTGCTTCTGCTTTTCGAACACGGTGAACGACTGTACAAGGTCGAGCAAAGTCTCCTTGCTCATCATTCCGTTGACAAGCACTTCCAACTCGCTCACCAAATGCGATGCTATATTTTCGCCATCCTCGCTTTTCCAAGCGGAGAAACGGCTGAAACCAGCCGAAAGCGAGCCAGCCCGCGCTTCAAGTCCGTCTGAAATAACAATCAATGCATTGTAGGTAAACAGCGAAGGTATCTGCTGCTTGTAGGTTTCAATCTGGCGGTATGCGCTCTGTATGGTGGCGTTCTCGTCGGCTGCGTTCTTCAACTCGAAGATTACCAACGGCAGACCGTTAACGAACAGCAATACATCGGGGCGGCGGTTGTGACTGTTCTCAATGATGGTGAACTGGTTTACAACGGTAAATTCGTTGTTGTGCGGATCGTTGAAGTCGATAAGCCACACGCGTTCGCCTCGCTCTGCACCATCTTTGTGTACCGATACGGGAATGCCTTCGGTAAGCAGACGGTGAAATTCCTCGTTATTGGCCAGAATATCGGGCGAACTTATGCGCAGTATTGTCTTTATAGCCTCGTCCTGCACCGAATATGGCAGAGAAGGATTGAGCCGCTTCACGGCATTTTCAAGTTTGTCGCGCAGTACAACTTCCTCGAAGCTGGCACGCATAGGCGTTTCGCTGTCGGGCGCAATGTCGGGACCATAAAGATATTCGTATCCCTTGCCTTTCAGCTGGTCGATGAGCATCTGCTCTATATCGGATTCGTGGAGCGTATTCATAAGTTTATTATTCTAATAACCAGTCTAACACATTTTGCTGCTTAATGCCATCATGATACGACACAGGGTCGGTATCCAAGGTAAGAATTGTTTTTGGGAAATTATCCTTCACTGCCTTTAACGGCTGCAGTTCCCTTTCGAGTGTAGCTTGGTCGCGCACTGTTGCAGCAACCTGATAATAAGCCACATTCTGCATATTAACTGTTATGAAGTCGATCTCAAGCGCATCTGTCTTGCCGATATACACATTGTTGTTACGCCTCAGCAGTTCCAAAAAAACAACATTTTCAAGTATATGTCCCCAGTCTGTGCTTTTTGCACCCAGAAGCGTGTTCCTAAGTGCCACATCAACCAGATAATATTTCTCCATTGTTTTCAG
>DBYO01000016.1:10564-16641 GCA_002310235.1 Bacteroidales bacterium UBA1184
GACAAGTACTTTTCAATGGTTTTAACATCTACTTTTCTGCCCATCGATGTCAGGGTGTCGGCAATTTTCTTGACCGACAATGTGTTGCCTATATTGTCCGCCAGAAAAGCCATTACATTCTCAAGCATCATAGTGTCGCTTATGCTATTGCGCTGCATTACATCCTTAAGGACTATGGTGCTGTATATACCTCTAAGGTAATCGTTCACCAGTTGTTCGTCTCCACCAAACGCCTTGGCATACGGAAACGACGAAAAAGTAATGTATTCTGCATACTTTTTTTCAAGGTCATGCATATTGCCGCTTGCTACAACATATTCCTTGAACGACAGGGGCAACAGCTTTATTTCCACATACCTGCCCGACAGCAGCGTGGCTATTTCGCTTGAAAGCAGATAGGCGTTTGAGCCGGTAATGTACAAATCGACATTATCCTTTACAAACAACGCATCCACAACATCGGCATAATTGCCGACATGCTGTATTTCGTCTAGAAAAACATAATGCTGTATGCTACCAGCAAGGCGAACATTTATGTACTGATACAGTGCTTTGGCATCGCGCAATTCAATAAAATCATAATTCTCAAAATTTATGTTTATGATTTGCTCCTCGTTAACTCCTGTATTGAGCAATTCCTGCTGAAACAATTGCATAAGGGTACTCTTGCCACAGCGCCGCACACCAGTTATAACCTTTATTATCTTCTTGTTACTCAGGGATTTGAGTTTTTCTATATATTGCTCTCGCTGTATTAGTTTCATATTTTTGCGTTTGACAATTCAGCGCAAAGGTACAAAAGTTTTTGGAATACAATCCAAAAACTTTGCAATTTTACTACTTTTTTGGAATTGATTCCAAATATTTGATTCGATTGCAGAATTTTGCACACGCGTGTGCAAATTCTCCTAATCCTTCATCCTTCCTAAACTCATTCTTTTTGCCACGCCTTACAACAAATCCTTTTCCACTTGATTTGTCGGGTGTGTTTTCGCCATATTCCGCAAAGGCAGTTGGTTTAAAATACAGGTGATAGTTCGAAATTAAAACGGTAAATCATCAGAATTGTCATCAATATATTCATTATCGCAACTAGGAGTAGAAATATTAGTTGGTGGGTATTTTTTCTTGTAAAAAGAATCTATGAAATTACCAATAGTACATACCGAATTGACAACAAAATATGCATACATTGTATCGTTTATAATGTAATCTTCGTTAGTATGACCATGAAAACTAGTCTTGTCGCTTCTTAAATTCTCAATAGCATGACAAACATTCATTAATCCGGAACCTAATGATTTTATTTCGTCAGGCATATTTGAATCTGGATATAATTTGAATTCTTTTAATAAGTCCGATGTCAGTTTATATAAGGTATCGCTACTATTTTTTTTCTTAGTTTTAATTCTATTATCTTTCAATATTTCTTTTACGATGCTTTCCAATGCAGAGTTTGCTAACCCAATTGCAGTGTCTGGTTCTTCCTCTATTGCTTTTAATGCTCGTTCAAAAGCTACGCTTGCTGTTGGGTAGCTTTCTTTTAAAGTATTACGAAATATAGGAACTGAAGGTATATAGTCTGGAGTTTCAACACCTAGATCTATTGCGATTTTTATTAGAGTTTCTTCATCTATCCCATTTAAAGTTTTCTGTAAATCTATAAAGGTTGGATCACTAAAATAATACAATTCAAAATTATGATTGCCACCATAATAGGTTACTTGCCATTTTTGAATATAGTATTCTGCTTTTACATTCGTATAGTATTCGTTATAAATTGCATTGTATATTGAATCTATCAAACGCATTTGATATTTTGGTGACATTCTTTCCATATTACCTATATTTTTATCTCCCCACTCATCAGCCTCGGCAACAACCCGTCGCGCGTCTGAATGAGAGTGCGGATTTGTATTTCGTTAGTTCTGATTTTCTCAAAATACGGTTTAACCTCTTGAACAAAGCATTCAACTTCATTTTTAGAAGGAATTGAAATATCAAGCGACTTGAATGCAGACTTGCTAATCTCCATAAAAGTAGAGCCATTGGAATAACTATGAACCAAATCCATATTTGCCTTAAGCCATAAATAAATAAACTCTTTCGGATAGCCCTTATCATCAATAATTGCAATGTAGCCCTGATTTATTGCCAAAGGAATTTCGGCAAACGCCAAAACTCCAACAGGAGCACGTGAAGACATCAATAATGTTCCCGAAGGCAATAAACCCGAACTTATTTGTTCAAGTCCTTTTTGTGTTATTCTCTTTTCTGTTTCAAACAAACACAAACCATTCAGAGTTGTAACATCTCTTGGCGAAGTCCAGGCAATATCACCGTCCCAAAAACTTGGTTCTTTTGTACTTGGTGTCGTTCCCCCTTTTACGGAAAGAATATCCCCCAACTTTCCTTCCTCCCACTCTTCCTTCCTCTCCACCACAAACCACTGCCTAAACATTGTCTCCGCCATCTGCTCCAAGGTGGCGTTCTCGCGGTGCAGAAGGTCTATCTTGTCATCGAGAGAAGAGAGAATGGTGGCGATGCGGCGCTGGGTGAGTAATGGGGGAAGAAGAATTGGAAAGTCTGCTATAACACCAAGACTTAGATTTTGTTGTGCTGCACCACATGCCAAATTCAACAATTCTTCATATGAAGATTGTATATAATAATACACGAACTTACTATCTGCAATATCATTGTTTATTATCAAATTACAACAAGCTTGATTAGTAGTTAAATCTATCAATGAATAAGCAACTTTTGCTGCCGTAGCACCATACATTGCAATAATTACAGAATCTTTCGGAATCCATTTCGCAGAAGAATTATTCAATCCATCTTCTGTTATACATCTTTCGGTCTTACTTATTCTATTGAAATTGATTTCTTTCGTGTTAAGCCAAGGAATGTCTCCATCATAGTATTTTGCCACTGATGATTTTGGAGTGCCCCCAGAAGTTATTTTTGTTGCAATTTCTCCCAACTTATATTCTTTCCACTCGGTCATAGTTCAATCTTTTAGTTCCCGTTCAATATCCTCAATACTCGGCAAGGTGCTCTTGAAGTCGGCAGGGTAAAGTTTCGAGAGCTCGTATTCCGAAATGCCAAGAGGCTGGGCATAGCCTTCAAGAGCATATTGCGCCATAACATCGTTCTTGCTCTTGCAAATCAGCAGTCCTACGGTAGGGTTGTCGCCTTCGTGCCGCAACACATGGTTGGCACACGACACATAGCCGCTCAACTGACCAAGAAACGCATTGTCAAACTTTTCTGTCTTAACCTCCACCACCACATAGCAGTGCAAGTGCGTGTTGTAAAAGAGCATGTCGGCAAACAACTCCGTACCGCCAACCTCTATGCGATACTCGCGTCCCATATAGGCGAAGCCATTGCCCATTTCCAACAGAAATTTCTCAACATTATGCACCAATGCATCTTTCAGTTCCTTCTCGTTGTAGCGCTCGGTAAGTTGTACAAAATCAAAGCAATACGGATCCTTCAACAACTGCTGCGCCAAGTCGCTGTCAACTGCCGGCAATGTCGTTTTGAAATTGGTTATAGCCTTCCCCTGCCGCTCATAAAGGTCGGTGTCGAGGAAATTCAACAAAACAGCACGGCTCCAGTTGTTCTCGTAAACCTTGTTTACATAGAATAATGCCTTTTGAGGCTGTCCCATCAGCTTGTCAATTATAAGTTTGTGATGTCCCCAAGGGATGCAGAATAAATGCTCCACAGCTTGTGGAATAATTTCGTCCTCAACTTGGGGACGAAATTCCATTTTTCCCCCAAGTCGGGGGAAATTTTGGATGTTTTTTATGTAACATGCTGGTTTTGAAACACCCTCAAGTTGGGGGTGTTCACATTCTATTGCATTGTTTTGTCCAACACCCCCAAGTTGGGGGTGTTCATTCTTACTTAATGAATACAACAAATAGAACCTTCTTGTGTATTGTAAATTGGTTATGGAAAATCCTTTGATTCCTGGCAATGTCATCTGCAAATCATCACTTAGATTTTTCCAGAAGTTCTCATGCCACCGTTCTTCCGCTTTCATTTCTACAATATCACGTCCTAATTCCCAGTAAAACTGGATTAGTTCGCTGTTCACCTTCATCGCTGCCTTTATTTGGCTCTGGTGAAAGCGTAGGCTGAGGTCTTTTATCCAACCAGCGTAGTCGTTGTCTATCTTGATTAAATTACTCATAGTCCATTCATTTCCAAGTACCCACAAGTTGTGGGTGTTCATTTTTTTTGATGAATTATTCCATTTTTATCTTCCCCAGATTCTCCAAGATTACCTTGTTCAAACGCTCTTCCTCTTTCAATTGCTCCTCAAACTCGGCTTTCAGGGCTGAGAAACGCTCGGCAAAGTTGAAGTCGTCTTCCTCCTCGGGCAAACCTACATAACGGCCAGGCGTGAGCACATAGTCGAGTTCGGCAACACGGCTCACCGACACCGATGCGCAAAATCCTGCAACATCCTGATAGTCTGCTGATTCATCACGCCACAAATGGTAGGTTCGCGCAATCTCCCTAATGTCGTCATCCGACAGTTCGCGGGTTCGGCGGTTGATGAGATGTCCCTTGTTGCGAGCATCGATGAAAAGTATTTCGCCTGCGCGCTTGCTGCGGTTGCGTGTCACAAACCACAGGCAGGCCGGAATCTGGGTATTTAGGAACAGTTTTGCAGGAAGGTTCACAATGCAGGCGATAAGACCTTTGTCAATCAGAGCCTTGCGGATGTCGCCTTCGCCACCGGTCTTCGATGTCAGCGAACCTTTTGCCAGCACGAAACCTGCCTGTCCGCTCGGGGCAAGGTGGTATATGAAGTGCTGAATCCAAGCGAAGTTGGCGTTTCCTGCAGGTGGCACTCCGTACTGCCAGCGTGCATCGTTGCGCAGCTGGTCGCCGCTCCAGTCGCTGTCGTTGAACGGCGGATTTGCCATCACGAAGTCGGCCTTCACATCGCGGTGCGCATCGTTGAGGAACGAACCTTCGGTGTTCCACTTCACCTGCGAAGCATCAATGCCACGGATGGCAAGGTTCATCTTGCACAGGCGCCAGGTGGTCTGGTTGCTTTCCTGCCCGTAAACCGAAATGTTCTCTATCCGTCCCTGATGCTCCTTCACAAACTTCTCGCTCTGCACAAACATTCCACCCGAACCGCAGCACGGGTCGAGCACACGACCCTTGTATGGCTCCAGCATATTCACAAGCAGTTCCACGACACTTCGCGGTGTGTAGAATTGTCCGCCCTTCTTGCCCTCCGCCAAGGCAAATTCGCCAAGGAAATACTCGAACACATGTCCAAGCAGGTCGGCGCTCTTGGTGCTTGTGTTCTGCAGGGTGGAGTTGCCAATCAGGTCAATAAGTTCGCCCAGACTGGTGGGATCGAGTTCCGAACGCGAAAACACTTTCGGCAGAATGCCCTTCAAGGTTCTGTTCTCACGCTCAATGGCGTCCATGGCATCATCAATGTATTTTCCGATTAGCGGATGCTTTGCCTTCGATACCAGATACGACCATCTTGCGTCTGCCGGAACATAGAAAACATTCTCGGCTGCATACTCGTCGCGGTCTTCGGGGTCGGCGCCTTCGGACTGCTGTTCCACGAGCTGTGCGTACAGCTGTTCAAACGAAACGGAAATGTATCTCAGGAAAATCAATCCCAGTACAACATCCTTGTATTTTGCCGCATCAATGTTCTTGCGCAGTTTGTCAGCCGCTTTCCAAAGCTGTTTTTCAAGCGGTTCTTCTGTAGTTTGTTTTGTATTCGCCATAATTTAAAATATGTATGACAAAAGTAATGAAAAAAACTCATGCATGTGAAACATAGCGCGTTTTTTAGTATTTTTGCAAAAATATTTGCCGGCAAAAATGGACTCAAAAGGTATTCTATATCTCATACCCAACAAGATAAGCGAGGCTCCGCTCGACGAGGTTGTGCCACAGAGACTTGTGGCGTTGGTGCCTACCATAAAGCACTACATTGTTGAGGACGTGCGCACGGTGCGTCGCTATTTGCGTCAGCTCAACCGCGAAGTTGACATCGACTCGACAACCTTCTACGAACT
>DBYO01000016.1:16731-74989 GCA_002310235.1 Bacteroidales bacterium UBA1184
GCCGACCCCGGAAATGTGATTGTAGCGATGGCTCATCGCAAGGGGATTAAGGTTGTGCCGCTAGTAGGACCTTGCTCGATGATGATGGCACTTATGGCTTCGGGGCTAAACGGACAGAACTTCGCCTTCAACGGCTACATTCCTATCGACCAGCCAGAACGCACCCGCAAGTTGCGCGATTTGGAGGCACGCTCGCGAAAGGAAGGCCAGTCGCAGATATTCATGGACACTCCATACCGCAACAACCGCCTGTTCGATGACCTGAAAGCAACACTTTCTCCGCAAACTATGCTATGTGTCGCACTAAACATCACATCCGACGACGAGTTTATCTGTACAAAATCCATCGCCGAGTGGAAAAAGACAAATATCGATTTGAACAAAAAACCTTGTATTTTCATAATATGACAGGGCGATAATTGAAAAAATTATGTAAATTTGCAATAAATAAACTGGGAGAAAATATATGGCAACGATAACACTTGAATACGATGGAAGAAACAAATTGATGCGTGATCTTATTGCGCTGCTCGAAAAATATGGTGCCAAACGCAAGACCGTCGAAAAGGAAGATAATTCCATTGATGCCACATTGGAAGCTATTGAGGAAATAAGAAGTGGCAAAGGTGTAAGATGCAAGACTTTTGAAGAATACAAGGACAGCGTAAGGAACTTATGAGAGAAATCGTATATTCCACACAATACAAAAAAGACCTCAAGAAAGCAAGAAAACAAGGTAAAGATGAGACCGAACTTGACAATGTGATTCGGCTTTTGATTGAGGATATTCCATTGCCAGAAAAATATCATGACCATGGACTTGTTGGCAGACTGAAGGGGGTACGCGAGTGTCATGTAACTCCCGATTGGTTGCTGATGTATGCAAAGAAAGACGGAGAACTGCAAATACTGCATCTCTTCAGGCTAGGTTCACATTCGGAACTATTGGGAAAATAGTACGACATCCACGATGTTCTTGCAGAATGTAATTTTTATTGTGGAAAATATTGACAGAACAAAACACAGATAAATGAATAGATTAATAAAAATAGGACTCCTTCTCGCCTTTGCCGTGGCTATATGCCTGACATCGGGCAAGGTGTTCAACATTGAGATAGGAACAAAATCGGCAGAAAAGATAACAGAGCTTGGTGACTCAACAGCTTGCTTTGCCGAAATAGTTGAAAATTTCTCGTACTACGAATATATAGCCGACAACGATTGCTACCTGCTTTACGACAAGTCGGAAAAACTGGTAGACAAAGCTCTTTTCTCGATGCCGTACTGTGCCGACATAAAGGGCTATGCTGGAAATGTTCCGCTCGTAATCCTGCTTTCGCCCGACGACAAGGTGCAGAAAGTACATCTGCTCGACAACAACGAAACGCCATCCTTCCTCGACCGCGTAGTGGCAAAAGGTTTCCTCGAAAGCTGGAATGGACTTTCGACCGACGAGGCAAAAGCAAAGCAGGTGGATGCTGTGACTGGCGCAACCTACTCAAGTTCGGCAATATCGAAATCGGTAAGAGTTCGCCTCGAAACTTACGCCGGCAGTGCCACGACTTCTTCCGAAACGGAGAATATGGGCAACCTCGTGGGCTTCATCGCTTCGATGGTATTCCTGCTTTTTGCTGGATTCTGCTTCTGGGAACCGCAACGGACAAGAAAATTCCGTATTATACTGCTACTCGCTTCGATAGGTGTACTCGGATTCTGGCAGGGACAGTTCATCAGCATAGCGAAACTTTCGGGATGGCTTCTGTCGGGCGTGAACTGGCAGATGGAAATTTTCCTGTTCATTGTGCTTGTAGCTGGAATTATGGCACCGCTTTTCCTCGGCAAACAATTCTACTGCATGTATGTTTGCCCATTCGGAGCTTGTCAGGAACTTGTCGGCAAGGTAAATCCCAAGCACAAACTGAAAATTTCGCCCAAAGTTGCAAAATGGCTGCGCTACCTGCGTTATGTTCTGCTTGTTGCACTCGGCGCTTTGCTCTGCACATCGCTCGACATCAGCATCGAGAACTTTGAGCCGTTCTCGGCATTCAAGTTCCAGTTTGCTTCGCTGGCAGTGCTGATTTTGGCAGGCGTGATGCTTGTGCTTTCGATATTCATAAACCGTCCGTGGTGTACTTACCTCTGTCCGACAGGCGCATTCTTCTCGCTTTTTATGAAGAAAACCAAGGGCAAGGAAAATTCAGACGAAAACAATACAACCGAAAAATAGAATTATGGAGAAATACCGCAAATATATCATAGGACTTATTGGCGCAGCGATACTGGTGCTGTTCTGCATATATTTTTCCAACATTGTGTGGTGGCTGCTGATTGCAGGTTTCATAGCGGCAATTTCGAGCCCGATTGTAAAACTTTTGGACAAGATTCATTTCGGTCGTTTCCAGATGCCGCGCTGGGTGTCGGCAATGATTACCACCATACTTATTTGGGGAGTGTTGGTTCTGTTTGTTGTGCTGACGGTTCCGTTTGTCGGTAAGCAGATTGCACAGTTTCAGAACATCGACATCGAAAGCCTGCAGGCAGGTCTGAGCCAGCCAATACAGAAGATTGACGAGTTTGTCCGCTCGTACCCTATTTTGGGGATGCCAGAATTTTCGACTGAAGATGTAATTATTGAAAATGTAAAGGATGTCATCAACTTCTCGGCACTCGGCAACATGGCCGAGAACCTTGGCAGCACGGCTATTGCGCTGTTCCTGTCGCTGTTTTCGATAACATTCTTCACCTACTTCTTCCTGAAGGAGACAAAACTTTTCCGCAGCGGCATAATGGCATTGGTACCAGTACGCTACGAAGAAAAAGCCACTCGCATACTCAATAAGCTGCCGAAACTTATCAAGAGTTACCTGCATGGAATTTTCTTCGAAATGCTGTCTGTTACTACGCTGATAACCATCGGAATGCTGATATGCGGAGAGAATTTCGGACTTTCGCTGCTTATCGGTATGCTCTGCGGATTTCTCAACATAATCCCGTATATTGGTCCGTGGATTGGTGCTGCTATTGGCATTATTTTCATAGGTGCCGCAAATGTAAACCTCGACTTCTATACCTACACTATGCCGCAGATTTACGGCTTGCTGATAACGGTTGTCGTGGTAAGGCTTATTGATGACTTTGTTTTCCAGCCGTTCTTCTATTCGCGCAGCGTAAACGCCCATCCGCTCGAGATTTTCATTGTGATAGTTGTAGCAGGAACGCTATACGGAATCATAGGCATGATGCTGGCAATACCAGTATATACCGTGATTCGTGTGATTGCCAAGGAGTTCCTTTCGGAATACAAGATTGTCCGCACGCTGACGCGTGGCATCGATGACGAAAAGGCAAAGAACACAAACGAAAGCTCAACGAAGAAGAGTCCGAACAGACGGAGATATAGGAGACGCAGCAAAACCGCTCCGCAGAACGACTCAACAAAGTAAAAACCGGACTAGGGCAAAAAGAAAATATGCCGACCTCTTAAACTATCTGAAAAATCACTACTGGAAATAATGAAACTCCTCCACCTCTCCGACACACACGGCCTTCATCGAAAGATAAAGGATTTGCCTGTTGCCGATGTCCTCGTTCATAGCGGCGACATCAGCAACTGTGGCACCGAGGAAGAGGTGCTAGATTTTCTAAACTGGCTGATAGAACTGCCGTACCCGCACAAGATTTTCGTAACTGGTAACCACGACCTTTGCCTCTGGGATGCGGAAAACATCGAAGACCTGCCCGACAATGTCCATTTCCTGCAGGACAGAAGCGTAACAATCGATGGCGTCAAGTTCTTCGGACTGGCGTACAACCATCCAGAAGAGCTGATTCCTGCCGATGCCGATGTGGTCGTCACCCACGAACCGCCAATAATGATACTCGACGAGTCGGCTGGAGTACATTGGGGGAATGCACCGCTGCGAAACCGAATTTTAGAGGTTAAGCCCCGCTACCATCTTTTCGGTCACGCACACAATGGCTACGGCACAGTAGAACGCAACGGCATTGTTTTCTCAAACGCAGCCTTGCTTGACGACATGAACCGTCTGGTCAGGAAACCGAAAATATTCTGTGTGTAAATCGACGCATATAACTTGTTGTTAAGTCATAAAAAATTAGACTTAACAACATATTATAAGCAAAATATTGCCGATAACTTGTTGCTAAGTGGTTTAAAAAAGGTTGCTATATACATGTTGACTCATAATACTATTAGTATTAAGTCATTCCGTAAAACAGAACGAACAGCATAAGGAACGTTGCTTGTGAGTTCGTTTATGCGGAATCTCCTATAGAAGCGTTTTCAATTGGAGATTCCGCATAGTTGAACAATATTACGCTCCCCGTTCCGTATCGCGTTATTGTTCTAACTTGCGGAATGACAGTTCAGTAGCATACACTTTAGTCAACTTGTATATAGATTCCTTAAAAATTGAGTTAACAGCAGATAATAGGTTGGTGATGTGAGGATATTGGGCATTGTATAAAAACATTGTTGCAAAAAGGTTTTATTATCAAATAATTGTGAATAATGTTTTGCTTTTAATGGTAGCAAAAACAAAAAACAACCTTATTTTTGTGGTACAAAACTTAGAAATGCAGTCGCGGCACGCCACGACTCAACAAGAAACATGAAACATATAAACGACATCAAACCATAAAAAACAATCGACGCAAAGTGTTGCGTCGCTACGACATTAAACCATTAAACATTGAACATTAGAAACTTATAAACAGCGTAGCGAGAAACTTAGAAACAACTTAAACTTATGAAGGTATATAAATTCGGCGGTGCATCGGTAAAGACACCACAGGCAATAGAGAATGTCTATAACATAATAAAGGTCGAAAACGAACTGGTAATTGTTGTTTCGGCAATCGACAAGACAACCAATCATCTGGAACGCCTCGTGAATTACTATTTCAATGGCGACGAGCAGAAAAATGTCGAGTTCGAGAACATCAAGAAGTTCCATCTAGACTATGTAGCCGAAGCCTTTGGCGGCAAGACCGAATCGGTATGCAAGAAGCTTAATGCGCTTTTCGAGGAAATTGCCGAACGCATCGACGGCATCCCAACCGACGACTACGATTTCGAGTACGACTCCATCGTATCGTACGGAGAACTTCTCAGCACTACCATTTTCTCGGAGTACCTACGCTACAGAGGAAAACAGAACAAGTTCATCGACATACGCCGCTATATGGTCACCGACTCCAANNTTCCGCGATGCGAAAATCGACTGGAAACTTTCGGAAAAGAAGGTGCGCAAGGCATTTTCGGATGCAAACAACACTGTTTTTGTAACGCAAGGCTTCATCGGTAGCGACATAAGCCACCACACCACCACGCTCGGACGCGAGGGTTCGGACTACTCGGCCTCATCGATTGCACATATCATTGATGCCGAAAGCGTTACAATCTGGAAGGATGTGCCAGGCATTATGAACGCCGACCCGGCATGGTGCGACTTTGCCGAGAAGTTGGACGAAATCTCGTTCCACGAAGCCATCGAACTCGCATTCTACGGAGCCAAGGTCATCCACCCCAAGACCATCAAGCCAATCGAGAACAAGAACATTCCGCTGTATGTGCGCTCGTTCAAGGACCCGTCGGCAAAAGGAACTGTCATCCGCAAGCTGGATTATGCACTCGACCTTGTGCCAGTGTATATCCTGAAGCAGAATCAGGTGCTAATTTCGATTTCGCCGAAGGACTTTTCTTTCATCGTGGAAGAGAATATGAGCAACATTTTCGGACTTTTCGCCAAGTACAAGGTAAAGGTAAACGTGATGCAGAACTCGGCAATCGACTTCTCGGCTTCCATCGATGCCAACAACCGCAACTTCGATGCCCTTGTCGCCGACCTGCAGAAGGAATACTTTGTGAAGTACAACGAAAACCTGCAGCTTATCACCATCCGCTACTACAACGATGAAGCAATTAACCGAATGATTTCGGGACACAAGGTCTATATGACGCAGAAGAGCCGTAAGACGGCAAGGTTCGTGATAGAGTAAACCTATTTTTTGCTGTCGAGGCTTTCGAATACCGAATTGTTACTGATAAATTCGGGAACAATCTTCTTCATCTCGGCAACAATTTCCATATCGTTACGCGACGGAGCTACTTCTATCAAGTGCTCAATTGGTTTTGCGACCTCATCGTGGTCGTAGACGCGAACTTTTGCAACCATAATCTGCTTGTTTTCGGTAGGAATTGTATTTTCCTTGGTAGCAAGAAGTTCCTCATACAGCTTTTCGCCAGGACGCAGACCCGTGTATTTAATTTCGATGTCGCTACCGACCTTAAGTCCCGACAAGAGAATCATCTTTTCGGCGAGTTTTGCAATCTTTACAGGCTGTCCCATGTCGAAAATAAAGATTTCGCCACCAGTTCCCATGTTTCCTGCGATGAGCACGAGCTGGCAGGCTTCGGGGATAGTCATGAAGAAACGAGTTATTTCGGGATCGGTAACTGTTATTGGGCCGCCATTCTCGATCTGCTTACGGAAACGTGGAATTACCGAACCGTTTGAACCCAAAACATTACCAAATCGAGTAGTTATGAACTGAGTGGAAACATTTTCACGATTGTTGAGCGACTGTGTGTAGATTTCGGCGATACGCTTGCTTGCTCCCATGACATTGGTGGGATTCACGGCTTTGTCGGTACTTACCATGACAAACTTCCATGCTCCATACTTGACAGCAGTATCTGCCAGAATCTTGGTACCCATAACATTTGTAATAACGGCTTCGGCGGGATGGTTTTCCATCATCGGGACATGCTTGTACGCAGCAGCATGATATACAATTTCAGGCTTGTACTTTTCGAATACCTGGTCGACAAGCTGCCTGTCGCGCACATCGCCTATTACAATCTCGATGTTACTGAATTTATAGTCTTCGCGTATTTCGAGTTCGATGTCGTACAAAGGCGACTCGGCGCAGTCGAACAACACAATCGACTTGGGACTGAACCTTGTAAGCTGCCTTACAATTTCGCTACCTATCGAACCGGCAGCACCAGTAACCATGATCACTTTACCACCTATGTTGCGATTCATTTCATCGGGGTCGATATGAATTTCGGGACGCTCAAGCAGGTCCTCTATTTTGAACTTTCGAATCTGATTTACCGACAACTCGCCATTTACCCAGGTCGATACTTCGGGAATAGTGCGCACATCTACATTATGGGCAAGGCAAATATCAAGCACAAAGTTTTTGCGGGCCACCGACAGACTTCGTTCTGATATAATGAGCGACGACACGCTTTTTCCCTCGATAATGCTTTCCAAGTCCTTGATATGGAATATCCTGATTCCATCGATTTTGTTACCCGCCACCCTTTTGTGATGCTCTACAAAACCGACAACCCTATACTGCGATCTGCGATCACGTTCAATAGCACGCTTAGTTGTCTGCGCCAGATTTCCCATGCCGTATATCAGAACATTATTGAACTCCCTCTGCTGGGTGTTGTAGTCGAGATACAATAACTTTATCAGCAGACGCGAGAAAATAAGTATGGATGCAGATATAAACGTATCGATTATCACAATAGATACTGGAATCATATACATCCCGACAAAAGCAAGTCCAATTAGATCGAGAAGCAGCAACGTAGCCGAGCCACAGGCTATCACTATCACAATCCTAATAATGTCGTGCATTCCCGTAAACCTTACCATTCCCGAATACGTCTTGCCAATGAGGAAAGAAACTGCACGTACTGCAATAACTATCAGTATGCCCAATGGCATTATTGCACTTTCTGTTTCGCTGATATGAAAATTAAAACGAAGGTAATATGCTAGAAAGATAGATGCAAAGCATATAACGATGTCGATTAGAAACACCACCCATCGTGGAGTGATTCGTCGCAATATGTTTATATTCGGTGTCATGATTTTCTAAGTATGATTACTCTGTGATTGTCGTTAAATAATTGCTTGAAATTATATGTTTGGCAAATGTAATTTATGCTCTCTTTACCATAAAAGCATACATGCGTGGGGTCGTTCTTGTAGTACCAGTTGTCGAAATCTGTAGATTCGTCCATAAGTTCGGTCATTATACCCAAGATTCCATTGCTGTTGAGCATGGCACAAATCTTTTCTATTTCCTTCATGGGACTGAAAAAATGCTCGAAACATTCGGTGGCAAATACGAAATCGTATTTAGCATCAGCCTTACATTCGGGAAAGAAAAACGGATCGTAATACGAGCATTGCATGCCCCTCTCCCCCACTATCTGAGCCAGAACAGGATTAGGTCCGCAACCATAATCCAAGCCTTTCATTCCTTTGGATATGTATTGCATTGAAGGTTCTATTACACGATTCAAAAATGCAACATAACCAGCATCGCTTATGCTGTTTTGATGAAACGAATATCTTTTTTTCTCTTCATCGGGAAGTAGTCTGTCGGTTGCGTCCATATACACTAGCCCACATTTGCAGCAACGATGATATGTACGTCCACCAGCAGCGAACAAGTTTTCATCGGGCATATTGCATAATGGACAATTCATGGCTATTCGTCGTTTTCGGCAAGTTCAACACGCAAGCCCATGTCCATAATACCGACAAGGTTTTCGACACGCATTGCCTGATTATATTCCACATGGTATTTTCCCGGGATTGCAAAACGCACATTCTTCTTCCACAATATCTGTTTATCCCAAATATCGCCGAGTCCGCTTCCCTGCCACTTTCCGTGTTCGTCGGCAAGCACGCACTCGATAGTATCCACTGCCTTTTGCCCGCTTGGTGCCCAAGAATCAATAAAGAGCCACAGGTTGCTGTATGGATACTGGTTTGCATGCCTAACATTAATATAAACATCGTGCAATGCAGTGGTGTCGGTTATCTCGAACTCATACCTCAATGGCGAAGAACTGTTCCATGTATAGTCCTCAACTTCAACGTACTCTTCATATACCTTCCGTCCGTCACATGAAGAAAGTCCCGCCAACACAGCAACTGCCAGTAATAATACAATCAATTTTCTCATGGCTATTCGTTTTTCTCCGGTGCGGAATTATTATTGTTTTCCTGTGTCGGGTTTTCCTCGGCAGGTTTATTCTGCTTCTTTCCCCTATTGCGATTTTTGTTCTTCGATTTCGGTTTCTTTGCCTTGTCGAAACGCGTGATGCTCTCGGAGTTAAGTTCGTCGGTATAAGAAATTGAACGAGAACCGGTTTTCTCCATTTCAAATACATTCTCAGGCAAAATACCTTTTCTGTTCTGCTCAATTATACTCTTTACAGTATCCACGTCAAGGATTTTTACTGTCGGGATGTCGTTGATGCGAACCTCGTAGTACATCTGTCGCTTGAAAATATCGTTCTTGATATGGTGAGCATCGCCTTCCTTTGTCCTTAGAACCGAAGCATTTTCTGGAAAATCCTTACGGGCATCAAGATATACGCCAAGTTCGTAGTTGAGGCAGCATTTCAACTTACTGCACTGTCCGGCCAGTTTCTGCGGATTAAGGGTGAGTTCCTGCAAACGGGCCGAAGTCGTGGAAACCGAATTAAAATCTGACATCCATGTAGTACAGCAAAGTTCCCTTCCGCAAGGTCCGATTCCGCCAATTCTGCCGGCTTCCTGACGTGCACCGATCTGCTTCATTTCGATGCGGATATGGAACTCCTCGGCCATACGCTTTATAAGTTCGCGGAAATCGACACGCTCTTCGGCAATATAGTAGAAAATAGCCTTGGTCTTGTCGCCCTGGAATTCGGTGTCGCCGATTTTCATCGACAAGTTCAGTTCTTCGGCGAGTTCGCGAGTGCGAAGCATCGTCGGACGTTCGAGTGCTATGGCCTCCTGCCATTTCTTGATATCGTTGGCACGTGCTTTGCGGTAAATTTTTTTGACGTCGGCAAGCCTCAGGTTTTTCTGCTTGCGCATCTGATAGCAAGCTATCTGTCCTATTGCCGAAACTATACCTATGTCGTGTCCTGGTGAGGATTCAACAGCAACAATGTCGCCGACCTGCAATGGCAAGTCGAGGTTGTTCTCGTATATGCCCTTGCGTGTATTTTTGAATCTAACCTCAACATAGCGCGATTGCGAAAGCGGATCGTTTATATCGGACAGCCAATCGTACACGTCGAGCTTGTTGCAGCAGCCTTTTGCCGAAAACGTGCAGTTGCCATCATCGCAATTGTCTATTGGGGTGCTTATAATCCTGTCTTCCATTCTATTTACGTATTATTTTCATTAGGTTGAACGCAGTATCGGTAAATATTATCTCCGAATTGCCATTACGCTCAATCTGGTAATATGAATCGTTAAAAATTGTTGTATATGAATCAATGTTCCTTTCGTTTATGCAACGAGAAAAGTTCACAGAAAAGTCTTCTTCCTCCTTTGTCAGATAGGCGACATCGGCATTGACATTTCTTACAAAGTTCTCCCTTACCATTATCAGGCAGTAGTTGATAAAACTTTTCTGGCGTTCGCGCGACAATTTCGAAATTGACTTTGCAAAGTCGAATGCCGAAACCACATCGTACTTGTAACAGATTCGCATAAGCGACTTGAAGTTATCGAAGTTGAACGCATTCTCCTCGTCCTGCTCAATCTGCTGCCTTGCCTCAAGGAAACTTCCGTTGCTAATCTTCACAACGTCGGCAGCCTCAGCCTCGCTAATGTCGAACTTCTCGACAAGAGCCTGTCGCAAAGGTTCGTCGGCAATACCCAGCACCTTGACAGGCTGCGTACGCGACTGTATTGTGGGCAAAATATCCTCGCGATTGTTGCTTACAAGCATGAATACTGTATTTAGAGGCGGCTCTTCTAGCACCTTCAAGATCTTGTTGGCGCATTCTGTATTCATTTTCTCGGGCAGCCAGATTATCATTACCTTGTAGTCGGACTCATAAGTTTTCAAGCTGATCTTTTTGATAATTTCCGACGATTCGGCTGCATATATCTGGCACTGCTTGTTTTCGCTCTGCAGGTTGTTTGTCCAGTCGCGGTACGAAAAGTACGGGCTCTTGTTGACCATTGGTCGCCACAAGTCGATATACGTATCGCTTACAGCCTTGTTCTGCGAACTCGACGAAGTGATATACGGGAATACGAAATGTAAGTCGGGATGTACGAGTTTTTCGTACTTTAGGCAACTGGGGCAATGTCCACAACTATCGTTTTCCTCCTTGTTTTCGCACGAAAGATACTGGGCAAACGCAATTGCTAACGCCATCTTTCCAACGCCAGGTGCGCCATAAAATAAATAGCTGTGACTCACGCGGTTGTCCTTGTACGCCTGCACGAGCCTGCTCTTGATTTCATCTTGTCCTATAACGTCCTTGAATCTCATTAGTCAAATTCGAAAACAAACTGCAAATATAGATAAAAATCCCGACTTAAATGGCAAGGTTTCAAATTCTAATTTTTGATTACAAAAAAAGAGATGAGCGAAAACTCATCTCTTTGTACCCGGGGCCGGGGTCGAACCGGCACTCCAGTGAAGGAACTGGTGTTTGAGACCAGCGCGTCTACCGATTCCGCCACCCGGGCATTCGGTATGCCTTTTGGGACTGCAAAAGTACTACATTTTTTTGATTTCAAAGCATTTTTTTTGATTTTGTGAAAAGAATTTAGACAACACACTGAAAATAAACGAGTTAACTGATTGTAAATCACTTACTTTTTTTTGATCTTAAAACAAGTTCAAGATGACAATAAAAGGCTGTTTTTTACAAATTCAAGTATATAATCTTCTTAGTCTCGAAGAAATCCTCGTCGAAAAAGTCGGAAATATTCGTAACAGAATAGTTTTTCATACCTTTCAGTTCTTCATCGAAATCCCCCCCCTTTAGGTAGATAATCGAACGCTCAGAGGAACGAGGATTCAACACATTACGGGTCATTTTCACGAAATCGGGGAAGGCTGTAACTGCACGGCTGACTATGCAGTCGTACTTAGGTGGCAAAAGTTCGGCACGAATCTTCATGGCTTCAACATTGCCGAGCCCTAGAGACTCGGAAATGCCCTTTACCACCTTGATTTTCTTTTCGATGCTATCGACAAGCGTGAACTTTGTTTCGGGGAACATTATTGCGAGCGGAATACCAGGAAAACCACCGCCAGTACCGACATCGAGTACAAGTTCATCCGGCTTGAACTGCTTTTCCTTCGCAATAGCCATCGAATGCAATATGTGATGGACGAAAATATTGTCGGTGTCCTTGCGGCTTATAACATTTATTTTTTCGTTCCACTCACGCACAAGCGGCTCCAGCTCAACCAAACGATCAACCTGAACATCAGTAAGTTCCGGAAAATATTTTTTAATCTTTTCTAACATCTTTCGAAAGTTCTACAAGTTTTAACTTGGCCTGATGTATCCTATTCTTCACCACCGAAAGCGAAATCCCCAGTTCGCTTGCTATTTCCTCGTACTTCATGCCAACTCCCTTCATAAACAGAATATTCTGGTCGAGTTCGGAAAGTTGTCCCAGCAAAGACTCAACATATGCCTGCCTCTCCTTTTCTATGAGAGATGTTTCGGGTGTGCTGTTGTCGGTAATAGCAATTTCCTCACTGTTTTGCGGTTGCGACAGGTTGTATCTCTTACACCAGTCCAGGTAAGTATTTTTTGCTATTGTAAAAACCCAAGTACGGAAACTTGCCTCGCGTTCTTCGTCGTATGAATCCATTGATTTCCAAATCTTTTGCAACGACATAATTGTAACATCGTCGGCATCGTCGCTTTGGCAACCACGTGAAACGAGGAAATTTTTTATTTCCATCTGGTAACGACGGAAAAGACACGAACTTGCCATTTCATCACCAGCTACAACCAAAGCGCGCAACTGCAGATCGTCGTACTCATCGAGTTCGTGTGTTCTCTTTACCATTCTGTTTCTCGATTAAAAATTCTGTAAACTAACAACGTGAAATAAAAAATCGGCGCAAAGATATCAAATATCAGCGACATGAATAAATTGAATTCGTTTTTTGCCGAACGGCAGAACCAGGCAAGCGAGAACATTGCAATTATAAGCCGAACTCCCACAAAAGCAAGTGCGATTTTCCAATTCACGAACAGCATGGCAATAGCCACCGCGTAGAATAATGTCCGCGTAACGATTTCACCTCCAGACAAAAACTTGTCCAACAGGCTATATTTCTCCGAAGTTGAAACATGCCGCGACTTTTGTCGTAACAATTTTGTAAAACTGTCCTTAGCAGGTGATATTGTCTTTGCTTCGGGTGAAAGGCATACAGCTGGACGGATATGTTTTGCTGCCGTCATGACAAATAGGTCGTCGTCGCCCGATGCCATGTCGGAATGGGAAGAAAAACCTCCCAGAATATCCCAAAGTTTGCGTGAATATGCCATGTTTCGACCAACCGCCATGTAGGCATGTCCGAGCGATGCAAATCCCATATACTGCATAGCAATGAGCGCGGCATCATACGACGAAAAACGCGCAGCGAATGTCTTGCCCGACAGTTCGCCATAGCCTACGACAAGCGGATTCGCCTCATCGAAGTGCGACATCATACCCAAAATCCATTTTTCGGAAGCGGGATAGCAATCGGCATCGGTAAAAATCAAATTTTCGTATGCTGCAGCGCGGATTCCGCACGAGAGCGCAGATTTTTTGCCATGGCCATCATTTTCGACAATTTTTATGCTACATGGAGGCGTATCCTCCAAATTTGAAAAGTATTCGCTTGTACCATCTGTGGAATTATCGTCAACAATCACAACTTCAAATTTCGGGTACTGCTGATTGATTATGTATTGTATATTCGATTTTAGATTTTGCAATTCGTTGCGGCATGCGATTATTACAGAAACGGGAGGCAAATCGGAATCATATACCTCAACCACAGTTTTCTTCTTCACCCCTATTGCTGGCAAAATGTAGAATGCCACCTGAATTAGGAGGAAAAGCAAAAGTACCGAGGAGAGGATGACAAAAAGCATCAGCGGTTATGTTTTACACTGGTGTATTTTCTTCCTACTTATAAAACTGCTTCGCTTCGTTCCATATTTCGTCCATTTCGGCCAGTGTCATATCCTTGAGGTCACGACCTTGTTGTATGGTCTTTTGCTCGAGATAGCCGAAACGGTTCTTAAACTTGCGGTTTGTACGTTCGAGGGCGGTGTCGGGATTTACGCCATAGAGGCGAGCTGCATTTATTACCGAGAACAACAAATCGCCAAATTCGGCCTCTATCTTGTCCTGATTGTCGGAAATTGCAGTTTCGAGCAGCACCTCGTTGTACTCCTCGTTAAGCTTGTCCCACACCTGCTCGCGCTTGTCCCAGTCGAAGCCAACGCCACGCGCCTTGTCCTGCATACGGTAAGCCTTGATTATTGATGGTAGCGATTCAGGCACTCCGCCAAGAACGGTTTTCTTAGGAGCTTCCTGCAACTTTATGCGCTCCCAGTTCTCTTTTACCTGCTCGGCAGTCTCTGCTTTCACATCGCCAAAGATATGTGGATGACGGAATATCAGTTTTTCGCAAATGCCATGGATGACATCGTACAACTCGAACTGTCCCTGCTCCTTGCCAATCTTGGCATAAAAGGCAACGTGCAAAAGCACATCACCGAGCTCCTTCTTCACCTCGTCGGCATCGTTGTTCAACAATGCATCCGAGAGCTCGTAAACTTCCTCTATTGTCTGTATGCGCAGGCTTTCGTTTGTCTGCTTGCGGTCCCACGGACATTTCTCGCGAAGTTCGTCCAGTATCTCAATTAATCTCTGAAATTCCTTTAAAGTCTTTTCCATCTCGTATAAAATTGTATTTCGCAAAGTTAATGCTAATTTTATGATTTATCCAGTTATTACACAACCGGTTGCCAGAAATTGTAATAATTGAACCATTGAAGCGGATGCTTAACAACAGAATCCTCCAGTATTTCAACATACTGTCTAACCAACGACTGAGCTTGCTCCACATCCGACGTTATAGATGGATCGTATTTCAATTCCTTCACAAAACCTTCGTATTTTAACCCTCTGTATTTGAATACATGTACTACCAATACAGGAACCTTGAGTTTTGTCGCGATCAAGAAAATTCCAAGAGGGAAAGAAGCTTTTTCGCCAAGGAAATCGGCATCGTAGTGCTTGGGACTGCCACAAAGTCTGTCGCAAGATGTAATAATAGTTTCCCCATTGTCGATAGCCGATTTAATGTCGAAAAGATATGAAATATTGTTGCCTATTGTTATTATTTTGGCATCTGGATTAACTTTTTTGAACGCTTCGAGACGATGACTTATCATTTCTTCGCTTTCGCCACCCCAAGAGATAAAATTAAACTTCTTGTTGTACTGCTGCAATGTACACCCTGCAATCTCAAAATTCCCAACATGCGCCCCCACAGTTATGAATCCGCAATCCCTGTTGAGCATTTGCGAGAATAAGTCCTGGTCGCGAACATTAACCTTGAATTGTGCCGTATTGCCTGCAAACATGGCGAATTTATCAAGCACCACCTTGCCAAACAACAAGAAATTACGAATGGTCTGAAAAAAAGCCACTATAGGATTTCTACGCAAGCGTTTTCGTTGCATATAGTATATGGCACGAAATTGCTTCGGACGAAATGCTATACTGAAAGGTATGACCAAATACAATACTACATAGGCGAATCTGACATCTACCGAACGGAGAATCTTAAACATAGCTCTCTGTCCGAAACGACCTCCACCAGTCTTTCCGCTCCAATTTGCCTTTGCCATATTACTCGATTACATCAATTATGTCTTTGGTGTTTTTTCTTGTCTTCTTGCGGATTTCGTAGCCGTCGGCAGCATAGCCTACAGCGACAACTAGCCTTATCCTTCGGAAAGAACTGAAATTCATAGCCTTGTTAGCATTCTTATTTCTAAAAGATCCGATCATGCATGTACCAAGGCCCTCTTCTTCGGCAGCCAAGCATATATGAGCCGCCAGAATGCCCAAGTCGATTGAATTCAGGTCGTTGTTTGAGAAGAAGCCTCCAGCCTTTGACTTCATGTTTCCGAAAGTCTGCTCAACTACAATAAAATTCGAAACATTATCTAGGAAAGGATTCAATCCAACAGCCTGGCAAGCCTTGCGCAAATCGGCAATTTTTGCATATGTCGGTCTTACTATGTGCATTTTCCACGGCTGCGAATTGCACGAGGATGGCGACATAGCTGCCACCTCACATATTCTTTTTATCTTTTCGAGTTCAACTTCCCTGTCGGAAAAACTTCTTGTGCTTTGGCGACTTAAAGCCAACTCCCTGAATGTTAGCATAGTTAACTTTTTTGATTCGACAATGCAAAACTACACAAGTTATCGCTAATATTCAAAAAAAATATCAGTATTGAGATTTTTATAATATGGTCATTATTTCTTCCTACTCGTCACGTCCAGCCACGTAGCCGCGCCACTTTTCAATACACTTTGCCATGTCGTCGGGAAGTTCCGACTCAAAGTAGAGTTCCTTTTTGGTTACGGGGTGTATAAAACCTAACGATTTGGCATGCAATGCCTGACGTGGAAGAATCTTGAAACAATTCTCTACGAACTGCTTGTATTTTGTAAATGTAGTACCTTTCAGGATTTGATCACCACCATATTCCCAATCGTTGAACAAAGGATGTCCGATATGCTTGAAATGCACCCTAATCTGATGAGTACGACCTGTCTCAAGGCGGCATTCCACAAGATTCACATAGCCCAACCTTTCGAGCACTCGCCAATGCGTTATAGCCTCCTTGCCGTAGTCACCATCAGGGAATACATCCATTATCTTACGGTTTTTGAGGTTACGCCCCACATTACCTATAATAGTACCTTCATCCTCGGGCATATTGCCCCACACAAGTGCATTATAAGCACGCTTGCAAGTATGGTAGAAAAACTGATTTGCAAGACCTTCGCGTGCGACTTCCGACTTTGCCACTACGAGCAACCCCGATGTATTCATGTCGATACGATGCACAAGTCCAGGGCGGAAAGTCTCAGCATTGAACATTGGCAAATCCTTGAAACGATAAGCAAGCGCATTCACAAGCGTCCCCTCAAAATGTCCGAAACTCGGATGTACAACCATTCCTGGTGCCTTGTTCACAACAATAAGGTCGTCGTCCTCGTAAACTACATCAAGTGGTAAATCTTGGGGCACAATACCAGTTTCGCGCTTTGGGAACGACAACATTATCTTTATGTCGTCGTTGGGTTTTATCTTGTAACTGCTTCGTACTACCTTGCCGTTCACATACACACATCCTCCCTCGGCGGCAGACTGTATGCGGTTGCGCGAAGTATTGGGCAGACGAATAGACAAATATTTGTCGATACGCATCGATTTCTGGCCAGGCTCAACCTCCAGATGCTTGTGCTCGAACTTCTCTCCATTCTCTTCTACAATGTCAACATCGTCACCGAGTTCAAGTTCGTCTATATCTTCGAGTTCCTCAAGTTCGTCAAAATCCTTCATATTACTACGGGCTATCGCATTATCAGTATTTTAACCGTCTCAAAAACATTGGTCTCGGAATAAGGACGCACAAAATATGCACCCTCTGGCAAGCCGCTGACATTAATCACTCTTTCGTGTCCCAACTGCATCACTACGCGACCGAGATTATCATAAATCATCACTCCACTGAAATCGGTTTCGCTTTCAATGTTTATCTCTGTTGATGCAGGATTTGGATATATACTGCATTGTGGTACAATATGTTCCATAGGAACCGATGCGTCCTGTCTAAGTTCGTAACCAAACACCGGACGAATCATGAGCGCACCCGGATTTATTGAGTTCTGCCAAGTTCCCGAAACATTATAGAAAATTTTGTCGTGGGCATCATTTTCGGTATCGAAACCACAGTTTAGCATATCGTTGGTAGTCTTTATCCATCCCACATAGAAAGGACCGCTGATAACCACAGCGGTATCGAGCGGATAATACACATATCCATTGATTTTGTTCGAAAAGGCTGGGCGCACACCCATTCTGCTCACAATTGTATCGCCAGGAATGCCATTGTTGTCATCCCACACGGTAAGATAGAAATATTTTACATTGCCGTCGCCCTGCGTACGGTTAAAATAAATGTAAACGCCATACAAAGTATCTGTCATATAAGGCTCGAACTTGTATGCCAAACTTGCATTGGCAGTTCCCTGTCCCGAAATGCCATAACCCTTTTCTGCAGTTCCGTCGTCGTAGGCGTAATAGTTTTTGAAATCCTGATAATACCTAACTGTATCGTTCCAGCGATAATAGTCGCGCACCTGCGCCACATCAGTCTTTAGATTGGCACGTATGAGGAATTTTGCAGAATCTTCGGTCTGATAGCTTTCCTCATTGAAAAAATAACAGAATTTCTTGGTATATGTAATTTCTTCATTGGCAGCAGCATTTTCGCTATCGTCGCCGCAGTGATATGCAAAGTATGTACTTGCTGGTATCAACGATGAAGTTTCATCCTTGTCGTACACATCGTATTGACGGTTGATGTTGTGTGTGGCATTCTGCAAATTAGCATAAGCAAAGGTTATCGAATCATGCACAGCTTCGCGTCCTTTATGCAAGAAATGACTCCATGGCACCTGTCGGTAATCCTTCAAAAACGGACCGACATTTTTTATCATGGCGACGTCCTCGATAATTGTATCGTTGCAGTTACGATTTGCATCAAGAATTATAAAGTCGAGATTCCACTGATCGACGTTGCTCTGCCAGCTAGGTTCGTAGTTGGAGCTAATGCTAACATAGTTGAGGAAACGGAAACGGAACCCTTTCTTCAACCATAACGTATCGGCAACAGGCACCAGAACCTGCTTGAAATTGTCCATTACAGCACCTCCAGCAGCCTTCCATACGCTGCGCCATTCGTCATCGGCTACAGAGTAAAACTGCAATACTAGCGAATCACGAAATTCTGGCACATCGCCGTTGCCTCCACATTGGTAGAAAAAGCTCAAGTATATTGAGTCGGATGCATTGCGTTGCAAATTTATCGGCTTAGATGTCAAAAAATCCGAAACATCCGACATCCCAAACGGCAAGGTAGGATAAACATTTCCGTACTCATTGAGTGCATCAAGAGTTGCAACGCCGATAGAAATGGGATTTTTGCCGCACGAAGAGTTTATGAATGCATATTTGTCCGACCATTTCGATGAATCGGGGTACATGTACGATGCCGAAAAGTCGTCGAAGAACGGTAGCTCTAATGTGTCGGACGTAGCAACCTTGAAACCGTATTTCTCAAAGTAACGAGCGCTATAGTCGCTAAGTGCAGGATTTCCACAATCGATGACAACCTCCTGCGAATATAGGCTGACGCAACAAATGGCAAGTATCAATATAGCGACTATCTTTTTCATACAACTACTTTGGGGGTTATTCATCAAAATTAGTGCCACTGGCTTCAGGTGCAGGCTCATCCAATTTGCTCATCTCTTCGAGTGTTGAGACTTTTTCTTCCTCTTCTTCGTCTTCTTCTTTCGAATTAGGATCGCGACCTGCTACAACAAAGTCGATGCGCGAACCCTGTTTGATTTCGGTTCCTGGTTCGATTGGACGTCCCTTGTACAACTGCTTAAGCACTATGTTGACAACGTCGCCGTCCTTTTGCCACTTAACGCTTCCTTTCTTAAGTTTCGCATGTTTCAATCTTACATCGAGTACCTTATACTGCTCTCCAACAAACGACGGCATTCTTACCATAATCTCATCTCGGGTGTTTACTTTCATGTACACAGTACGTCCATGCTTCACAAGCGATTCCTTTACAGGATTCTGCTCCACGACCACACCCTTGGGCAACGAATCGATGAAGAGAGTATCGACAATCTCGTAGCCGAAGCCTTCATTATCAAGCAATTCGATAGCCTCATCGGCATCCATCCCCACAACTGTCGGCACCGTCACCGAGTCGCCATGGCGAGTACACGACTTAAGGCTGACCATCAAAATCACTACTGCCAACACAAAAAAGAGAATAATTCCTAGTATATTGAACCAGAAAGCCTTACTTAATATAAAGTTTAAAAACTTCTTCATGACAATCAAAAAAAATCGAGCCGTAAAATTAATACTTTTTATTGAATCAACAGCGTAAAAAATGCAATACTAGCATCGCATATCTAACGTAAAAATTGGGATTAAATTATAAATAAAAGAATTATTTTTGCGCAAAATTGCAAACTTATGGTAAAACGACCTATGCTGATATGCGGACCTTGCAGCGCCGAAAGCGAGGAACAAGTTTTTACAACAGCGCGACTACTTAAAGAACTTGTTGCCCCCGACTATTTCCGTGCAGGAATTTGGAAGCCACGCACTCGTCCCGATTCATTCGAAGGCGTAGGCGAAAAAGGTCTTGCTTGGATGAAGCGCGTGCAGGACGAACTTGGCATTCCAGTAATCACCGAAGTTGCCAATGCCAACCATGTTGAACAAATTGCAAAATACGGTTTCAATGCATTTTGGATAGGAGCACGCACAGTAGCCAATCCATTTTCCGTACAAGAAATCGCCAATGCTGCAAAAGGACATGATTTCAAGGTCTTTGTAAAAAATCCCACCAACCCCGACATAGACCTGTGGTGCGGTGCAATAGAACGCTTCAAAAAAATTGGATTTGATGAAATAATTGCAGTAAGCCGAGGATTCTATCCTTTTGCAGAAACAAAACTTCGCAACTTACCTTGCTGGGAAATTCCGATTGAATTAGCCCGCCGCATGCCAGACATAAAAATCATATGCGATCCCAGCCACATAGCAGGCGACACAAAATACATCGCCGAAATTGCCCAACAAGCACTAAATCTTAGCATGGCAGGACTGATGATTGAAGCGCACTGCTGTCCACAAGAAGCTCTGAGCGACAACAACCAACAGCTTACGCCAACAGAAGTCAAAAACCTCATCGACAACCTAAAGATGAAAACTTCTGCAATCGACGACCACAATTTCGAGATGGAGCTCGAAACATTACGAAGCAAAATCGATGTGCTCGACTATCAACTGATTGATATCCTGAAACAAAGGTTTGTCATAACCAACGAAATTGGAGAAATAAAAAAGTCGCGCAATGTTGCTGTCCTGCAAATCGACCGTTGGAAAAAAGTTCTGGAATCGAGAAGTGAATATGCCGAAAACATGGGGCTTTCGCGCGAACTTATTGCTGCACTGTTTTCCGAAATACACAAGGAATCGATAAAGGAACAACAATGAATTTTCGATTGACGATTTAAACGGACGATGCAGACATCGTCCCAAACCTAGAAACTTTCAAACTTAGAAACAGCGTCAGCCATAGAACGGCGAAGCCCTCAACGAAGTTAAACTTTGAAACGGCGTCAGCCAATTGCTCCTTCTACCTTCCCCACCTACGGCACGAGAATCCGATTCCACTCTCGATATACTGCGCCTTGAAGCCATGCGCTTTCAGAGAAAGGTTTATGAAAATATAATCAGTTATGTAGTAACGTCCACCTATGCGGAAATACACCCAATCGTAAGCCCATACCTTGTTGTAAACATATGCTCCCAAATATGTAACAAACTCGAACCTACGATAAACCAACTGATGTCCAACAGCAACACCGAATTTCACAATGTCAGAAAACTTATCATACATCAATGTCAATCCCCTATAATCGTCAAAGTAGTAATACTTCATGTTTTCGTTGTAGAACATATCGAACGAAACTCCCACCTTGCCAATTTTTCCATATTGGTAAGTATATCCAGCCGCCACTGTGCTGCAAATGAAACCTCCACCGCGACCTTCGTAACCTACAGAATACTCATCGGAAGTAGCGCAAGTTCCCATAATCCATGCCTCATGAGGAGAAAGATTATCTTGATAATCATGATGTTTTTGCACATAATTTTTAGTAGTGATATCTTTCGACAGCAAAAGACCTAAAGAAAACTGGTTGAGCCCGAGATTTGGTTTCAGTACCGCACCGTTGGAATAGTGCGCAAACATTGGCATGATTTTCAATTCAAATCCATGAGGCAAACGAAAGCCAAAATTGAGTCCAAGATTGAAATAAAAGCACAAATTTGTGCTTATGGCTAAATTTTCTGAGTTTGTATCCCTATTGTATTTTTCTGTAAGATATGCAAGTCCTGCATTAGCACGCAAACCCATCCTAAAAACGCCAGCATCAACAAGAGCGAAATCCATGAACGAATAAGCCGAGATGGCCGAGCCGAGCACCTTCGGATAACCGAGATAGTTGTAATTAACGCCAAAACCATGCTGCGGCGACCTATATTTCCTGTCGTAGAAATTGCCCGACTTGGTACTGAAATAATAGTTGATTTCGCCACCTGCAATCGTACGTGCAAGCGATTCCATACCAGAACGATGCGGCACATTGCGTCCGCACCAGCCCTTCAGCTCGATACTATGGGTCCGCTGTGCCGACAAGCTGCAGCACACCGCCAACAACATTAGCTGTATCAGGATTTTTTTCATTGTCTTGCAGCTGTAAAGTATACAATTACGGCTATTATCGCAAAGATAAAGTTAGGTACCCATACCGCCAGCATAGGGCTCAAGAAACCGCTGAGCGCAAATGTCGTGGAAAAACGCTGGAACAATATGTACGAAAAACTCAGTAGCAAGCCCAGCAATATGTTTACGCCAAGTCCCCCTCGACGCTTTATTACCGACAGAGAAAATCCGATAATGGTAAGTATAAATGTCGAAAACGGCACTGCCATTCGATTGTAAAGCTCTATTTCGCTCGAAATAACCGCCGATGTTCCCGACAACTTCTGTTCGGCAATATAGGTTCTCAACTCCTTGGCATTAAGAGCCTCCACAGTAGTTGTTTTCTTGAAGAAATCATCGGGGCATACGCGTATTGCAGTATCTTTCTGTACTCCTGTCTCTATTTGCTCCGTCCCCTTGTCAAAATTTCTGATACAATAATTCTTTGCTTTCCACAAATTTTTGTTCTCGTCCCACTGTATCATCTCTGCAGTCATCTTCGATTTAAGCTCCACGCCGTCGAACTTTTCAAGTGACAAACGAAGTCCGACGCCATGGTCTCTGTTGAAACTCTCGATGTAGAAATACACACCTGGCTCCAGCTGCCTGTGTATGTTGAACGAACTTATCCTAGGACCTCCTTTCGACACATACTTCTCCTCGAAAGCAAGTCTTTCCTTGTTGCAATCGGGAATTACATAGTTGCCAAGCATAAAGGAGAAAGCCGTAATGATAAGTCCGCCGACAAAATACGGTCTCAACAGACGGAATTTGCTAATTCCGCTGGCAAACATGGCAATAAACTCCGACTTGCCGGCCATCTTCGACGTAAAGAAAATTGCCGATATAAACACAAACAAGGCACAAAACAAGTTCGCAAAATTAGGGATGAAATTAAGATAATACTGGAATATAATATCTGTTACCGAAGCTCCTCGGTCAATAAAATTGTCAATTTTCTCGGAAATGTCGAACACCACGGCTACGCATATAATGAGAAATAGGGCAAGAAAGAACGTGCCCAGAAATTTCCGCAGAATATACCAGTCGAGTTTCTTCACCTATAGTCTCCTTCCAAGTTTTTCAATCATCATTTTCTTCCAATCGGCAAAAGTACCATCGGCAATATGCTCGCGAGCCAAATCGACAAGATGCAGATAGAAGCCCAGATTGTGGATGCTTGCAATCTGTGCCGCAAGCATTTCGCCTGCAATTACCAAATGACGCAGATATGCCTTCGAGTAGAACGAATCCACTATAGTGGTTCCGTTTTCGTCAAGAGGAGAAAAATCGTCTTTCCATTTCTCGTTGCGCATATTCATAGTACCTTCCATCGTGAAAAGCATTCCGTTGCGTGCGTTGCGGGTAGGCATTACGCAGTCGAACATATCTATACCACGAGCTATGCCCTCGAGAATATTGGCAGGAGTGCCCACGCCCATAAGATAACGAGGCTTGTCCTGCGGCAGGTGTTCGTTTACGATTTCGATCATGTCGTACATCTGCTGTGTAGGTTCACCCACCGACAAACCGCCAATTGCATTGCCTTCAGCACCTATGTCGGCAACATATTTTGCCGATTCTACGCGCAAGTCCTCGTAAGTGGAGCCCTGAACTATCGGGAAGAATGCCTGCTTGTAACCATACAAGCCTTCGGTTTCGTTGAAGTGCTTCCAACCACGCGAAAGCCACGAGTTCGTAAGTTTCAACGACTTGGCAGCATATCTGTAGTCGCATGGATAAGGCGTACACTCGTCGAAAGCCATCATGATGTCGGCACCGATGTTACGCTGAATATCAACAACACGCTCGGGTGTAAAAATATGCTTCGACCCATCGATATGACTTCTGAAAATAGCGCCATCGGCAGTAAGTTTGCGGCAATCTGCCATCGAAAACACTTGAAATCCCCCGCTGTCGGTAAGTATTGGTCTATCCCATCCATTGAACTTGTGCAAACCGCCAGCCTTATTAATGATTTCGATTCCAGGACGCAAATACAGATGATAAGTATTACCAAGTATTATTTGAGCATTTATTTCATTCTTAATTTCGTATGTATGAACGCCTTTTACCGTTCCACAGGTACCCACAGGCATGAAAATCGGCGTTTGGATGTCGCCATGGTCGGTAGTAATCACGCCACGACGTGCGTTAGTTCTGTCGTCTTTATGTAAAATTGTAAAATTCATGGCGCAAAGATAATTCAATTTTGGATTTTATAATGTGCATGCTAAGCATTTCATGACAAATAAAAAGCACCGACTAAATAATAGTCAGTGCTTTATTGTAAATGATAATAATCTTACTTCTTCATTGCTTCCTCTACCGATACAGCTACAGCGACTGTTGCGCCAACCATAGGGTTGTTGCCCATTCCGAGGAATCCCATCATCTCGACGTGTGCCGGAACCGATGACGAACCTGCAAACTGAGCATCGGAGTGCATACGTCCCATGGTGTCGGTCATACCATACGAAGCAGGACCAGCAGCCATATTGTCGGGGTGAAGGGTACGGCCAGTTCCACCGCCCGAAGCAACCGAGAAATATTTCTTTCCTGCAAGTATCCTTTCCTTCTTGTATGTACCTGCAACAGGATGCTGGAAACGTGTAGGATTGGTCGAGTTGCCAGTAATCGACACATCAACGTCTTCCTTCCACATTATAGCAACGCCTTCGCGAACATCGTCGGCACCATAGCAGTTGACCTTTGCACGCGGACCGTTGGAATATGCCTTGCGACGTACTTCCTTAAGTTCGCCAGTGTAGTAGTCGAACTCGGTCTGCACGTATGTGAAACCGTTGATACGCGAAATTATCATTGCAGCATCCTTGCCAAGTCCGTTGAGGATAACGCGGAGCGGATTCTTGCGTACCTTGTTGGCCATTTCGGCAATCTTAATTGCACCTTCGGCGGCTGCGAAAGATTCGTGACCTGCGAGGAAAGCAAAGCACTGAGTTTCTTCGCTAAGCAGACGAGCTGCCAAGTTACCATGTCCGCGGCCAACCTTGCGGTCGTCGGCTACAGAACCTTTTATGCAGAATGCCTGCAGACCTTCTCCGATTGCCTCAGCAGCCTCGGCAGCAGTCTTGCAGCCTTTCTTTATTGCTATTGCAGCACCAACAACGTATGCCCACTTTGCATTCTCGAAGCAGATGTTTTGTGTCTGTTCGCATTCGAGGTAAGGGTCGATTCCGTACTGGTCGCATATCTTGTTTGCTTCTTCAATAGAAGCTATGCCATATGAATTGAGAACTTTGGTAATGTTCTCCATGCGGCGTTCTTGACTTTCAAATTTTATATCTCGTATCATAGCTGATAATCATTTATAGGTTTATTATTCAATTCTAGGATCGATGAATTTCACTGCGCCCTGTTCCTTTGAGAAACGACCATAACTTGCAGTTGCCTTCTTGAGAGCTTCGTTGGCATCGGTACCCTTCTTTATGAGGTCCATCATAACGCCAAGGCGAACAAATTCGTAACCGCAAACTTCATCGTCTTCGTCAAGAGCAATCTTAGTTACATAGCCTTCGGCCATTTCGAGGTAGCGAACGCCTTTTTCCTTGGTAGCAAACATTGTTGCAATCTGCGAACGGAGGCCCTTGCCTAAGTCTTCGAGTCCGGCACCAATTACTAGACCGCCTTCGGAGAATGCCGATTGGGTACGACCATAGACAATCTGCAGGAAAAGTTCGCGCATTGCGGTATTGATGGCATCACATACGAGGTCGGTATTGAGGGCTTCGAGCAAAGTCTTTCCGACAAGGATTTCGCCAGCCATTGCTGCAGAATGTGTCATTCCCGAGCATCCGATAGTTTCAACCAGTGCTTCCTCGATAATACCATCCTTTACATTAAGCGTAAGCTTGCAGGCTCCCTGCTGAGGTGCACACCAGCCAATGCCGTGTGTCAAACCAGATATATCTTTTACTTCCTTTACCTTTACCCATTTGCCTTCTTCGGGGATAGGCGCTGGACCATGGTTAGGACCTTTTTTCACGCAACACATGTGCTGCACTTCGTGTGAATAAATCATAAATCGTAATATTTTAGTTGTTAGCTATTTGTGTTAAAACATAAAAAAAATTAATAGTCTTCCGACCATTGCAAAAATATGTAAAAGTTTGACACAAAATATTATATAGCAGGGGTTTGTATGTGTTTTTTTTAACAGCAAAATGTTAATGAGCAAAAAAAATAATAAGGGGCGAGTTTTAGAAACCCGCCCCTTACTTTAGCTTTTATTAGTAACTTATATCTAATAGATTACTTTACAACGTTGATCTTAATTACGCTTTCGTTAACCTTTACGAAGTAGGTTCCGTTTGCGAAGCTGCTAGCGTCGATAGTTTGGTTCGAAGCTGCATTTTCGATAGTAGCAACAACCTGACCGAGCGAGTTAACAACTACGATAGTAGCACCTTCTGCGTTAGCAACGGTGAACATGTCGTTTGCTGGGTTAGGATATACAGAAACTGCTTCTGCTACGTTTTCTTCAACCGAAGTTGGTCTTGTAACAGCAATGCAAGTAGTATTGTTATCGATATCATCACCAGCACCTGTATATTCTACAACTAAGCATACATCGAAATTTGTTGTCGGCAAAATTGCTGCTGGTATAGTAAATGAGTTCTGACCTTGCTGAGTAATTGCTACCCCATTTTGAAATGGCACTGATTGAGTTATTGTCGAAGTAGCTATAACTTCATCATCTATTTTTATTGAAACATTAATAGTAGCATTAGTTGCATCAGGACCCAAGTTCATTACATATGGATACAATACCAAATCATCATTTAAACCCAAAGTCATAGTTGTAGGAGCTAAACCTGAGGGAGGATTTGCATCTGCGAAAGCAGGAGCTATCTCTGAATTCGGAACGTATTCGCCTGTACCCTGTATATAAATCTGGAAAAATGGAATAAATTCTGCATATACAATATCATATTCTTGATTTATTGGTGTCAAATTTACTGTTGTAGAAATATATTCATTATAAGGTTGACCTTGATTTGTTCCAGCAGGATTCCAAGCTAAATATTGCATTCCTGGATTCGACGACACTGTCGGTCTTGTTCCTTGTTGATATTGCGCGTATGTTATAGTATCGGATATAATATTGGATTCTGCAATCAAACAATTCTGTCCATTAGATACAAAAACAATCCAATAGTTATCGTCAGTAATTACCCAGGGAGTTATTTCTATTTCATTTAAACCTGGGGTGGATTGTGTCCCTAATGCTGTAGCTGTAATATTCTCGGTATAAACGCATGTACCTAATATGGATAAATCTTGAATACTTCCCTGTCCAGTCTGAAGTGCTGTTAAGAAGGTTATATTGTCTGCTGCACCAGTGTAAATTTTCATAGTAAAACTTGTGCCATTATAAGTGGCAGATTGTCCAGTAAAACTCTCTACATCAAATTTAATTTTCTTTATGGTATCACCAACAACATTTGCTCCAGAGAATTGATCTGCTCTCATTATGATGGCTTCTCCTTGCTCCATAGTATAATAATTATCATAGTCAGAATTTCCATACCATCCAGTTACTCTTTGTGTATTAAGCAACTGCTTGTCACACTTTTGTGCAACTCTTAAATTTCCGTTCTGGGCAAAGCACACACTACCTATTAATAAGGCAGCCAAAATCATGTAAAATCTTTTCATAACATTAAAATTTAAATTAATAATAGTTTACAATTTGAGATGCAATCATATAAACTTTTTAAATACACGCAAACACTTTTTTTAAATATTATACTGGCATAATAAAAAAAGCAACAAACAGGACAATGATTACTTTTAAACCACGCTCTACAAACAATCATACTATTTTCAATCTAAGGCAATGCATTACATTCGGCGCAATACATTGCGCCGCTACAAATCGTTAAATTTTAAACGCCGCAGGCATTAAACGGCGAAGCCCATCAAACTTAGAAACGTGAAACCATAGCACGGCGCAGCCCTCAACGAAGTTAAACTTAGAAACGTGAAACCATAAACGGGCGAAGCCCCTAGAAATACGCTCTCACTTCCACGCTTGCTGTATGTATTACAGGCGAAGCCTCGCTCTTGCGACCGGTATATGAAATATTGATTTGCAATCCGTTGGCTAGCTGACGCTGGAAATTAATGCCCCATGTAAAATTCATGCCCGGCTGCAGTCCTTGAAGCATCTCATAGTCGACAGCGGAATTGCCACTGCTGGCATACTTATAATATATAAAGTTGAAATTTGCATTGAGTGAACCTTTTTTCACCGAATTGAGGCGGTATTCTATTCCTGCTTTGTTGCTTGTCAACTTTTCGGCTCCTATGGTGTTCTCTTTGATTTCAAAATTGTAAGTCAACGATATTCGATTGTTGATGTTCGGCTGCACATTGAACTGAAAATCGTCCTTGATACTGTTAATTTTGTAGTCCTTAGTAGTGAAAAATTGCGATTCGTAGCCCTTTTGGCCGAAAATAGTGGTATTTTGCATCCCCACCTTTGGTGAAATATTATATCTTATAAGAATATTCTGTGTGAAGTTGGTACGCGAGTCGAATCCTGTCGTAAGCAAACTTTTTCCCTTTACCGACTGCACAATGTAGTCGATGCCGAACTTTGGCTTTCCACGATTGAACGACAAGCTGTTACGAATCGATGAGTTTAGCGATACAAGTTCGTCGGGATTTATGTTGTTGGCAAAAGGATTGGCAAATTCGGCTATCTTGTCGGAGGTATTTTTCTGCGAAATACTATATGCAAACTGGTCGGAGAAGCGGCTCAGGAACTTACGGAAACCTTTTTTCGACCTCCAACGAGCAGCAGGATTGATGTTTAGGCTTTGGTTGAACTTGTTGGAATACACTTTTACATATTCGGTCGATGGCAGCAGTACGCGTATAAAATTTGCTTGGTCGGCGAAAAATGCGACCTCGAACTCGTCAAGTTCCTGAACTCCGTTGCCGTTGTAGTCTGTCCATGTATAAACGCCCTGCCCCGGAGCAACTTCTATGTAGGTGTATTCTATTTTGTTTTCCAAGCCCGAACCTATCTCGTACAAGGTAGATGAAGTTATCGCCCCCTTCCACAGCTTGAAGTTGTATTCGAGTTTGCCGGTAAGGTTGTCCTCTGGCTCGGCAGAGTAGAGCATTGTATCACGCACCTGTAAAAGTCGATAGTTGACCGTTGCACGAAGACGATGATTGTCCTTTCCACCAACTTCTGCCGACAGTGACAAGTCGTGCGCACGAGTGGCATCCTTAAGAATATCAAGGCTTTGCTTACGGTCATTGCGGAACTTGTACAACAGCGAAAACTTCTGGCGTGTGGAATCCGACGTTCCTGCAAAACCTTCGTACTGGTTGTACGAATAACTATTTGGAAGAAGAGAACCATCGCTGTTGTGCCATACATTGCGTTCGCCTTCTTCGCGAGCACCGACCATTATCTTGCCGAAAGTCTTTGTGACATCTAGTTTGTGTCGCAGAAACTGAGTGGCATTCAGCGAGTCACTACTTGCTAGCAAAGAAGCATCTCCCGAAATTCGCCAAGTGCCCAGCCTATAATCAGAAGAAAAGTCGTTTTTCCAACCCGAATATTCCACCCCACGGTTTATATACGATGTGGTATATAGAGAATTTCCATGCTTGCGATTAGCGTATCGTATGTGTCCGCCTGCAACATTCTCGCAATGAGAATCGGCATAATACGAATTTATATTCCAGTTTCTTGTAAATTCAGTTTCACGGAAATATTCCACTGCTTCGAAATTGCGGCTAAGAAATTCATAGTTCACATCGAAACTCAAGGTATTTTTCTCTGTTTTCACAATGTATTGCTCGGCGGTGGTTTTCACGGCTACACCAAAATTGTCACCAGCATCTAGTTTTGAGAAAGTGTTTTGGTCATTGCTTGATAATGCCACTTCGACCGAAGCATTTGTTTTTTCTCCGAATTTCGACTTTGCCCCGAATGTAGCCATTTGTTTTTTCTGCGGTGCAATTATTTTGGTATATGGAATATAATTCCCCTGAGGCACTCCGTTTACTGGTGCTACCCACTCGTAAACCCTGCCGTTGGCCGCTGAAGTTCCACGCACATAATCGCCTTTGTTTTCGCCTGCAAGCGAGAACGAAACTCTATAGAATGCATCGTTTTCATTCGTACTATAGACAAATACAGAATCGTAACGAACTCCATCAACAATCGTATCAACCACCTTGTAGCGAACCTCATCGATATTAAAACCTAGGCTGTCGTAACCAGGGATTATGGCTTGATCGAGGTTGTCGCCAATGCCAGCCATAAGACGCTTGTCGGAATCGCGCAGGTCGATGTTGATGGGCTGATTCTTGCTGTCGCCTTCGTGGTATATGTTTAGCCAGACTTCGGTGTTGTCGATTTTCAGGCTGTTGGACGAAGTGACAAGGAATCGCGTATAGTTCTGGTCGGTATATTCGTACTCGACAATTATGCGCTTGTCTTTGTTTATTGGCTGGTGAGCAGTAAAAGTTATCTCTCCTAGATTGTAGTCGATTACATAGTCGCGGTCGCTTCCTCGCGCCATCAGGATTCCGTCGATATAAACCTTTTCGGTACCAGCCAAAACCACAACGTATGCTTCGTTGTTGGCACCCGTAAGCCGGTACGGACCTTGGTTGCCCTCTACACCCGAAATTTGCATCTTGTGGTACTTGCCCTTCGCAACAGCAGCTCCAAGTGAGGCGTTTATTTCGCCCATGCCGTGCTTGGCTGTATCGAACTGCTTTTTTCCCGACAGATGTATTCCCTGCGACTTCTTGTAATAACTTAGGAAATATCCCTGGGGCTTCTTCTGCTCGAAATCGCCAGCAATAATAGCAAACTTAGAATTGTAAATCTTTATGAAAACCTTGTCGAACTCCTGCAGATTTTGAGAATTGCCGTCGGGTTGTATAGGAATGTTATTGTCGCTTATTGCAGCCGTAATGAAAAGGTTATCACCAATGCGCCCGTCGAGTTGCAAGTCGAGGTTGGAGTTCATTATCACGTTCTGGTTGTTGCCGAAGCTCACGCCACGCGAAATACTTCCCTTGCGTGAAAGTTCGGTCTGCGAGAAAAAATCGGTGTAGTCGTCTTTGGTAAATACCAAGTTATAGCCAGTCTGTTCACGCTCGTGGTCGGAAAGCATGTACTTGCTACGGTCGAATTTTTGTGCAGGTTTCGAGAAGTTAACAGGAAAACTCTTGAACAGCACGCTTGTGCCTGCTGGAGGTTTCTCGTCGAACACTATGGTCGAAGTCTCAAAGTCGAAATGGAATTTTGGATCAACAGGATTTCCGTCGGCATCAATAAATTTTATTGAACTTTGCACCACACTCATCGAGTCAAGCACAAGCGTGTCGCCCTGCACCTGCATATTTTTTAAGCTAATGAGCGACTGTGCAGAAAGATTCAACGTAAGCAACGTGGAAAACATAAAAATAATGCACACCAAACGAATCCACCGAGTGGAAAGCCGTTTGTTGCCGTTGCCGTTGCGAAAAATCATCCGAGTTGCAAATACAATAAAACGACAAAGTTAAGCATTTATGATTTTCGACAGGAAAATTTCTAGGTTCTAATTTTTATGTTTCAGATTATTGAAAGCTTGAAGTAGTCTTTTCGTCTGCCAACATTTTATTCTTTTAGACTTTTACTTCACCTTCATGTCAATAAGCTTCTGTTCGCCCATATAGGCTTTCAGCTTGTCGCCAATTTCGAGTCTGCCTACACCCAAAGGGGTGCCTGTGTAAATAAGATCGCCTATTTTCAGAGTCATGTATTTCGACACATGTTCGATAATATCGTCGATAGAAAAAAGCATATCGGAAGTATTGCCGTGCTGCACTTCCTCATCGTTTCGAAGCAAACGAAAATCGATGCTGTTTTTGTCGGGAAGATCTTCGAGAGGCACAAACTCCGAAAGCACAGCCGAACCATCGAACGACTTGCATATTTCCCATGGCAGACCACGTTGGCGACAATCATTTTGCAGATCGCGTGCTGTAAGGTCCAGCCCTAAAGCTACGGCATCGTAGTATCGGTATGCAAATTTTTTCTGTATATGCTTGCCCAGACGGCTAATGCGATACACAACCTCGACTTCGTATTGCAGGTCGTTGGTCCAGTCGGGGATAAAGAAAACCTTGTTTCCCTTAAGAATCGACGAATCGGGTTTCATAAAGAATATTGGCGCTTCAGGATACGGAAGGTTAAGCTCCGTAATGTGCGCTTTGTAGTTCATGCCTATACAGATAATTTTCATTGTCGGTAAAATTACGGTGCAAAAATAAGGAATAATTCAAAAGTTCAAGGTTTTGAAAATTTGAGAAATTCTGAATTTCTGGAATTTGTTTTGCGTTCAGAAGCAAAAACATTTAACTTTGCATCGTTATTTACATATAAAGTTTGAAAATATGGGAACTTACACAAAACGGCAGAACATTATCGATTACACCATGATGGGATTGCTTTCGATAAATGTAATTCTGGTAACACTTGGAATTCCTCACACACTTACATGTTTTATTGCATTATGGATTATATCAATAGGTGTCTTTACCTTGACAAGCGTTACGAGTAAAATATACAAGACGGATGTCCTTTTATTCATACTCGACCTTTTATGTAAGATAATCATGTATAACTCATTAATTTTTTTCACCAATGGCAATCCAGAGAAAAGTATCATAGACACAAGTTATGCTGGAATGCTTATAGGCTATCTATTTTACACACTAATAACAAAGAAGTTTCCCTTCTACCGTCCATTATCATATTTACTGATATATGCGGTAACTACAGGGATATGCGCTGCTATAACGATGTAATTTTTATTTCCTAAGGCAACGAAAATTCACTTTTAATTGTCATTTATATATAGGAAATGTATATATTTGTAAAAAAATTAACGATAATATATTATGAAACAATTTGTTACAATATTAATGTTGTTCGCTAGCCTTGCTGCTTTTGCGCAGGAACGCGTTCATGTAGGCGATATACTATGTACCGACAACACGGTGGTTTCACCAGAAGACTATGCAACAAGCGGAAGAACAGCTTTAGGAGTGGTGTTCTTTGTGGATCCAACACAACAACATGGCTGGGCTCTTGCACTCAACGATGCAGGTTCTGGGTCTATGCCGTGGGGAAAAACAGGAAGCTTATGCTACCTACAAGGCTATAACAACAATCCACAGATTGTTTATAACGACACAATTGGCTCTGCCCGTTGCGATTCGATAATACATAGAGCACAACAGCTTAGTTGGTCGCTAGCAGATTATTCAACTGCGGTAAACGCTGCTGTACAATGCGGCGACGGTTGGTACTTACCCGCTATAGGACAGCTTGTTGTCCTTTACGGCAACATGCCCGAAATTAATACCGCCTTGGATGCTGTTGGCGGCAGCAGAATGAACGGACGGCAATACTGGTCATGTACAGAAGAAAACGGCGCAGTCATAAGCGCTTGGATGATGTCTTTCAACGGTGCATCTATAGCCACGCCCAAAGGCGACTATTCAAATGTAAGAGCAGTTAGAAACTTTTAAAACCTTGAAATTATGAAAAAATTATTGATAGCAATATTATTCATGATGCCAACACTGGCATTTGCACAATTATACCATATTGGAGATTTTGTATATTCTCCAACAAACGAAAAAGCAGTTGTATTTTACGTATTCGACGACGGCAATCACGGTTGGGCAGTTTCGCTCAACGACTATCCGGAACAAAAGTTCTGGACAGTGGCATCGTCAGTACCTGCAAGGTTCCAAGTTTCAGTAACAGACAGTACCGTTTCGTCATACGCTGCATTCATGGAAGATGTGGATACATGGAGAAAAATAAAGAATTTCCGAAATTATCTTGATGATTCGGTCAACCTTTCAGCTTATGTACTATTACCAGCTTTGTATGACATAAACTATGAAGAAGACTGGTATCTGCCATCGGCAGGACAGCTTAGAAAGCTATATTCATCGAAATTATTATTGCTTGAAGCATTAAGAACTGCTGGGGGCTCTTGGCTAAAACCAAGAAAGTATTGGGCAGCGACAGCAGCAGGCCCTAGACATCCGATTACCATTAACGGAAGAGACGGAAAGATGGAACCAACCTTTTACGACCAAGCTTACTATGTGAGACCAATCCGCAATTTTGGTTTTGTAAGCAATGTTGTGAAAGACAAATACTACTGCCGTGGCGACAAGGTCAACGACCTAGGAAATAATTTCTACGCTGAAAACGACACATTATTATCTTGCACATACAGGTCGTACCAAGGTTTCGACAGCATTGTAAGCATCAACATTCATGTATTGGAGCCTCAGTATGAAATAGCTGGCAACTTGTTGGTATGCATGGGATCAGATGCTGAGATTAGCGTTGAACACGGAGAAGGATCTTTTCAATACACATGGAAGGACGAACAGAACGCAGGCGAGACAATAAGCAATAGTAGGACTCTAACACTGACAGATGTAACCGAACCGCACCAGTATTCTGTATCTGTCGGTCAGTATTTTGAAATTGTCGAAAAGTATTGTATCGACAACACCACCTTCGACATCTCTGTAATCGAAACCGATGTGCCCATAAACGGAGAAGGTATTGTTTGCTACAACACTTCTGGAATTTTGTCAGTCCCAGAATCGGAAGGATTGCAATACACTTGGTATCAAGGCAATACTAGCAATATACTCGGAACTGGATGTAATTTCTCAACACCAAACCTAACCTCACCAGCAACCTACAGTGTAAGTGTAAGCGGTGGTGCATGTACAGGAATTGGAAGTATATCCATTGATGTAGCTCCCGAATTTTCGGTTTCGGTATCGGGTGATAATTCAATATGCTATGGTGAAAATGCTTCACTACTAGCAACACCAAGCAATGCAGAAAGGGTTACATATCAGTGGTTAAATACTAATACCGATGAATACATTGGCAATCAAAATGCATTGTCCACGCCGAATTTATACTATGATTCGCAATTTACTGTTAATGCCGTCAACACCTCCGGTCCAACACCAACTGCTAACGACATTTTCGTAGGCGACATAATTACTAGCAACAACATCGTAGTACGTCCATCACAGTGGGCTACGGCTATGAGGCATAATCTCGAAGCATTGGGTGTTGTTTACCACATTAGCAGCGATTCGGTACGAATTGTCGGATTAGATGAATACGATAATATTTCTTGGGGTTCGTCGCGTACTACTGGACAATATGCCACGACAGTGGATGCAGCTCGCACAAAAATGAACGGCAAAGCTATGACCGATGCTATTGTCGGAAACGACAATTCGCAAAGCGATCCAAACAGAGTCGCTGCACTAAAGGCTCGAGAAAAAGGAGAATCATGGTACCTCCCAGCTGCCGGCGAAATGTATGCTTTGGGGCTCAACCTCTCAAACATCAACTATGGTTTGTCTATAGTGGAAGCTACCGTAATCGGAAACGACATCAACTCGTATTATTGGACTGTGACCGAAAAGGATGCCGATAAAGCATGGTGTGCAGTTGGTGCTGGAACTACAGACCAAAGAAAAACAGATTCGCACAAGGTACGTCCAGTTACTGCCATGAACATTTCCAACCTTATACTATTCCGCAATTCTACAACCTGTAGGGCAACCAACACGTACAATGTGACTGTAGCGCCTCAACAAGTAGCCGACATATACGATACGATAACTTTAGGACAAACCTATTCCTACCGCGATAGCACAAATAGTTTCAACGATATAGGCGATTTCTATCTACAATGGACATTCCACAACAACGGTGGCTGCGACAGCGTATTCAATATCCAGCTATACGTAAAACCGATGACGGTAACGATAACTCCACTTCCAAACCAACATAAAACTTGCGGAGGTGACGACCCCGAATTCCAATACACTATTTCGGAAAACATAAGCGAAATAAACGGAGAATTATCGCGCGAAGATGGTGAATCGATAGGAACATATCAATATACACTCGGGACGCTTGATGCCGGCGAACTTTATGAACTTGTACTTGCCGCCAATTCGCCGATGTTCGAAATTTTGCCTAAATATCAGGAAATCCCCGCAACACATTGCGACAGCTATACATGGGGAGACACCACCTACACCGAAAGCGGAGACTACACAAAAACATTTGTTGGCAATTCCGGCTGTGATAGTATTGTTACATTACATCTAACAATTAATCACTCTATAACCTACTCTTTCGACACAACGGTATGCTATAGTTTTGTATGGCAAAACAATATATGGGGCAACCAAACGTACGACCACACTGGTGTATATACACGAACTTTTCCAACCGCACATTGCGACAGCATAGTTACATTGCACCTCACTGTTGCGTCTCGCGACACTACACACATTTATGTAGAAGCATGCGATTATTACGAATTCAACGATCGCCTTTATTTCTACTCCGGCAACTACCCGTGCCGAGATACTTCACAAAATGGCTGCGACAGTATTGTAACATTGCATCTTACATTATATATGACACCGGCCGATCCGCAAGTGGAAACAACTGCAAACACCCTTTGCTCTGGAGGATATAACGGAAGTATAGAAGTTATGTCTCCACTAAATGACAATTACGAATATTCCATCGATGGTGTCAACTTCCAGTCATCGCCATTGTTTACCGGTCTCATGGAAGGGGATTATACAGTTACTGTACGTAATGGTTTCTGTACAAAAACAACGGATGTAAGTGTTACAACAACAGTTACACGTCCCGATGTAGTTCTGTCGGTATCATCAGAATCGGTATGCGAAGGAGAAACAATAAGTTTCAACTCGCAGGGCTCGTCATCGGGTAGCGAATATGTATATTTGTGGACAGGACCCAACGTACATAACAACCTTGCAAATTTCAATCTCTACAATGCCTTAGTAAACGACTCGGGAGAATATACACTTACCATATCGAACACGACAACAGGTTGCAACCGCAGCGAAAGCGTTTATATCGCAGTGCATGAGACTACTTATGGCATCGATGAGGTAACAGCTTGCGATTCGTACACATGGATCGACGGCATTACCTACACCGAATCAACAGATACACCGACATTCACACACACCAACGCCAATGGTTGCGACAGCATCGTAACATTGCACCTTACAATGTCGCATTCCGTATCATCTACAGACCAAGCGACAATATGTCCAAGCGAACTACCATACGAGTATCATGGAAATATTTTCAACGAAGCAGACACATACAATGTATCGCTTATGGCAGCTAACGGATGCGACAGCATAGTGACATTCACACTGAACGTATATGAAGGATACTCCGAAACCATAAATTTGGAAATCTGCGAATACGATATGCCATATACTTACGAAGGCGACATACTGGCAGAAGCCGGCACATATACCTATACAACACCAGGCTCACCTTGCGACAACATTGTGATTGTAAACCTTACTGTTCACGAGCAGCCAGAAATTACCGTATCGCAAAGCACCAACGGCAATGAGATAAGTCTTTCGGCTACAGGAGCTTCGTCATACGAATGGGAGAATGGAGAAACAACCTCTAGCATTACCGTGCCTATAACAAACGATACCATTATGCTTGTAGGATACAGCGAATATCAATGTGCAGACACAATTTTCGTTGCAATCAACGACCTTTCACAGATTGATGATGTACAAGCAAACATAAGCGTATATCCTGTGCCATCGAACGGAACAATATTCGTTGAAGGCGACAATATCAAGTCGATAGAAATTGTAGATATGGTCGGACACATTATTCATAGAGCCAATGCCTTTGGTTCGAAAACAGAACTCAATATCGATGTACCTTCGGGCGAATATATTCTTAGATTTGAGATTGGAGAAAACGTATTGCAAAAGAAAATACTCATTGTTAGATAACGATTTGATATGCAAACAAAAGGCGCGTGCATTGCATGCGCTTTTTTGTTTATACCCATATGCTCACCGCCAGGGAGATTGCCATAAGTATTGTATAATACATGAAAATTCTTGTATCAAGGTAATCTTTCAACTTTATACCATACATCGACTTCACAACCGAAACAAGCACCACCTTTTCAATTATGTTTCCTATCAGAAAAGCTACGGCAATACCCGCTATTCCAATGAAGTTCATAAGCAAAAATCCAAGTATTACATTAACAAGGATGTTTATTGATGCTGCGGCAAGTATCGGACGACTCTGCTGTTTTCCTACCAATATGCTTTCGGGAATTATGAACCTGAAAATGGCGGCAAAACAGTAAATATTGAATATCAATGCACTCTCGTAAAAATCGACATTAAAAACTAAAGGATAAAGGTACTTGCTGGTAATTATAGCAATCATAGCAACAGGTATGCAAATGTGCATCATGTGTTTGCTTTCGCTGCGGATATTTTCAAGAATCTCACTTGTATTATTATTGTTTGCTATGCGCGACGATATTGCTTCCGACAAAGCGACTGCTGGCAGAAGTATTAACGGAAACTCCTTTGCTCCATAGCGAAATTGTGCGTAGGTTCCCTCATCAAATTTGTATGAAACCAAGAACCCATCAATATATTGTATTCCTTTTACTATCAGCACACTAAGAACAAATGGAGCTGATAATTTCAAAAACAAACCTATGTATTTTCCAGATATTTTTAGCCTTGAATATCTTAATACAATTATTGAAAGCCACGCAAATTTAATTGCCGTCACAAACAAAAGACCGTAAAGGCCATAACCAAGGTCGTTGGTATATATTACGGGAAGAGAAACTGCCAGAATCTGCAGTGTGAATACAATTGCACCGTAGATAGCCATTCTGCACGGTCTGTTCTCTATTAGGTAGATGTATTCTACCAAGTTTGCTGGACACGAAAGTACTATGTACGCCAACAAAATCTTAAGATACGGAATGCGCCCACCACTAAAACCGACAAAACTAGCTATTTGCGATTGAAGCAAAAGAACGCCAAGTGCAGTAATAACAGCCAGAGAGGTAAAAATCAACAAGATATTGAAATATGCTTCCGATTTTTCGCTCTTCTGCTCACGCTTTTGCGACAACATGGTTTGCAACATTCCGCCTGTCCAGAAAAAACACGAAGCTCCAGAAATGAGCAAGAAAGTCTCATAGGTTCCTATCTGGCTAATACCTATGCTGGTCTTCGACAATACGATGCCGATGAGCAACAGCGCAACGAAACGGAACAACTGCAGGAACTGCAGCGCCCTTACGCTAGTTAGGTATTTGGCAATTACCGACACTTGTTATTTGCCGAGATTTTCGAGGTATCCGGCCATAATCTTCTGTATGTACTTTCCGATTATGTCGAACTCGAGATTTACAATTGTTCCCACCTTGAAACAATGGAAATTTGTAACCTGATAGGTATAAGGGATTATCGACACCGAGAAAGTGTTTGCCTTCGAGTTTACAACAGTGAGGCTCACACCATTTACAGAAACAGAACCTTTCTCGACAGTAATGTTGCCCTTCGACTTGTCGTATTCGAAGGTGTAGTACCAGCTGCCTCCGTTTTCGGTAACATCGATACACTTGGCCGTCTGGTCAACGTGACCTTGTACCATATGACCGTCGAGTAACTTGTCCATAGTCATGCTACGTTCAATGTTCACCTCGTCGCCAATGTTGAGCAAACCGAGGTTCGACTTGTCGAGAGTTTCCTTCATTGCCGTAACTTTGTAGGCCTTGGTCGGTTTGTCGATTTCAACTACGGTAAGGCAAACACCGTTGTGCGCTACGCTCTGGTCGATGCGAAGCTGGTCGCCAAACGAACAGGTGAAATAAAAATGGATGTTACTCTGCTCCTTTTCTATTCTGACCAATTTTGCGGTTTCTTCTACTATTCCTGAAAACATAATTCGAATTATTTTTTTGCAAAAGTACAATATTATTTACGAATGACGAGGTACGATTTACGATGATTTGATAATTCGATTGTCCATTATCAATTGCCAATTGTCAATTATTCATTGTCATTTGATTCACAATCGACACAATATCGCAAGCCACCAGCGCCGCCGTTTCGGTACGGAGACGGCTGTTACCCAAAGTCACAGGTGCATATTTCTGCAGGGCTGCCTCTATTTCGTCGTGCGAAAAATCGCCTTCTGGACCAATAAGTACAGTAACCGATGTTTTCGGTTTCACGACATCTGCAAGATAAATGCGCTTGCCGTCGTCCTCGCAATGGGCGACAAATTTCTGCTCCGAGTTGTCGTTTTTCACGAAGTCAGAAAATTTCACTGCTTCGTTCACAATAGGATGATACGCCTTATACGACTGCTTCATGGCTGCCTCCACTATGCGTTTCATACGATCGGTCTTTACAATCTTGCGCTCCGAATTGTGGCAAATTATTGGAGTAATCTCCGAAATGCCTATTTCGGTAGCCTTCTCGAGAAACCACTCCATACGGTCCATATTCTTAGTCGGAGCAATGGCAATATGCAGACGATACGGTAGTTTGTTGTATTCGGCTATTGTCTCCATCACATGCACTGTAGTGCGCTTATGATCAATGGTTTCGATCTGCGAACGATGCAAATTTCCTTGGCCGTCGGCAATGAAGATTTCGTCGCCCGGCTTTAGCCTGAGCACACGCGCACAATGATTCGATTCCTCCTCGCTAAGAGTGTGGAACTGACCCAAAATTGTATTGTCGTAAAAGAACCTCATCAGCGTATCTCCCCGTCCGAAATGGTGAACATGCGGTCGGTAAGACGAGCGTGTTCCTCGTTGTGCGTTACTATGACAAATGTCTGTTTAAAATTCTCGCGCAGGTTGAATATAATCTTATACAAATCGCGTGCATTGTGCGAGTCGAGATTACCCGAAGGCTCGTCGGCAAGCACCACAGATGGGTTATTAATTAGCGCACGAGCAATGGCCACGCGCTGTTTTTCCCCTCCCGACAGTTCCGACGGCTTGTGCTCACTACGGTCGCGAACGTTAAGTGCTTCAAGCAACTCTAGAGCACGGTTGCGAGTCTCTTTTTTGCCCTTGCCACCGATAAAAGCAGGTATGCACACGTTTTCCAATGCAGTAAACTCGGGCAAAAGCTGGTGAAACTGGAAAACAAAGCCAATATGAGAGTTGCGGAATGCCGAAAGTTTCTTTTCGCCAAGCGCGAAAGTATCAATGCCGTCGATTAGCACCTTTCCTGAATCGGGCTTCAAGAGTGTGCCGACAATCTGCAACAAAGTAGTCTTTCCTGCTCCGCTAGCACCCAATATCGACACAATCTCCGACTTTCCGATATGTAGGTCGATGCCTTTCAGCACTTGTAGCGAGCCGTACGATTTGGTTATGTTTTGTACTTCAATCATCTATGCAAAAATTTGCCGTAAAAATACAAAATTATTTACGATTCTAAATTGACGTTTTTAGATTGTCTTCCTCTTTGCAATAAATCACGACATTCCCCGTTATCGTACTAAGATTTTTTATTAAAAAATTAAGTATTTTGAATTTGTAAATTGTATATCTTTGCAGGATGTTTAATTGGAAAGGTGCATATTATCTTTTTGTAGGCTTAATTGCTTTATTTTCAATATCTTGTGGCGAATATTCCAAGATTATGAAAAGCCCCGACAGCGAGCTGAAATACCGCAAAGTATTCGAATATTACGAAGCCGAGGACTATTATAAGGCGCTTGGACTAATAGAAGACATAAAAGCAGTGTACAAGGGAACCGACAAATACGAGACCCTTTGTTTCTACAACGCCTACTGCAACTACAAGCAGAAAGAATACTCGCTGGCAGGCTATCTATTCAAGGAATACGCACGTCTATATTCCAACACCGAACGCACCGAAGAAGCCGAATACATGGCTGCATACTGCTACTACTGCATATCGCCAAGTGTTTCGCTCGAACAAACATACACAGAGCTAGCACTCAACGAATTACAGTCATTCATTGAAAAATATCCAGAATCAAAATACCACGAACAAGCCGAAAAATGCATTGAGGAACTTAACTTCAAACTGGAGACAAAGGCATACAACAACGCCATGCTCTATTACAAGATAAGCGATTACAAAGCGGCAATAGTTGCATTAAAGAATGTATTGTACGACTATCCTGCAACCTCCTACCGCGAAGAAATTATGTTCACCATGCTGAAGGCTTCGTACATACTGGCAACCAAAAGTGTAGAAAGCAAAAAACTTGAACGCCACAAAAATACAGTCCAGGCGTACTACGCCTTCGTGGATAAATTTCCTAATTCGAAAAAAATCAAAGAAGCTGAAAAATATTTTACAAATTCACATAATTATATAGAAAACAAAAATGGATTACAAAAAGACTAAAGCACCAACAAATTGCATTACACGCGACGTGGTTGAAATGGCCGACAAGACCGGAAACGTTTACGAATCGGTAGTCATCTGCTCGAAGATGGCCGATCAAGTTAACGCCGACATCAGAAAGGAACTCTACAAGAAACTTGATGAGTTTGCAACCTTGAACGACAACCTCGAAGAAATACACGAGAACCGCGAACAAATTGAGGTGTCGAAGTATTACGAAAAGTTGCCAAAGCCGACCAACATCGCCATCGAAGAGTTCATGGACGACAATGTTTACTACACCAACCAGGACATCAACATCAAGAAGGTTGATGCTGAAGAAGAAAACACTCCTGTAGTAGCAGTTGAACCTCAGGCAGAAACTCAGGAATAGAACAGAAAATGCTTAGTGGAAAACACATATTACTCGGCGTTACCGGAAGTATCGCTGCATACAAAGCAGCAAATATTGTCCGTCTGCTTGTTACGCATGGCGCCGACGTTAAGATTGTGATGACTCCGCTGGCAAAGCATTTTATTACCCCGCTAACTCTAGCAACATTAGCCAAGAATCCGATTTACGTCGATTTTTTCAACCCCGAAAACGGTGAGTGGAACTCGCACGTGAGCCTCGGGATGTGGGCCGACGCCTACCTGATAGCTCCTGCTAGTGCCAACACCATCGGCAAGATGGCAAACGGAATAGCCGACAACCTGCTGCTTACATCATACCTTTCGGCAAAATGCCCGGTGTTCGTAGCTCCAGCAATGGACCTCGATATGTACGCCCATCCAGCAGTACAGAAAAACATCGAAACGCTGAAGTCGTTCGGCGTACATTTCATTGATGCCGAGGACGGAGAACTGGCAAGCGGACTTGTTGGAAAAGGCCGTTTGGCAGCCCCCGAAAACATTGTAGCTTGCCTAGATAAATTTTTCGATGGTCAGCAGTCGCTTTTTGGCAAAAAAATCATGGTAACGGCAGGTCCAACTTATGAAAAGATTGATGCCGTGCGCTTTATCGGAAACTACTCATCGGGAAAGATGGGCTACGCCATAGCCGAGGAATGTGCCGCACGTGGTGCAGAAGTAGTTCTGGTGTCGGGACCGACATCGCTGACCACCAACAACGCCAACATAAAGTTGGTTAGGGTTAACTCAGCTCTCGAAATGTACGAGGCTTGTAACAGCGAATTTCCGCAATGCAACGCCGCCGTGCTTTCGGCAGCAGTGGCCGACTTCACTCCGCAGAACGTTTCGGACACAAAAATCAAGCGCAAGGACAACAACCTTGAAATCACGCTCAAGCCTACCGACGACATTGCCGCAAGCCTAGGCAAGGTAAAAGGAGATCGCATTCTTGTGGGTTTCGCACTCGAGAAGGAAAACGAACTCGAAAACGCTATAGGCAAGCTCGAACGCAAGAACTTCGATTTCATCGTCCTCAACTCGATGAACGACAAGGGCGCAGGATTCAACCACGACACCAACAAAATTACAATCATAAACAGGAATAAGGAAGTGAAAAACTTTGAACTGAAACCAAAGGTTTTGGTTGCAAAGGATATTGTAAACGAGATTGAAAAACTATTAAACTCTTAATTATGAAAAACTTACTTCCGATAATCCTTGTATTGCTGCTGAGCTGCACGGCTATGGCTCAAGAATTTGAATGCCAGATTCAGATTTCACATTCCCAGCTTCAGGGAACCAACTACGAGAAGATTTTCCAAAGCATGCGTAAGGATTTGTACGAATTCGTCAACAATACAAAATGGACCAACAACGTATTCTCGAAAAACGAACGCATAGAATGTAACATCTCTATAACCGTTGAAAAGGAAGTTGCTTCCGACGAATATTCTGGCAAAATTCAGGTGACCTCTTCTCGACCAGTTTATGGTACTTCGTACATGTCGCCTCTTTTCAACTATCTCGACGACAAATTCCAGTTCAAATATGTTGAAATGGAGCCGATAGAGTTCAACCCTAACATTTTCTCCAGCAATTTATCGGCAGTAATTGCCTACTACTGCTACATAATGCTAGGTCTCGACTACGATAGTTTCGGATCTCAGGCAGGCACTCCATACTACCTGTTGGCAGAAAAAATCGTACAAAACGCACAAAGCGCCATCGAACCAGGATGGAAACAATACGAAAGCACAAAGAACCGCTACTGGCTCACCGAAAACCTACTTAACGACCAGTACTCGGGCTTCCGCGATTTCATGTACACATACCACCGTCAAGGCATGGACAGACTTGCCGACAAACCCAGCGATGCTAGGGCATCGGTGGAAGAAGCCCTCGAAAGCCTTAGATCTATGCATCGCCGTCGCCCAGGATCATTCTTGATGTCGATTGTAAGTACTGTAAAAAGCGATGAAATAATTAACATATTCTCCGACGGTTTCTCGGACGAAAAGGCAAGGGTGGCAAATCTGATGAAGGAAATAGATGTCGCCAACTCAAGCAAGTACGACAAAATAACCCGCTCTGAATAATGATTAGGAACCTTTCAGTCAGAAATTATATTCTAATTGAAAAACTCGACATTGACTTCAATTCGGGTTTTTCCGTTATTACTGGCGAGACAGGTTCGGGAAAATCAATGATTATAGGTGCGATTTCGCTACTTCTTGGCAAACGCGCTGATACCGATGTGCTTCTTTCCAAGGACAAGAAATGCGTAATCGAAGCGACTTTCGACATTAAAGACCTTGGTTTGAAGGACTTGTTTGCCGAAAACGAGGTTGACTATTCAGACGAAACCATTGTAAGGCGCGAGATTATGCCCGAAGGCAAGTCGCGTGCTTTCGTTAACGATATGCCTGTGACCTTGGCTGTACTTAAAGCACTTACCGACAATTTCCTTGACTTGCACTCTCAGCACGAAAATCTGTCGCTCACGACTTTGCCATACCGTCTGCGCATTGTCGATTCGGCTGCTGGAACATTGGTGCTTTTTGAGGAATACAAGCATAAATATACAGAGTACCAGTCAGTTACACAATTACTAAAAAACAAGAAGGACGCACTTGCAAAGGCTCAGAAAGATTTAGATTATTATAGGTATCAAGCACTGGAGATCGAAAAAGCAAAACTTTCGTCCGACGATGAACTTGAAGAACTTGAAGCCCGCGCCTCGATGCTTGAGAATGCCGAGGAGATAAAATCGGCCTTGTACGAGACTACCAACCTGTACGACGGTGGCGAATACTCGGCTTCTGTATTGCTGAAGCAGATGCGCAGCAACCTTGCAAAAATCAGCAAAAACTTCAAGCCTGCGCAGGAACTTGAACAGCGTCTTGAATCCTCTATAATAGAACTTTCGGACATCAACGATACCATTTCGCAGCAATTGTCGCAGGTGGAAGTAAACCCGCAGCAACTGCAGCTTACCAACGAGCGCATCGACCTGCTTATGAGTCTTTTGGCAAAGCACCGCGCTTCCGACATCGCCGAACTAAAACAGAAGTACGAGGAATACAAGAGCTATGTTGACAACAGCGGCAACCTTGAGGACGAAATTGCCGACCTTGAGAAGCAACATTCAGCCAAGGCTAAGGAAGTGAAAGCCGCCGCCGAGAATCTGAGCAAGAAGCGTTCGGCTTCGTTCAAGAATACGCAGGAATATGTAAACTCGATGCTTCACGACTTGGGAATGCCGCACGGAGTGTTTGAGATAGGCAACGAAATCACTGAGGTTTCGCCCAACGGCATCGACAATATTTCTTTCCTTTTCAGTGCCAACAAGGCAGTAGCAGTGCAGCCGATAGAGAAGGTTGCTTCGGGTGGCGAGTTGTCGCGCCTGATGCTTGCGCTCAAGTCGCTTATGGCTGGCTCAATGAACATTCCTACCATACTCTTCGACGAGATTGACACTGGTGTTTCGGGCGAAATCGCAGCCCGCATGGGAAAGATTATGCAACGCATTGCCGAAAATGTACAGGTATTGAGTATTACGCATCTTCCGCAGGTTGCGGCTATGGGCAGCGAGCATTTCAAAGTTTACAAGCATACCGACGACCAACGCACAATTTCCAGCATCAAGAAACTCTCTAGCGATGAACGCATTACCGAAATTGCCTCGATGATGAGCGGTGAAAAACTTACGCCCGAGGCATTAGAGAATGCGAAGGTGCTGCTAGGGAAGTAATTACACCCTATCGGGTATAAAACAAAGCGTCATTCCGCAAGACAGAACAATAATGCGATACGGAACGTGAGCGTTGTAATGTTCAACTGTGCGAAATCTCCTGCATGGTACCAATTAGTGCACATGTGAGATTGGCTACGCCGAGCTAAAGATTCCGCATAGACAGGCTCACAAGGCTCGTGCCTACGCCTGTTCGCTTTGACTTGTGGAATGACTGCTGAATACGTTCCTGTGATTTACATTTTCGGCTGATGTTCCTTTCTCAGCAGATCGTTCAGTTCCTTTACAGGATTGAATGTAATAAGCGGAACTTCGACGAAAATTGTCAGCCAGTCGGCCATAGAGCCGTTCCAAAGTCCAGGATGTTCAAGCACCTTGATTGGCTTGCCGTTGTATGTCTTTTCTGAAATAAAGCAGGTTGAAGAATCAACGAACTTGTTGAGGTCGAACTTGTTACCCTTGCAGTCCTTGGTGTAGCAAACCAAATCCACCGGATTGAAATGCGTTGAATTGTTGAAATGTGCCTTCTGGCTTTCGTCGGCAAGATTTATCTGGGCTTTTTCCACAATCTGCAACGAAATGCTTCCATCTTTCCTTACAAGGAACGGACCGCCACCGGGTTCGCCGGTGTTCTTTACCATTCCGCACACGCGAATTGGACGGTTCATAAAACGGACTAGCGCATCGCAAAGGTTTTCGCCACGGTCGAAAGTTGTACAGAAAGTCTTTTCGAGGCTGTCGGCTATGCGGTTGCAGTTGTCTGCCGACTTGTCGGTTTCGAGGCTCTGCATGTACGACTTTATATTTTCGGCTGTCTCGATAAGCACACCGCCAAGCAGCTTCTTGTATGGCAAAGTTTCGGGCATATAGTCCTGATGCACAATGTTGTCGATGTTCTTGATGAAGATAATGTCGGCATCAATCTGGTTAAGGTTCTGCAATAGCGAGCCATGTCCGCCTGGACGGGTGAAAAGTTCGCCCGAATCGGTGGTTACGAGTGTGCCGTCGTTGTATATTGCAACCGTGTTTGTCGATTTTTCCTGGAACGAGAATTTCACATCCACGTTCAGCTTATTCTTCTGCAAAATCTTATCCAGCAACGACTTGAACAATTCGTAATGTTCTTCCGAAACCGTGAATTCGAGTTTTGCGGGCTTATCGGAATTGTTCATTGCTACGCCTTCGAAAATCTGTTCCTCGAAAGCGGTACGCGAAAAGCCATCGTACTTGTGGAACTCAACCAGACCTTTTGGCAATCCAGCATAGTTAAGCGGTTCGTGCAGAATCTTGTCGGAAACTTCCTCGAGGTTTTCTGCATTCCTAATGCTATCCTTCAGCGTATCGAAGAAAGCGAACTTCGGCAAAGCATCTATCGTAGCCTTGACAGAATAGTTGTCGCCATCATGCAGGTTCTTGAGGTTTGGCTCGTTGTTGAACGCAATCAGTCGCTTGAACATTCGTGTTGCCGCACCCGATGCAGGGACAAACTTCTCGACGGTATAGTTCTTGCTTTTTTCGTCGTAGCAGTCGATGTAGTGCTGCTGGTCGCCGATTATGGTTATGCCCTTTTCGGGAGTTGCTGGTGCTGCAATGTCAACAAAGTTGCCTTCGCTTTCGAGCAGGCTTTTCTGACGTGATATTTCGTTTTCGCTCAACATGGCTTTAGGGTTTTATGTTCAGACTGCTAAGATAATGATTTTATTTTCAGATTGTCTTGATAATTTTATTTCTTACCGCTTCGATGTCATCTGCTAATGTCTGCGAATGCGCGCCACGGCTTTCGATGCTCGAAAAGTCGGACTTGAAGCTTGCAATTATATCGCCGTCCGACAGTTGCGACAGCAGTTCGTTGATGGAATGCAGCACATTGAAATGGCTTTCGAGCGAATTTGCATTTACCTCACTCGATTCTGATTCCTGAGCAAGTCCCAAGTGAGTGGTTTCAATCCAGAAACCACAGATGAACATGGCTGTAATTCCGTATTTTTCGTTCTCGGCCGGCACTATGGTGTTTGTATCGAGAAGGCTGTCGATTGTTGCGAAAATCACCTGCTCGTCGTTGAGGTTTTCCTCGACCTTTGGCACATATTCATCAAAAATGTCGTTATCGACAGCCAATTTTTCTGCCATAAGTTTGGTTGCATCAAGAATGTCGGTGCATACCTGCACACGCTCAAAGTAACGCGCATATCCGAGGTCGGCGACGAGCATTCCCATTGCCATGGCGGTTTCCTTCGAGTTCTGGTAGAGGTCGGCGGTACGTACGTCAAGCAGCAAGTCCTTGTCGAACTTCACATTGTTGAGGCGGATATTTTTGCAAATGTCGGAATACTTTGGTAATTGGTTCAGTATGCTGTCGATATGGCTTTTGTCAGCGGTGGATTCGACGTTGGAAAAGTCCTCATTTACCTGCTTGTAGTGGATACCGTTGCTGCAGGAAGAGAATGCCAACGCAATAAGCAACAAAAGGCAATATGACTTAACACTGTCCATTAATTTTCGAATACCTGTCAATCATTTCTCTCAGCGAATCTGTCCAATACGGTATGTTGATGCCAAAAGTTTCTGAAATCTTTCTTGTGTTCAGCACACTATATGTAGGACGGGTTGCCTTGGTGGGATATTCGCTTGTAAGCAAAGGCTTTACCTCGGCATCAATCTTTGTGAGCCTGAAAATGTGCATCGTGAAGTCGTACCACGAGCATACGCCACGGTTGGTGAAATGATAAATTCCGCCGTGCCATTCGCCGTTGTTAAGATAAATGTCCGAAATCTTCAGCAATGCCTTAGCAAGGTCGCCAGCGTATGTCGGAGTACCAACCTGATCAAACACAACGCCTTTTATCTTGCCTTCGCTACCGAGGCGAATCATCGTTTTCACATAGTTGTTGCCGTACTCGCTGTAGAGCCAAGCAGTGCGAACAATCACAGCATCGCAATTCTCGGCAGCGATGTTCTGCTCGCCTTCGAGCTTTGTCCTGCCGTATGCCGACTGCGGATTTGTTGGCGCATCCTCGCAGTATGGAGTGTTCGCCTTCCCGTCGAAAACATAGTCGGTAGAAACGTGTATCAGTTTGAAACCAAACTTGTTGGCACATTTTGCAAGATTGCGCGGAGCAACGGCATTTGCCAAAGTTGCATTTTCGAGGTCGTCCTCTGCCTTTTCCACAGCGGTGTAAGCTGCGCAGTTTATTACAACGTCGAACTTGTTGCTTGCAAAAAAGGCAGTTGTTGCCTCTAGGTTTGATATGTCGAGTTTGTCAATGTCAACGTATTCGAATTCGGCATTTGCAACCATTTCGTGGTTGTCGCGAATCTTGCTGCCGAGTTGTCCGTTGCATCCTATGACCAGTATTCTTTTCATTATCAAAAATTTAGAATTGCATTTTTCAAAGTCGGATGCTTGGTATCCTTGTCGGAAAGAATCATTTTGTCCTGTGGAATTTTCCAGTCGATGGCGAGTTCCGGATCGTTGAAGATAATTCCGCCCTCGCTTTCCTTGTTATAGACATTGTCACAAAGGTATGAGAACACGGCATAGTCCGACAGCACCGAAAATCCGTGTGCGAATCCGCGCGGAATAAAGAACTGACGCTTGTTTTCCTCGGAAAGTTCAACCGAAAAATACTTGCCGAAAGTTGGAGAATCCTTGCGCACATCGACAGCCACATCGAGAACCTTGCCAACAACGCAGCGCACGAGCTTTGCCTGCGAATAGGGATTAAGCTGGAAATGAAGTCCGCGCACAACACCATAAGTCGAACTCGATTCGTTCTGCTGCACAGGAATGAAATCGATTCCGGCAGCCTCGAAATCTGACTTTTTCCAAGTCTCAAAGAAATAGCCACGCTGGTCGCCAAAAACCTTTGGCTCGATGATTTTCAAATCCTTTATGAAGGTATCTGTTACTGTCATTTCAGTTATTTTTCGTTTACGATTCGAAGCAAATATTTTCCATAGTTGCTCTTTGCAAGTTTTTCAGCGAGGACTGCAAGTTGTTCCTTGTTTATGAAGCCCTTGCGATAAGCGATTTCCTCAATGCACGAAGCCTTAAGTCCCTGACGGTGCTCGATGGTCTCGATAAAGTTCGATGCCTGCAGAAGGCTGTCGGGAGTGCCGGTGTCGAGCCATGCAAAACCACGGCCGAGAAGCTTGATTTGCAGACGGTCTTCCTTGAGGTACAAGTTGTTGAGGTCGGTAATTTCGAGTTCGCCACGTTTCGACGGCTTCAAGCTCTTTGCCTTTTCAACAACATCGTTCGAGTAGAAGTAAAGTCCTGTAACTGCGTAATTTGACTTTGGATGTTCAGGCTTTTCCTCGATGGAAATAACTTTGCCTTCTTTATCAAATTCGGCCACACCATAGCGCTCGGGGTCGTTCACATAGTAGCCGAAAATAACTGCGCCGTCCTCAACATTTGCAGCATCGGTCAACTGTTGTCCGAAACTTTGTCCGTAGAAGATATTGTCACCAAGAACAAGGCAAACCTTATCATTACCAATAAATTCCTCCCCGAGAATGAAAGCCTGCGCAAGTCCGTCGGGCGAAGGCTGAATCTTGTAGTGGATATCCATTCCGAGTTGCGAGCCGTCGCCGAAAAGCTTTTCGTACAAACCAATGTCCTGTGGAGTCGAGATTATCAGCACTTCGCGGATTCCTGCCAGCATAAGTGTTGAAAGAGGGTAGTAAATCATCGGTTTGTCGTAAACCGGAATTATCTGCTTGGAGATGCTTATTGTCATCGGGTGCAGGCGCGTACCTGCGCCACCTGCCAAAATTATTCCTTTCATTACGTTTGTATTTTTTGCAAATTTACAATTTTAATGCAAGTTGGCAAGGAATAATTTTACCACAACACTTACCTAATTTTCGCAGCTCTATTCAATATCTCGAGCGGATGCAGCGCCTCTACCCCTGTTCCGTCCTTGATTTGGCATCGGCAGCTTGTGCCAACTGCTGAAATTATCGTATTTGGATCAGCATTGCGAATTGTTGGGAAAAGAACCAACTTACCAATCTTCATCGAAAGTTCGTAGTGCTCCTTCTCGTAGCCAAATGAACCTGCCATGCCACAGCAACCACTCGGAATTTCCCTAACGGTAAAATTCTTCGGCAGAGACAAAGCCTTCAAGGTGAATTTCGTTCCGATTAACGCCTTCTGCTGGCAATGTCCGTGAAACATTACATTTGCAACCTCATCGGTAAACATCTCGGAACTTATATTGCCACAGTCGATTTCACGGCAGATAAACTCGTCGAACAGAAGCGCATTTTTGGCAAGGTTTTCGGCTTTGGCGCGGTTTTCCTTTGTAGCAAGGTCGGGATATTCGTCACGGAAGGCAAGAATTGCCGACGGCTCGATGCCGACAAGCGGAGTTTTGTCGCTGATAAGGTCGCCAAGCATGGCGATATTGGCATTTGCAATCTTCTTTGCCTTGCGTACAAGTCCCTTGCTGAGCCAAGTACGCGCACTTTCCTTCAACTTGGCAAGTCTTACTTCGTAACCCAACTTGGTAAACAGCGACACCGCATCCACAGCAATGTGAGTGTCCAAATAGCGCGAAAACTCATCAACAAAAAGATAAATGGTTTTCTTTGGCTTTTCTGCACACATCTCCCCTATTTTGCGCACCTGTTTCCTGAGATTTACGGTACTCATCAGCGGAATGTTCCTTTCGGTGCTGAAACTGATGGTTTTCTGGATTATTTTCGCAAAAAACTTGTTCTTGAAGAAGAAATTTGAGATATGCGGAACCATTGCCGCCAGCCTGTACAATCGCGGTTGCATAGCCACAGCACGACTGCGCAACGGAACTCCATAATGGTCGTAGTAATGCTGCAGAAATTCCATTTTCAGCTTGGCAACATCCACACCCGACGGACATTCCGATTTGCAGGCCTTGCACAGCAGGCACTGGTCGAGCACCTCGTAGGCTTCCTTTTCCATAAACGGGTCGGGCTTTGTGGAATTTGTAATCAGTTCGCGGAGAATGTTGGCACGGGCGCGCGTGGAGTTCTGCTCGTTGCGCGTAGCCTGAAAACTCGGGCAGAGCGTTCCGCCAATGATGTGCGACTTGCGGCAATCGCCAGCACCATTGCATTTTTCAGCTGTACGCAGATAACCGCCAGTACGCGAAAAATCGAAATAGGTTTCAATCTCGCGGGTCTGCTGTCCGGGCTTGTAGCGCAGATGGGTGTTCATCTTCGGCGTACCGATTATCTTGTTGGCGTTGAACACATTGTCCTTGTCCCAGACCTGCTTCAACTGCACAAACATTTCGTAAATCCTGTCGCCAAGCATAAGTGGAATGAACTCACCGCGCAAGCGACCGTCGCCGTGTTCGCCACTGAGCGAACCGTGATATTTTTTCACCAGTTTTGCAGTCTCCAACGCAACAGTATGGAAAAGTTCAACATCGTGCTCGTCCTTCAGGTTCAGAATCGGGCGCAGATGCAGTTCGCCAGTGCTGATGTGAGCGTAGAAAACACATTCGAGCCCCAACCTTTCGAGCATAGCGCGGAAGTCCTTCATATATGCAGGCAAGTCCTTGGGATTGACGGCCGTATCCTCAATTACCGGTGCAGGTTTGCGGTCGCCGGGCATATTGCCAAGCACACCAAGACCAGCCTTGCGCAACGCCCACACCTTTGGAATGTTATCACCACGGATAATAGGATAGCAATAGCCATAGTTATGACTGCGCAAGTCGGCTTCGAGAGCCGCAATCTGCTGCTGAATCCAGTTTTCGTCGTCGTTCACCCACTCAACAATAAGCACGCCTTCGGGGTCGCCTTCCACAAAAAAACGGTTTTGCCGCTGGGCAATGTTCTCCTTGGTAAGATCAAGCACCTTCTTGTCCATCAACTCAATAGACGACGGCGAATACTTCAACGCAACAAGGTTAGCCTCGAAGACTTCGTCCAAAGTTGCAGTGTGAACGCACATCAGAGCCTTGTTTGCCGATGGCTTATCGACAAGGTTCAACTTTATCTCGGTGATGAACGCCAAAGTTCCTTCAGAACCGGCAATTAGCTTGCAGAAGTTGAATTTCTTGTCCGAATTACCAAAAATCTCGTTGTCGAGAAGGCAATCGAACGCATAACCAGTGTTACGTCGGCGAATTTCGGGGTCGGGATAGTTGGCTTTTATTTCATCAACCACTTCCTTGTCGGACAGCAAGTCGCGGATATGGCGGTAGATGTCGCCTTCGAGCGACTGAAGTTCGCACTTTGCGTTGAATTCCTCGCGCGATAGTTCGCCAAAAGTAACATCGGAACCATCTGACAATATGCATCTAACCTCCAACAAATGGTCACGAGTACTGCCATAAATGAGCGAATGCGAGCCGCAGGAATTGTTGCCAACCATTCCCGAAATCATGCAGCGGTTTGATGTTGAAGTTTCGGGACCAAAAAACAGATTATGCGGTGCGAGATATTTGTTCAGTTCGTCGAGCACAATGCAGGGCTGAATGCGAACCCATTTTTCTTTTTCGTTGAGTTCCAGCACCTTGCCAAAGTTTTTAGACACATCGACCACGATTCCGTTTCCGACCACTTGACCAGCAATGGACGTTCCCGAAGCACGTGGGATGATGCTAAGACCATTCTCGCGAGCAAAGCGTATTACGGTACGGATGTCGTCATTGTCCTCGGGCACGCAGACCGCCATAGGCAGTTCGCGATATGCCGAAGCGTCGGTAGCATAGACTATCCTGTGTATGTTGTCGGTGCAGACAGCACCCTTGAAATTCGATTCTAAAGCATTGAAATCCATACTAAAATCTTTTCCTCTAATAGGAATACAGCGCAAAATTACAAAAATAGCCCAACACACCATATTATAAAGCTATCAAAAATATTAATTAAGTCAGGATTTAGTGTCCATATTATTATTTATAATAATAAAAATATTGCTTTTGGTCTAAAAAAACAACAACTATTAAAAAAAAGGGTTTCTTTTCTCTTTTAATCAAATAAATTTGAAATTTATATTTGAACATATAGTATATGAAAAAATTATTTACTATAATTGCCTGTATATTTGGTACTTTGGCAATTTTCGGACAGACAGAATCTGACCTACAATTCATAGAGCAGACTCTAGAAAATCGTGGCGAAGTAGTGCTGAGATTCCCACATAATGGAAATCGTGAGCTCGTCCACGAACTTAGCCATATAATGTCAATCGACAAGGTGAACGACACATACGTGGAAGCATACGCAAATGCCAGAGAATACGAGCGCTTCAAGACTTATAACATTGAATATGAGCCAGTTTACGAATACTATCGTCAAACTCGTGCAATAAATATGGCGACAAACGTAGCACAAATGGAAAACTGGGACCGCTACCCCACTTATGCCGTTTATCTGGAAATGATGCACAACTATGCAACCACATATCCAACATTGTGCAAGATGGATACTGTTGGCTATTCGGTAAACAACCGTCCTATAATAACAATGATAATTTCGGACAATGTAGGCGTTGACGAAGACGAGCCTGAATTCTGGTGGAGCAGCACAATGCACGGCGACGAAACTTCTGGATGGTATTTCCTTATCCGTCTTGTCGATGAACTTCTGACAAAATATGACACTGACGAGCAAATTAGAAACCTAGTCAACAATGTTGAGATATACATTTCGCCTCTTACAAATCCAGATGGAACATTCTATCAGTCGAATGACGGCACAAGCATACAGAAAGCCCGCAGGTACAACCAAAACTATGTTGACCTTAACAGAAACTTTCCGTTCGTAACCAATACTGCCAATCACACGGCAGAATATCCTAACGAACCAGAAATCACAATGATGACTGCCTACGCCGATGCTCACAACTTCGTGATGTCGGCCAACTGCCACGGTGGCGACGAGTGTATGAACTACCCATGGGACGAAAACGGCTGGACAAGTTCAGCTCGTCCAAATGCCGATGATCTGTGGTGGGAGTATATATCAAGAATGTATGTTGATACTGTCCATTCAATAAATTCAAGCTATTTTACTGGACCTTCCGACAAACCAGGTCACAATGGAGTGATAAAAGGTAGCGAATGGTACTCTATTGACGGTGGTCGTCAAGATTATATGAACTACTACAAACACATAAAGGAGACTACCATTGAATTTACTACTACGAAAAAATTGGATTCAGAATCCCTAAATACTTACTGGGGATACAACCGCAAATCAATACTTAACTACACAGAGCAAGTTCTTTATGGTTTCCGCGGAATTGTTACCGATGGCTGTACAAACCAGCCTCTCAGCGATGTAAAGGTCTTTATAAACAACCACGACACCGACAATTCGGAAGTTTACACATCAGCTCCAATTGGCAATTACCACCGCCCAATATATGCTGGTACATATAGCGTAACCTTCTCGAAGGACGGCTATATTTCGCAAACATTTGATATTACCACGCAGAATATGGCTTGCCAGCGACTGGACGTAACCTTGTATCCCGAAGGCACAATTGTTCCAACCATTACAGCAAATCCAACAACATTGTACGAAGGAAGCAGCGTACAGTTCAACAATACAACTTCGGGCAACTATGTTTCTGCATCGTGGAGTTTCGATGGCGGTTCGCCAGCAACGAGTACAGCAACAAATCCATCGGTAACATACAACACACACGGAACTTACGATGCAACACTTACCATAGTTAATACAAACGGTTGCTCGGCATCAACGACCGAACAAATCACAGTATATGAAGCCGTTCCACCAGTTGCCGACTTCTCGGCATCGGAGACAAGCATATCAACAGGCAGTACAGTAACATTTACCGACCTTTCTACGAACATGCCGAATTCATGGTCGTGGACTTTCGAAGGTGGTAATCCAGCAACATCAACCTTGCAAAATCCAACAGTGACATATAGCGAGCCAGGCGAATACACAGTAACCTTGGTTGCCTCGAATGCTTTTGGCTCTGACACCGAAACAAAGACAGAATACATCAATGTCGTATCAATAATAGACATGAGCTGCGAGCCAATATATGTATGCAGCGGAACATATCGCGATCCAGGAGGTGAAAGCAACTATACAAACAACATCAACAATCTTACACAGACAATATACCCTAGTACCGAAGGTGCATACATCAGACTTACATTCAGCGAGTTTTCGCTTGAAGCAGCAGGAAATACAGGATGCTACGACAAGCTATACATCTACGATGGAACATCAACTTCGGCACCTGTACTAGTCGATGGTGTATGCGGAACTAACAATCCAGGAACCGTAACAGCAACCAATGCCGATGGAGCATTGACAATAATGTTCTATTCCGACCAATACGAAGTTTCATCGGGATGGGTTGCCGAAATAAGCTGCTATATTCAGGAACCAGAAGCAGCATTCACTGCAACTGCTGACGGATGCTCTCACGATATAACATTAACCAACGAATCAACATTTGCAACTTCGTACCTATGGGACTTTGGCGACGGAACAACATCTATAGAAGCAAATCCAACCCATACTTACGCAGGTAACGGCACTTATACAATAGCACTTACCGTTACAAATTCTTTGGGCAGCAACTCAACAACTCACGAAATTGAAATTTCTGCTCCAGAAATCACTTCGGTAACCAATGCAAGCGGATGTGCAAACTCAACACTTACACTTTCGGCACAAGGTACAGGCACATTGCACTGGTTCGATGCACAGACCGGAGGCACTGAACTCGAAACTGGCGAATCGTACACCAATACATTCGCATCAACAACAACCGTTTATGTAGAATCGCAAGTAGGTACTGAAGAAACCTATAACGTAGGTATTTCAGACAACTCTTCGGCAACTGAATATACGCAGAATCAGAACAACAGAGGTCTAAAATTTACAGTTTCGAAGGCTCTTACGTTGGTTTCGGTAGATGTTTATTGCTCACAGAATAACCAAACCAAGACAATAACCATATCAAATAGTTCAAACCAACAAGTATATTCTCAGCCACACACCCTCGCTTATGGTCTTAACACACTAACACTTAACGTTGACTTGGAACCAGGTACATATAATATCTACGCAAACAACATACGCTACACCTACCGACAGAATGGAAGTTTCCCATACTCCGTTGATAACGTAATAAGCATAACAGGAGCATACGGTTCCCAAAATAGCTACTACTACACATTCTACAACTGGATTGTAAATACAGAAAGCGTCTGCACAAGCGAACGTACTCCAGTAACTGCGACAATAGCAGAATCGGGCAGCATCGA